>CADCNE010000041.1 GCA_902802805.1 uncultured Eubacteriales bacterium
CGGCCATCTACTCCACCGCCGAGATCCATGTGGCGAACGCTTCCCTCGTCTCCAACCTCTCCGAAGGCGTGTGCATCGAGGGCAAGAACAGCATCGAGCTGGTTGACTGCGACCTCACCGCCAACAACACCCATATGAACGGCAACGCCACCTTCCTCGATTCCATCATGATCTACCAGTCCATGTCCGGCGACGCGGACAGCGGCACCAGCTCCTTCACCATGACGGGCGGCACCCTGACCAGCCAAAACGGCCACGTGTTCCATGTGACCAACACCAACGCCATCATCACCCTCTCCGGTGTGACCGTGGTGAACGAAGACAGCGAGGGCGTGCTCCTCTCCGTCTCAGACGACGGTTGGTCCGGGGCCGGGAACGTGGCCACCCTGAACGCGGACAACGAGACCCTGGAGGGATTGCTGCTGGTGGGCAGCGACGCCACGCTGACCCTCAATTTGACGGGCGGCTCCGCCTTCACGGGCGCCGTCAGCGGCGCCATCTCCAACGCCAAGGGGGATGTGGTCTCCACCGAGGTGGGCACGGTGAACGTGACCTTGGACGAAAGCTCCACCTGGACGCTGACCGGCGACACCTATATTTCGTCCTTCACCGGCGACGCTTCCGGCGTCATCTCGAACGGCTACACCCTCTACGTGAACGGCGTGGCTCTCACGGGCACGAAATAAGGGCCGTTTCCCCGATACGGAGAAAAAACCCTCCGTATCGGAGCAAGACAAAGACAAAGACAAGGACAAAGACAAGGACAAGGACAAAGACAAGGACAAGGACAAAGACAAGGACAAAGAGAGAGCGTGACAGTTCTTTTGTGTGGAGCGATCAGAATTCCTTTTTCTTTGCTTCCAGCCAGGGCAGGAAGTACTCCCGATAGAGGAAGTCCAGCATGGCCACGCCCGGGATGGCGAGGAGGATCCCCACCACGCCGAAGGCCCGGCCGCCCACCACGACGCCCACCAGTATCCACAGGCCCGACACCCCCAGGGAGTCCCCGAAGAGCTTGGGCTTGAGGATGTAGCCGTCGATGGTCTGCAAAACCAGGGTGAAGATCAGAAACGCCAGGGCGTGCCAGGGGTTCACCATCAGCAGCACGAAGCCGCCGATGACGGCGCCGATGACGGGGCCAAAGGTGGGCAGCAGGTTGATGACGGCCACCACGAAGGACACCAGGCCCACGTAGGGCATGCCCACGATGGCCATGAAGATGGCGTTGGCGCTGCCCACGATGAGGCTGTCCAGCAGATTAAAGACGATGTACCGCTTCAAGATGCCATGGCACCGGCGCAGGACCTTGATGACCTTCTCGGCCTTCATGCCGCTGAAAGCGGCTTTGATCAGCGTCTTGATGCCCCCCTTGAGCCGGGCTTTGTCCGACAGCAGGTAGATGGACAGGAAGAAGGCGATGAGGAACTGGACCGCCCCCTTGCCCACACCCACGGAGGTAGACAGGATCACGCTCAGGTTCTTCTTGATGAACTCGGTGAGGGTCTCGATGAGGGCTTCGGAGGAGCTGATGAACGGATCGAGATCCAGCGCCGAGGCGTTCACGCCCAGCGAATCCAACCAGGTGTGGAGGGAGGCCATGTATCCGTCCAGGTTCCCCGCGAAGGTGCCCACGCTCTCGATGAGCTGAGGGACCAGCATGAGGAGCAGGAACACTAAAAAGAGGATGACCGTGATGAAGGCCAGGATGTTGGAAATGAAGGTCTTGACCCGCGTCTTCTTGATCCAGCAGAACAGGGTCCGGCCGTAGAGCTCCGAGAGGGGGCTCACGATGTAGGCGATGATGACGCCCAGGATCACCGGAGAGAAGTAGTGGAAGAAGGTGCCCACGCCCTCCCGGACGCTCCCCCAGTTGGTCAGCGTCACATACAGGATCACGGCGATGCACAGGGCCACCGCCTGATTGTACCATGGCTTTTCCTTAAACTTCATAGGACCTCACCTGTATCCTTGATCGTCTGGTATATCCTTTGCCCCATTGGCCGAAAGTATTCGTCCCCTTACCGGACCCCTTCGAGCCGGTCCATGACGGAAAGGAGCTCCCGGGGCTCGTCGATGACGAACTCGCTCCCCAAATCCTCGAGGAACGCCCGGCCCTTGTATCCCCAGCTGACGCCGCAGAAGTGGAGGCCGCCGTTGCGGGCGAACTGGAAGTCCACCTCCGAATCCCCCACGTAGAGGGCGTTGGCGTTCTTCACCTTCTGCAGGTCCAGCACGAACTGCAGGCTGGCGGGGTGGGGCTTCAGGGTGAACTTGCTGTTCTGGCCCTGGACCTGGCAGAACAGGTCCCCGTGGGGCGGGAACAGCTCCGAGATCATGTGCACCGCGTGGGGGTGGGGCTTGTTGGTCACGCACGCGAGCAGATACCCCCGGTCCTTCAAGGCCCGCAGGGCCTCTGTGACGCCCGGATAGGGGCGGGTGTGGTCCAGGGAGTGGCGGGTATAGTCCTCAAAGAAGCTGTCCATCACAGGCTTCCAGTCGTTCTCCCGGCCGTGGGGCATGGCCCGCTGGCACATATAGGCCACGCTCCGGCCAACCATCCCCTGCACGGTCTCCTGGGGATAGGGGTCGATGCCGTGTTTTTCCAAAGCCCGGTTCAGGGAACCGGCGATATCTTCTATGGTGTTGCAGAGCGTTCCGTCAAGATCAAAAGCGATCAGCTGCATAGAGGTCCTTTCCAATATGGGGAAATTTCTTTTTCTTATTGTATGCGCTTTTTCGTCCACCGTCAAGGAAAAGCTGTGAAACGCCCGGGAGGCTCTTCACAAGCGACCGATTCTCTGGTATACTTATCGCCAAAGGGGCCCGTTCAGGCGGGCCCGGAGGAGGAGGTCCCCGGGGCGGGGAAAGCATGAGCGAATTCATACCGGTGAGCTGTCGCAATATCGAGGCTTTGGAGCCCTATTTCGCCGTCTGTGCCAACCGTATCTGCGACAACACGGCAGGGGTCACCTTCCAGTGGCGCAACATCTTCAAGACCCATTTCGCCATCGCCAAAGACACGCTGGTGACCCGGTCCGTCTATAAGCGCGTGGGCCCCTGCTACTCGGTGCCCGTGGGCTCCGGCGACGTGAACGCCGGCTTCGCCGCCGCCGAGGCGGACGCCCGGGAGCAGGGCGAGGAGCTCCGCTACGCCTGCGTGGGGGCGGATCAGCTGCCCCTCATTGAGGCCAGGTACTCCGGCCGGTATTTCGTCGAGGAGAAGCGGGACTGGTTCGACTATCTCTACGAGGCGGACAGCTTCCGCACCTTCAGCGGCAAGAAGTATCACGGCCAGAAGAACCACGTGAACCGGTTCTATAAGGACTTCCCCGAGGCGGAGTGCCGGGAGATCACCGAGAACATGTTCCCAGAGTGCATCTCCTTTTTGGAGCGGATCGAAGCGGAGCACCCGGAGATGAGCGAGGTGGAGCGCAACGAGCTGAAGGGCACCATGGACCTCATCGAGCTCGCCTGCAGGCTCAACCAGCGGGCGGCCTGCCTCATCACCCGGCTGGGCATAACGGCCCTTTCCGTGGGCGAAATCAAGGGCGACACCCTCTTTGCCCACGCGGAGAAGGCGGACGTGAACGCTTCCGGCGCGTACCCGGCCATGGCCCAGGCCTTCGTGAACTTCATGGGCACGGGCTTTACCTACGTGAATCGGGAGGACGACGCCGGGGACGAGGGCATCCGCTACAGCAAGCTCAACTATAAGCCCATCGAGCTTATCCCCAAGTATCTGGTTACGATACTCGCATAACAAGGAGGCGTCTATGGAGGCGTGGTGGAAGGAACAGGCGGTCTATCAGATCTATCCCATGAGCTATTGCGACAGCAACGGCGACGGCATGGGCGACATCCCCGGCATCATCTCCAAACTCCCCTATATCAGATCTCTGGGGGTGGGCATCCTCTGGCTCTCCCCGGTCTACCGTTCTCCCGGCGAGGACAACGGCTACGACATCTCCGACTACTGCGACATCGACCCCAAGTTCGGCACCCTCGCCGATATGGACGAGCTTATTCAAAAAGCCAACGCCCTGGGGCTGAAGATCGTCATGGACCTGGTCATCAACCACACCTCCGACCAGCACGAATGGTTCCAAAAGAGCCGCCGCCGGGAAGCCCCCTACGAGGACTTCTACATCTGGCGGGATGGGAACGGCCAGCGCCCCCCCAACAACTGGACCAGCTTCTTCGGCGGCGGGGCCTGGGCTTTCGACGAGATCCGCAAGCAGTGGTATCTGCATCTCTTCGCCAAGGGCCAGCCGGATCTCAACTACAGAAACCCCGCCGTCATCGACGCCGTGGAGCAGGTCATGGACTTCTGGCTCAGCCGCGGCGTATCCGGCTTTCGGTGCGACGTCATCAACCTCCTCTGGAAGGACAGCCTGAAGAACGGCTTCCCCAAGGGGGCCCTGGTGGGCAGCGAATACTACATCTCCCGCCCCGGCTGTCATGAGCTCCTCAAGCGGTTCCGCCGGGAGGTGCTCAATAAACACGACTGCTTCACCGTGGGCGAGACGGTGCTGGTGTCCACGAAGAAGGCCCGGCAGCTGACCGACCCCAACAACGGGGAGCTCGATATGGTGTTCTCCTTCGAGCACATGAACGCCGACTGCTTCCTGGTCAAGTGGCTGCCCCGGAAGTTCAAGGCCCAGCGGCTCTTCAACAGCCTCGTCAAGTGGCAGAAGAAGCTCCCCTGGAACACCCTCTACTTCGAGAACCACGACCAGCCCCGGTCCGTGTCCCGGTTCGGGGACGGGAGCCCGGCGGCGGCGAAGGCCATGCTGACGTTGCTCCTCACCCTCCGGGGCACCCCCTTCGTCTACCAGGGGGAGGAGCTGGGCATGACCAACTTCGACTTCACCTCCATGGATGACATTCAGGACGTGGAATCCAAGAACATGGTCCCCACCCTGAAAAAGCTGGGCCTGAACGACGAAAAGATCTTCAAGCGCATGCGCCACGCCAGCCGGGACAACGCCCGGACGCCCATGCAGTGGACCCCCGGCGAGCAGGCGGGCTTCACCACCGGCACCCCCTGGATCAAGGTGAACGGCAACCACGTGACCGTAAACGCCGAGACCGAGGACGCCGACCCAAACTCCGTGCTGAACTGGTTCCGTACCCTCATGGCCTACCGGAGCGGCAGCGACGTGCTGAAGCAGGGGAGCTTCCGCTGCATCAGCCGGGAGAAGAACTGGATCAAGATCGAGCGGCGGCTGGGGAACGAGCGGGTGGTGGCGGCGGTGAACTGGTCAGATAAGCCGGTGAGACTGCCCCTGGTGGGCTATCCCGTCCTCTCCACCCACGGCACCAAGAAGCTGGACTGCCAGCTCCTGCCCTGGGAAGCGGTCATCCTGGAGGAACCGGCAGGCAGCCGATGGAACGACTGAGTTTTTTATAAGGAGCGTACCATGATCGAGTGCAGCGACAAAACCTTTCGCCTTTTGACGGACCACACGGCCTATCTCTTTCGGGTGACCCCCTTCGGCCACCTGGAGCACCTTCACTACGGCGGCCCCGTGCCCCTTGCCGACGGGGCGGCCCTGGGGGTCAAGGCCGCCATCGTCCGGGGGGCCTCCGTCCTCTACGACGACAGCAGCGACACCTATTGCCTGGAGGACATGGCCCTCGAATGGAGCGGCGTGGGCAAGGGGGATTTTCGGAACCCGCCCGCGGAGCTGACCCTGCCCGACGGCGCCTTCACCAACGATTTCGTCTATGATTCCTATGAGGTCCTCACCGGCCCCCTGCCCATGGAGAGCCTGCCCACGGCCTATGGAGACGGGGCGGAGACGCTGGTCCTCCACCTCAAGGAGAAGGTGGCCCCCGTATCGCTGGACCTCATCTACACCGTCTATCCTCGGGAGGACGTGATCACCCGCCGGGCGGTGCTGAGGAACGGGGGGGAGGCTCCCGTGATCATCGACAAGATCATGAGCTATATGCTGGATCTGATGCCCGCCGCCGATCTCACCTTCACCACCTTCGACGGGGGCTGGATCCGGGAGGCCCGGCGGCACGACCGGCCCGTCGCTTCCGGCATCTACGTGAACGAGGGCAGCACCGGCGCTTCCGGCAACAAGCACAACCCGGGCGTATTGCTCAGCGAAAAGCACTGCTCGGAGGAGCAGGGGCGCTGCTGGGGCTTCAACCTCCTCTACAGCGGCAACCACTATACCGCCGTGGAGAGGTCCGAAAACGGCCTGGTCCGGGTCATGGTGGGCATCAGCCCCCGGTGCTTCCGCTACACCCTGGCCCCCGGCGCAAGCTTTGAGACGCCGGAGGGGGTCATGACCTACTCGGACGGCGGCTTTAACGGCCTCTCCGCCCACTTTCACGATTTCATCAACGGCCACGTGATCCGGGGCGACTGGAAGGGAAAGGAACGGCCGGTGCTCTGCAACGATTGGGAAGCCTGTTTTTTTTCCTTTCGGGAGAGGAAGCTCCTCTCCCTGGCCAAACGGGCGAAGAAGGCGGGCGCTGAGCTGTTCGTCCTGGACGACGGCTGGTTCCAGGGCCGAAACGACGATAAAGGCGGCCTCGGCGACTACACTGTAGATAAAAAGAAGCTGCCCCACGGCCTCGAGGGCCTCAGTGCGCGGATCAACAAGCTGGGCATGTCCTTCGGCCTCTGGATGGAGCCGGAGAGCGTCAACGAGAATTCTGACCTCTACCGCGCCCATCCCGACTGGGCGGTGAAGCTGCCCGATCGCAAGCCCTCCTACGGGCGGAACCAGCTGCTTTTGGACCTGGTGAACCCCGCGGTCCGGGACTACATCGTGGAGAACGTGACCCGCATTTTGGACAGCTGCCCCATATCCTACGTGAAGTGGGACATGAACCGGCACATGTCCGACATGTACTCCCCCTTCTGTGAGAACGGGGCCTTCTGCCACGAATACATCAAGGGCCTCTACGACGTGCTGGGCCGCATCTTCTACCCCCGGCCCCACATCCTCTTTGAGAGCTGCTCCTCGGGCGGCAACCGGTTCGACCTCGGGATGCTGTGCTTCTGCCAGCAGATCTGGTGTAGCGACGACACGGACGCCATCGAGCGGGTGAAGATCCAGGGGGGCCTCAGCTACCTCTATCCCGTGTCCACCATGGGGGCCCATATCTCCGAAGCGCCCCACCAGCAGACCCTTAGGGAGACGCCGCTCTCCACCCGGTTCCATACCTCCGCCTTCGGGGCGCTTGGGTGGGAGATGGACCTCGGCACCCTGACCCACGCGGAGAAGAAGGAAGCGAAGGCGGATATGGACTTCTACAAGGCCCACCGAAAGACCTTCCAGTTCGGCCGCTTCCGGCGTCTCGGCCGCCAGAACGGCATGGAGACCTGGGTGGCCCTGGGGGAGGGGGAGGCCGTGGCCGCCCGGTTCCTCATGGACAACGAGGCCGCCGCGCCGGGGGACGTGCTGCGGGTGCCGGGACTGGACCCGGATACGGCCTATACCGTGGAGCGGCAGACCAGGGGCGTCCGGGTGGGGCCTTTGGCCAGCCTGTTGAAGCACGTGGCCCCCGTCAGCGTGAAGAAGGGCGGGTTCGTCATCCGCACCATCGACCGGTTCTACATGCTCCCCGACGGGGAGGAAAAGTTCACCGCCACGGGCCGGGCCCTTGCGGAGGGGGTGCCGCTGAACACCCGGTTCATCGGCACGGGCTACAATAAGAACATTCGGATGCTGGGGGACTTCGGCTCCGACCTGTACTGCATCAGACCTCAGGAGGGAGCATGACAAAGGCAGAGCTGGAAAAAGTTTTTTATGAGACCTTCGGGCAGGGGGAGACGCCCCGCTGCTTCTTCGCCGGGGGCCGGGTGAACCTGATCGGTGAGCACGTGGACTACAACGGTGGCCACGTGCTGCCCTGCGCCCTGACCATGGGCACCTGGGCGCTGCTGCGGCGGCGGTCCGATGACCGGCTGAGATTCTTTTCCGTGAACTTCCCCCAGGCGGGGGTGCTGGAGGGGACGCTCTCGAACGTCCGCTTCCAGGAGCGGAACCAGTGGACCAACTACGTGTTGGGCATGCTCTTCGCCCTGCGGGAGCGGGGGATCGAGCTAAGCTCCGGCTTCGAGCTCCTCGTCTACGGGAACATCCCCAACGGCTCCGGCCTCTCCTCCTCGGCCTCGCTGGAGGTGGTGGCGGGGGCGGCCATTCGGGCCTGCTACGACCTGGACGTGACGGACGTGGAGCTGGCCCTCCTCGGTCAGCGGACGGAGAACGGGTTCATCGGCCTCAACAGCGGCATCATGGACCAGTTCAGCATCGCCCTCGGCAAGGAGGATCACGCGGTGTTTTTGGACACCGGGACCCTCAGCTACGAGTACGTGCCCGTGGCGCTGGGGGAGCACGTGATCCTCATCATGAACACCTGCAAGCGCCGCACCCTGGCGGACTCCAAATACAACGAGCGCCGCTCGGAGTGCGAGCGGGCCCTGGCGGCGCTGCAAAAGGCCCTGCCCGTGAAGGACCTGGCCAGCGTGGGCGTCCGGGCTTTCGAGGAAAACAAGCATCTCATTGAAAATGAGACGGACCGGGCCCGGGCGGAGCACGTGGTCTACGAGTGCGCCAGGACCGTGGAGGCCTGCAGGAAGCTGCGGGCCGGGGACCTCGCTTCCTTCGGCCGGCTCATGGACGCTTCCCACGACTCCCTTCGGGACCTGTACGCCGTGTCCTGCCGGGAGCTCGACACCCTGGTGAGCGAGGCGAGAGCCTGTGAGGGCGTCCTGGGGGCCCGTATGACCGGGGCCGGCTTCGGCGGCTGCGCCGTGGCCATCGTCCGAAGGGACGCTGTGGACGCTGTCTGTGAGAAGGTGGGCAAGGCCTACGAGGCGGCCGTCGGCTACCCCTGCGCTTTCTACGTGGCCAGCATCGGCGGCGGACCCAAGGAATTGTGATTTTTCACCAAAATATAGTTGGAGGTATATGAAATGAGCAAACCCATTTTAGTCATCATGGCGGCGGGCATGGGCAGCCGGTACGGCGGCCTCAAGCAGATGGACCCGGTGGACAAAGAGGGCCACGTGATCATGGATTTCTCCCTCTTCGACGCCAGGCGGGCGGGCTTTGAGAAGGCCGTGTGCATCATCAAGCGGGAGATGGCCGAGGACTTCGAGGAGGTCATCGGCAGCCGGGTGCGGCCCTTCCTGGAGCTTGAATACGCGTTCCAGGACATGACCGCCCTGCCTGCGGGCTACAGCGTCCCCGAGGGCCGGGTGAAGCCCTGGGGCACCACCCATGCCGTGCTGTCGGCGAAGGACGTCATCGGTGACGCCCCCTTCGCCGTCATCAACGCGGACGACTTCTACGGCAAGGAGGCTTACAAGACCATCTACGACTATCTGAAGGTCCCCCACAAGCGGGGCGAGTACGCCATGGTGGGCTATCTTCTCAAGAACACCGTCACCGACAACGGCCACGTGGCTCGGGGCGTGTGCGTGGTGGACCAGGATGACAACCTGACCTCCATCGCGGAGCGGCTCCGCATCGAGAAGCGGGACGGCGGCATCGCCTACACCGAGGACGAAGGGGAGACCTACGTGGCTCTCGATCCCGACGACACCGTGTCCATGAACTTCTGGGGCTATATGCCCGACTTTCTGGAGGAGGCGGAAAAGCGCTTCCCGGCGTTCCTGGACGAGAACCTGCCCAAGAACCCGCTGAAATGCGAGTATCTGGTGCCCCGCCTCACCAACGACCTCATCGTGGAGGGGAAGGCCAGCGTGAAGGTGCTCCACTGCGCCGCCAAGTGGCACGGCGTCACCTACAAGCAGGACATGCCCGCTTTGCAGCAGAGCATCCGGGAGATGAAGGCCGCGGGCCTCTACCCGGACGAGCTCTGGAAATAAACCATGCTCTTTGACCTCATCGCCCCCTATACCACCGTGTGCCTTGCGGGGATGTGCAAGAACGCGGGGAAGACCACCGCATTGAACGCCCTTATCGGCGGGGCGCGGGTGCGGGGCGTTTCCCTTGCCCTCACCTCCATCGGCCGGGACGGGGAGCGGGAGGATCTTATCACCGGCACCTACAAGCCCCCCATCTACGTGACGGGGGGCAGTTTATTCGCCACCGCCCGGGGCCTGCTTTCAAAATGCGACGTGACGGGGGAGATACTGGCCCTCACCGGCATCCACACGCCTCTCGGGGAGGTGGCGATCCTGCGGGCCCTGTCCGACGGCTTCGTGGAGCTGGCGGGGCCCTCCATGACCGAGCAGATCGTAGCCTTGACGGACCAGCTCAAAGGCTTTGGAGCCCAGAAGGTGCTCATCGACGGGGCTCTCTTTCGCCGGAGCCTGTGCGCGCCCGAGGCGGCGGAGGGGGTGATCCTCTCCACCGGCGGGAGCTATGGACCGGATATGGAGAAGACGGAACGCTCTGGGGCGGAGAAATTATGATCGCAGACGCCGCTGGATATGAGAGAGTCGGAAGCATTGCGCCTTTTCTGCAGATTGGCGGAGACAGTGCCCCCAGGCAGGGATGGCGCATCGCCGCTTCCATGATCTGGTCCCGGTCCGCGGACGACTTCACCTTGGCCCTGGAGGGGCAGGGGGAGGACCTCTATGCCACGGGGGCCTTCACTGACGCCATGGCGGCGCAGCTGCTGCGGCGCAGGGGTATACCCCATACCGTCAGCGTGGAGGACGGCACCCGGCTCCTCCTGTCCCGGGAGAGCTATGAAAAGCTCCGGGCTCGGGGCGTTGCCTTCCGGGTCCGTCGCCAAAATGAGCTGATCGCCCTGACCGTGAACCCCTTTTCCGCCTACGGCGCGCCCTACGATCCCGCCGCCTTCCAAGCGCTGGTGGAAAGCAAAGTGAATGTGCCCGTGATAGACGTTTTTAAGGAGAGCCAATGGAACTGACCCTGAAACAGCAACAGGATATCGGCCTTCCCTTCGTGCTGGACCGGCTGCTGCCTCTGTCGCCCCTGGGCCGGGAGCAGAAGCGGGCTTTGAGGCCCTATGCTCGAAACGAGCGGACGGCCCTCCAACGAGAGCTGAATAACCTCGCCAAGGCCGTGGCCCTGGGGGACCATCCAGCCCTCGCCCGCTTCCGGCAGGGGCTCATGCAATTGAGGGACATCCGCGGCACCGTGGGCATGCTGGGTCAGCGGCCATTGGACCAGGTGGAGCTCTTCGAGCTCAAGCGGTATCTGCTGCTTTTGCAAGCCCTGGCGGCGGACTTTGACGCCCTGCAGGCCGAGGCCCATTGGGAGGGGATCGCCCTCCACCACGTGCCCGAAGCTTTGGCCATTTTGGACCCGGAGGGCGACGGCAACCCGGCCTTTTCCCTGCGAGCAAGCTGGTCGGCGGATCTGGCCGCCGTCCGTGAGGAAAAAGCATGTATTGAGAAGCGCATCGCCCAGGCAAAAGGCGAAGCGCGGGAAGTCCTGCTCACTGAGCGCACGGCCATCGTGGCCCGGGAGGCGGCGGCGGAGCAAAGCCTGTGCGTGGCCCTCTCCCAAAAACTTTTGCCCTATAAACAAGATATGACGGACAGCCTGGACGCCCTGAGCCGTCTGGACCTGCTGCTCGCTAAGGCCGCCCTGGTCCGGGAGCTGGGGGGCGTGCTGCCCACTCTGACCGAGCGGGAGCTGTCCTTCGTGAACATGGTCCATCCCGCCATCGCCGACCGCCTCAAAGGCCAGGGGGCTGCCTTCACGCCCCTCAGCCTGTCCCTTTCCCCCGGGGCCGCTGTGCTTACCGGGGCCAACATGGGGGGCAAGAGCGTGTGCCTCAAGACCCTGGCCCTCAACGTGTACCTCACCCACTGCGGCCTGTTTCCCTTCGCCGAGACCGCCCAGGTCCCCTTCTTCGACGGCTTGTGCCTCATCCGGGGGGAGGGGGAGGACGGCCGGGAGGGTCTCTCCTCCTTCGGCGGAGAGCTGATGGCCGCGGACGCCGCCGCCCGGGCCGTCCGGGACGGGTTCTGCCTGGTCCTCTTCGACGAGTTCGCCCGGGGCACCAACCCCGCCGAGGCGGTGAAGCTCCAGCAGGGGGCCCTCAGCTGGTTCGGCGCTTCCGGCTCAACTTGCCTCTTCGTCACCCACTACGACGCCGTGGCCGCCCGGGCAAGCCGTCGGTTCCTGACCCGGGGCATCCGGGATCTGGACGTGGAGGAGGGCCGCCGCATGATCGCCGCCGGGGTGGACAGGCTCACGGTCCTCAGACGGTTCATGGACTACGGCATCGAGGAGGTCACCGCCGCCGACGTGCCCCAAAAGGCCCTCTCCGTGGCGGAGCTGCTGGGAGTGGAGGAAGGGCTCCTGAAGGCCATCCGAAAGGAATATATACCCTGAGATAATTGACAAAGCCACAACCTTTTTGGTATAATTGACACAACCAAATAGAGTGGATAGAGGCGCGGCGCGCAGGGTACCCGCAGGAGGAAACGGGCGAAGGAGGTTCCTCGGGGAAGGGGCGCAGCCGCCGAAAGAGGAGGGAGGTTCGCCACGTCCCGCTTCTTGGGGGCCGGGCACACGGGGCGCGGTCACTGTCGTCCTTTCGGATGATGCGCTATCGATCCGGCAGCCGCCGCGTCGATAGCCTTTTTCTTTGGACGGAGCGCTATGGAATATGAGTTTTCCATGGCGTTTTTCTATTTTATACTGCATAAGGAGGTTCAATATGCAAGTGACCATTCGGGTGCGCATGAGCGCCCACGACGCCCATTACGGCGGCAACCTGGTGGACGGCGCGAAGATGCTGGAGCTGTTCGGAGACGTGGCTACGGAGCTGCTGATCCGCCGTGACGGGGACGAGGGCCTGTTCTGCGCCTACGACATGGTGGAGTTCAAGGCGCCGGTGTACGCCGGGGACTTCATCGAGGCCACGGGCGAGATCGTCTCCGAGGGAAACACCTCCCGGAAGATGGTCTTCGAGGCCCGGAAGGTCATCACCGCCCGGCCGGACATCAACGATTCCGCCGCGGAGGTGCTGGCTGAGCCCATCCTGGTCTGCCGGGCCAGCGGCACCTGCGTGACCCCCAAGGACAAGCAGAGGAACAACTAAGATGGAAAAACTCATCATCACCGCCGCCATCTGTGGGGCGGAGGTCACCAAGGAACAGAACCCCGCCGTCCCCTACACCGTCGAAGAGATGGTCCGGGAGGCCCGCTCCGCCTACGACGCCGGGGCGGCCATCATCCACGTCCACGTCCGCCGGGACGACGGCACCCCCACCCAGGACCGGGAGCGGTTCCGGGTGGTCATGGACGCCATCCGCGCGGAGCTGCCCGATGTGATCATGATCCCCTCCACCGGCGGGGCCACAGGCATGAAACCCGAGGAAAGATTGCAGCCCACGGAGCTGTTCCCGGAGATGGCCACCCTGGATTGCGGCACCTGCAACTTCGGGGACGAGATCTTCGACAACACCCTGCCCACCATGCGGGCTTTCGGCAAGCGGATGATCGAAAATGGCATCAAGCCCGAGTTCGAGTGCTTCGAGATGGGGCACCTCGACACCATCCTGAACCTGGCCAGGAAGGGCGAGGTCCCGGGAGCGCCCATGCAGTTCAACTTCGTCCTGGGCGTGCCGGGGTGCGCCTCTGCCACGGTGAGCAATCTGGTCTGGATGTCCAGCGCCATCCCCGCCGGGTCCACCTGGACCGCCACCGGCGTGGGCAGGAGCGCCTTCACCCTGGCCGCCCCCGCCATCGTCATGGGCGGCAACGTCCGGGTGGGCTTCGAGGACAATCTCTACCTCTCCCGGGGCGTGAAGGCCCGTTCTAACGGGGAGCTGGTGGAGAAAGTGGTCCGCCTCAGTCGGGAGCTGGGCCGGGACATCGCCTCCCCCGCGGAGGCCCGAGCCATCCTGGGCCTGGTCGGCGGTCCCAATTGCCCCATTAAATGAATATATACAGTATAAACTAATAAAATTACAATTATCGGAGGTAGCATCATGGCACTCAAAGGCAACAAGTACGGCACCCATCGCGTCATCGAGCCCAAGGGCGTTCTGACCCAGGCGGCGTATAAGATCGACAACAACATGGACGTCCTCTACTCCAACGAGATCATCTGCGACGTTCAGTCCCTGAACATCGACTCCGCCTCCTTTACCCAGATCGAGGAGGCCTGCGGCGGCGACGAAAAGAAGATCGGCGAGATGATCCTGTCCATCGTGGCCGAGCGGGGCAAGCAGCAGAACCCGGTCACCGGCTCCGGCGGCATGTTCATCGGCACCGTGGCCTACATCGGCGAGGACCTGAAGGATCGGGACTTGAAGGTGGGCGACAAGATCGCCTCGTTGGTGTCCCTGTCCCTGACCCCCCTCAGGATCGACAAGATTTTGGCCGTCCACAAGGACATCGACCGGGTGGACATCATCGGCAAGGCCGTGCTTTTTGAAAGCGGTATCTACGCCAAGCTCCCCGACGACATGAGTGAAGCGTTGGCCCTGGCGGCCCTCGACGTGGCCGGCGCCCCCGCCCAGGCCCGCAAGCTCCCCAAGGAGGGGGATTCCGTGCTCATTCTCGGCGCCAACGGCAAGAGCGCCGTCCTCTGCGGCTACGAGGCCATGAAGAAGGTGGGCCCCACCGGCAACGTGGTGGGCCTGGTCCGCAACCCCAAGCAGGTCCCCGCCCTCATGGAGCTGGGTGTCTATCACAAGGTCATCGTGGCCTCGGCCACGGAGCCCGTGGCGGTGCTGGAAGCGGCCCTGGCGGCCAACGATGGCAAGGAGTACGACATCTCCATCTGCTGCGTGAACCAGCCCAACTGCGAGATGAGCGCCATTCTGCCCGTGCGGGACGACGGCCTGGTGTACTTCTTCTCCATGGCCACCAGCTTCACCAAGGCGGCCCTGGGCGCCGAGGGCGTGGGCAAGGACGTGAACATGATCATCGGTAACGGCTACACCAGGGACCACGCCGAGATCACTCTGAACGTGCTCCGGGAGAACCCGAAGCTCCGGGCCCTGTTCGACGAGAAATACGTATAAATAAACACAAAGGAGTCTGGATATGCATTTTGAGAATTATGCCCGCAGGAACGGGCTGTTCCGGGATGTTCCGGATGAGCAGTGGAACGACTGGCACTGGCAGGTCAGGAACCGGGTGGAGACCCTGGAGGACCTGAAGAAATACCTGGACCTGACCGAGAAGGAGGAGGAGGGGGTCCGCCGGACTCTTGGGCGCCTTCGCATGGCCATCACCCCCTACTATCTGTCTCTCATCGACCTCGACGACCCCTTCGACCCCATCCGCCGTCAGGCGGTGCCCACGGCCCATGAGCTGGAGGCGGCCCCCTACGAGGCGGCCGACCCCCTCCACGAGGACACGGACTCCCCGGTGAAGGGCCTCACCCACCGGTACCCCGATAGGGTGCTGTTCCTCGTCACGGACCAGTGCTCCATGTACTGCCGCCACTGCACCCGCCGGCGCTTCGCCGGGCAGAAGGACTGCGCCGTGCCCATGGAGCAGATCGAAAAGTGCATCGACTACATCCGCCACCACGAGGAGGTCCGGGACGTGCTCCTCTCCGGCGGCGACGCCTTCATGCTGAGCGATTCGCTCCTTGAAAAGATCATCGCCGAGCTTAGGACCATCGAGCACGTGGAGATCATCCGTATCGGTACCCGCACCCCCGTGGTCTGCCCCCAGCGGATCACGCCGGAGCTGTGCGACATGCTGAAGAAGTATCACCCCATCTGGGTCAACACCCACTTCAACCACCCCAGCGAGATCACCCCCGAGGCGGCGGCGGCCTGCGCGCGCCTCGCCGATGCGGGCATCCCCCTGGGGAACCAGAGCGTGCTCCTCGCGGGCGTCAACGACTGCGTCCACGTGATGAAGAAGCTGGTGAACGAGCTCGTCTACATCCGGGTCCGGCCCTACTACCTGTACGCCTGCGACCCCTCCTTGGGCCTCTCCCACTTTCGCACCCCGGTCTCTAAGGGCATCGAGATCATGGAGGGCCTCCGGGGCCACACCTCGGGCCTCTGCGTGCCCACCTTCGTGGTGGACGCCCCGGGCGGCGGCGGCAAGACGCCCGTGCTGCCCACCTACCTCATCTCCCAGAAGCCTGGAAAGATCGTGCTCAGGAACTTCGAGGGGGTCATCACCACCTACACGGAGCCCAGCCACTATACGGAGAACTGCCACTGCCCCGTGTGCACCGGCAAGCGGAAGGTCAGCGAGATCGGCGTGGCCGGCCTCGAGCAGGGCGTGGAGCAGAAATACATGTCCCCCAAGGGCTTATTGAGAGAGGAACGGAAGAAATAATGGCATCCAAGCTCCATCTGGATCAACAAAAGGTGGACCGGGCCCGGGCGTCCGCCCGACAGGTGGCCCTCGACACCCAGGCTTTCATCGATCGGCACACCACGGTCACCGTGGAGCGGGCGGTCTGCCGGCTCCTGCTCATCGACGGCGTCAACGAGGTGGGCGTGCCCCTGCCCAACGTGGTGGTGGACCACCTGCTCGAAAAGGGCCTGCTGTCCTACGGGGCGGCCTACGCCCTGGGCAACGCTATGGCCGAGACGGGCCTCACGCCCCAAGGGATCGCCGAAGCGGTGGACAGGGGGGAGCTGGACCTCTCCCAAGTCACGCCTCATTCCGAGTCGGAGATCCGCGCCGCCATCGAGCCCGCGGCCCGGGCGACGGTGGAGCGCATCCGCCAGAACGTGGCCCAGCGGAACACCTATCTTGCCGAGTACGGCGACAAGGAGGGCCCCTACCTCTACGTCATCGTGGCCACGGGCAACATCTACGAGGACATCGTCCAGGCCAAGGCCGCCGCCCGCCAGGGGGCGGACGTGATCGCGGTCATCCGTACCACGGGCCAGAGCCTACTCGATTACGTGCCCTACGGGGCCACCACCGAGGGCTTCGGCGGCACCTACGCCACCCAGGAGAACTTCCGCCTCATGCGGGCGGCGCTCGACGAGGTGGGGGCGGAGGAGCACCGGTACATTCGGCTCTGCAACTACTGCTCGGGCCTCTGCATGCCGGAGATCGCCGCCATGGGCGCCCTCGAACGGCTGGACGTGATGCTCAACGACGCCCTCTACGGGATCCTCTTCAGGGACATCAACATGCAGCGGACGCTCATTGACCAGAGCTTCTCCCGCCGGATCAACGCCTTCGCGGGCGTCATCATCAACACGGGCGAGGACAACTACCTGACCACGGCGGACGCGGTGGAGGAGGCCCACACCGTCCTCGCCAGCCAGTTCCTCAACGAGCAGTTCGCCCTCTGCGCGGGGCTCCCCGAGGAGCAGCAGGGTCTCGGCCACGCCTTTGAGATCGACCCCAGCAGGGAGAACGGCTTCCTCTACGAGCTCGCTCAGGCCCAGATGGCTCGGGAGATCTTCCCCAAGGCGCCCCTAAAGTACATGCCGCCCACCAAGTTCATGACGGGCAACATCTTCCGGGGCCACGTGCAGGACGCCCTGTTCAACATGGTCACCATCCTGACCGGCCAGAAGATCCACCTTTTAGGCATGATGACCGAGGCCATCCACACCCCCTTCATGTCGGATCGGGCCCTGTCCATCGAGAACGCCCGGTACGTGTTCAACACCATGAAGGACCTGGGGGAGGAGATGACCTTCAAACCCGACGGCATCATGGCCCACCGGGCGGACGAGGTGCTGACCAAGGCCGCGGACCTCCTCGAAAAGATCGAGCGCGACGGCCTCTTCGCCACGTTGGAGCGGGGCACCTTCGCCGACATCAAGCGCATGCGGGACGGGGGCAAGGGCCTCGGGGGCGTGGTGCTGCGCAGCGAAAGCTACTACAACCCCTTCCTCACGTTGCTGGAAGGAGGTGCCCAATGAGCGGCGGACTCTACGATATGAGCGTCAAGAGCTTTGATAGGACCTTAGATTTGACCCGGGTCAAGGCCTACGGCGACACCATGAACGACGGCAAGGTGCAGCTGAGCTTCACCCTGCCCGTGAAGGACGACGAGAAGGGCATGGAGGCCGCCCGGCAGCTCGCTCGCAAGATGGGCCTTGAGGAGCCCAACGTGGCCGGGGCCGTGAGCCTCGACGAGAACTTCACCTTCTACGTGGTCTACGGCTCCTGCGTCCACACGGTGGACTACGAGCACATCGAGGTCAAGACCGTGGAGAGCAGCGTCATGTCCATGGAGGAGGTCAACGGTTACATCCGCAGCCACTTCGGCCGGAAGCTGGTCTTCGTGGGCGCGTCCACGGGCACCGACGCCCACACCGTGGGCATCGACGCCATCATGAACCGCAAGGGCTTCGCGGGCCACTACGGTCTCGAGCGGTACGAGATGATCGAGGCCTACAACCTGGGCGCCCAGGTCCTCAACGAGGACTTCGTGAAGAAGGCTGTCGAGTTGAACGCGGACGTGCTGCTGGTCTCCCAGACCGTGACCCAGAAGGACGTCCACATCCAGAACCTGACGGAGCTCATCGAGCTTTTGGAGGCGGAGGGCCTTCGCTCCCGGTTCGTCCTCATCTGCGGCGGCGCCCGGATCACCCACGAGCTCGCCAAGGAGCTGGGCTACGACGCCGGCTTCGGCCCCCGCAAGTTCGCCGAGGACGTGGCCTCCTTCGCCGTGGAGGAGATGACCCGCCGGGGTCTGGACCGATAAAGAAAGGGATCGTATGGATATTCTCATCATCGACGGCCAGGGTGGGAACCTGGGCCGGCAGCTGACGAAGCGGTTGCGGGAGGCCTTGCCCCAGGCGGACATCACCGTTGTGGGCACCAACTCCACCGCCACGGAGAACATGCTCAAGGGCGGCGCGGACCGGGCCGCCACCGGCGAGAACGCCGTGGTGGTCAACGCCCGCCGGGCCAGGGTCATCGCGGGCCCCCTGGGCATCGTCATCGCGGACGCCCTCCTGGGCGAGGTGACCTCCGCCATGGCTCGGGCTGTAGGCAGCAGCGACGCCGTCCGCGTCCTCATCCCCATGAACCGCTGCGACACCCTGGTGGCCGGGGTGGCGGATCGGCCCATGGGCGAGCTCATCGAGGACGCCGTGAGGAAGATCGTGGCCCTGCTCAAATAACGGATTGACAGGCGTCCTGCCGATTTGATATACTATTTTGGTCGACAGGAAGTCGGCACGGGGCCGCACGCCCGCCATCACCATTTTTGAACGGATGCTTTGAAGGCATCGCCTTCCGTGAACGGAGGGCGGTGCTTTTTGTGTCCAAAGAAAGGAAACCCCATGAAAAACAAGAATCTGTTGAAGCTGACCTACGCCGCCGTCTGTTTGGCCCTGTGCCTCGTCCTGCCCTTTCTGACGGGCCAGATCCCCCAGATCGGCAGCAAGCTCCTGCCCATGCACATCCCCGTGCTCCTCTGCGGCTTCCTCTGCGGGCCCGTGTGGGGCTGTGCGGTGGGCCTCATCGCCCCCATCCTGCGCTCCCTCCTCTTCGGCATGCCGCCCCTCTTTCCCACGGCCACGGCCATGGCTTTCGAGCTGGCGGCCTACGGCCTCCTCGCGGGCCTCTTCTATAAGCTCCTGCCCAAGAAGACCCCCTACCTCTACCTGGCCCTGATCCTCGCCATGATCGGCGGGCGCCTGGTCTGGGGCCTTGCCCAGACCATCCTTATGGGCGTCTCCGGCAAGAGCTTCACCCTGGCCGCCTTCTGGGCCGGCGCCTTCGCCAACGCCTGGCCGGGCATCATCCTGCAGCTCGTTTTGATCCCGCCGGTGGTGGCCGCCCTCAAGAAGGCCAAGCTGATGCTGAACGAATGAAGACGGTCTGACCGCGGTTTTCCTATGGATTTTTGGCGACGCCTGTGCTATAGTATGGTCAGATCATAGGAAACGAGGAACGAACGAATGGGTCTGTTTGACAAGAAGTATTGCGACATCTGCGGCGAGAAGATCGGCCTTCTGGGGAACCGGAAACTGGAGGACGGGAACCTGTGCAAGACCTGCGCCCGCAAGCTTTCCCCCTTCTTCAGCGAGCGGCGTCATTCCACCGTGGAGGAGATCAAGGAGCAGCTTGCCTATCGGGAGGCCAACAAGGAGAAGGTGGCCGCCTTCCATCCCACCCGCACCTTCAACTGCCGGGAGTATCTGATCCTGGACGAGGACAAGCGGCAGCTCATCGTCACCAACTACAAGAACTGGAAGGACGAGAACCCGGACGTCATCGACTTCGGGGACGTGACCGGCTGCGATCTCGACGTGAACGAGAGCCGGCGGGAGCTCTACCACAAGAACGCCGAGGGCAAGAATGTGAGCTACGAGCCCAAGCGGTACGAGTACAGCTACGACTTCAACATGACCATCGCCGTCAACAGCCCCTACTTCTCGGAGATCCCCCTCAGGATCAACGACAGCGAGATCAAGTACCGGGCCGGCGTGGAGTATCATCGGGCGGAGCTGGAGGCCATGGAGATCCGGGACCTGCTGCTGGGCATCCGCTCCGACGAGCGCAGGGCCGCCGAACAGGCCGCCGCCCCCAAGAAGAAGGTGGTCTGCCCCTACTGCGGCGCCACCACCACCCCCGACGAAAAGGGCTGCTGCGAGTACTGCGGCGCGCCGGTGGCGTGATTCATGCCCGCAGGGCAATTCATGATCCAAGATCAATTCATGGCGACGCCAGCTTTGGCGTCGCCAATTCATTTCATGATCTGATGCCTGCGCATCCTGATTTGGGCTGTCGCCCATGATTTTTCGCGACCCCTTCGGCTTGCTCCATGAATTGCGCCTTTGACGCATGATCCCCCCGCCTCATATCCCCAACCTTTTCCCTTGCCTTTTCGCAAAAACGTGGTATACTGAATGTATATACGTTGAGGCGGACCCTGTACCATCATGGAGAAGGACGGAACGGCCATGCTGTATTACCCCGCGCACAGACGAACGAGCGACGATCCATCAAGACAAGTGTTTCCTGCGGCCTGAAACCGATGTTTCGGGCCGTTTTTTGTACTCTGTGGGAAAAAGGAGGATCATATGAGAAACGGTAAACGCATCCTGTCCCTGGCGCTGCTGGTGCTGCTTGTGGTGCTGCTGACGCCCGTCGCGGCCCACGCCGACCCGCCCAAGGGGGACACGCACCTGCATTCCTGGTCCGTCGTGTCCGAGACGCCGGCCACCTGCACGTCGCCGGGCACCAAGACCTGGCGGTGCTCC
>CADCNE010000042.1 GCA_902802805.1 uncultured Eubacteriales bacterium
CGTCTGCCTCTTTACCGCAGAAGATTTCCGCAGCGGCTATGCTAAGAACCTGTTTACTGTCCGCGCCAGAAAGACTGACTATGTGGCATCCAAGACCATCATTGGCTTTATTGCCGGGGCGTTGTTCCTGATTGCCTTCTTTATCGGCGGCGTGGTGGGCGGCTCCGTGGCCGGGCTGTCCTTCGAACTCGGCGCAGCGGGCGTCAGCGGCCTTGTGATGTGCATGCTGGCGAAGATCTTCCTTACAGCAGTCTTCGTGGCAATCTTCCTGCTCATGAGCGTCATCGCGAAAAGCAGAAGCTGGATGAGCATCTGCCTGTCTCTGTTTGGTGGGATGCTGCTCTTATATGATGATTCCCATGATGACGCCGCTGGATTCAGGCGTGATGAATGTGGGTCTGTGCCTGGCAGGCGGCGCGATCTTCGCCGCAGCCATCGGCGCCGTCAGCAATCTGGTGCTGAAAAGGGAGAGCCTTGTCTGATCACCGGCTCCTCTCAAACACATTTCGATTCAAAAATTATATGGTGAATCCTAAAAGGCAGCAAGGAAGCTCATTGCGGCCTCAACAGAAAATAGTGATGTCCTTTTCAGACATCACCATTTTTGTTTGCAACCGGGTTCTTCACCCGTAATGATATGTGTACGATTGAGAATCTTTGAAAACGCCCCTTGACAAACAGCGACATGAGCGGTGGATTTGACTCCTTGCGGATCTGCCGCCCGGTGACGACATCATAGGCAGAGCCGAAAGCGGAGCGAACGCGGAGCCCAGGCCGGGGAAAACCACTGTTTTCCCCGGCCTGATTTCACAACTTCGTTGCATTTTCCAGCATATGGTTTGCTTGACAGGGATAAAATCAGTGTTATAATAGGCTTCAGAATTAGCACTCAGGACGTTTGAGTGCTAAATAATCGACAGGAGGCATTGTAGAACATGCAACTGAAACCTTTGATGGACCGGGTGGTCGTGAAGCAGGTGGAGACCGAGGAAGTCAGCAAGGGCGGCATCATCCTCACCAGCGCGGCGAAGGAGAAGCCCCAATTCGCGGAGGTCATTGCGGTAGGCCCCGGCGGCATGGTGGACGGCAAGGAAGTCGCCATGCAGGTGAAGCCGGGCGACCGGGTGGTGTACAGCAAGTACGCCGGCACCGAAGTGAAGCTGGACAACGAGGAGTTCGTCATCCTCAAGCAGAACGACATCTTGGCTATCGTGAAATAAGGAGGAAACAACTATGGCAAAGCAGTTGAAATACGGCGAAGAAGCCCGCAAGGCGTTGGAGAGCGGCCTCAATCAGCTGGCCGACACCGTGAAGATCACCCTGGGGCCCAAGGGCCGCAACGTGGTCCTGGAGAAGAAGTTCGGCGCGCCCCTCATCACCAACGACGGCGTGACCATCGCCAAGGAGATCGAGCTCGAGGACCCCTTTGAGAACATGGGCGCTCAGCTCGTAAAGGAAGTCGCCACCAAGACCAACGACGTGGCCGGCGACGGCACCACCACCGCCACCCTCCTCGCCCAGGCCATGGTCCATGAGGGCCTTCGCAACGTGGCCGCCGGCGCCAACCCCATGGGCATCCGCCGGGGCATCGAAGCCGCCGTCAACGAGGCGGTGGACGGCCTCAAGGCCCACAGCAAGAAGGTGGAGACCAAGCAGGAGATCGCCCAGGTGGCCTCCATTTCCGCCAGCGACAAGCGCATCGGCGAGCTCATCGCCGACGCCATGGAGAAGGTGGGCAACGACGGCGTCATCACCGTGGAAGAGGGCAAGACCATGAAGACCGAGCTTTCCGTGGTGGAAGGCATGCAGTTCGACCGCGGCTACTGCTCCGCCTACATGGTCACCGATACCGACAAGATGGAAGCGGTGCTGGACGATCCCTACATCCTCATCACCGAGAAGAAGATCAGCAACATTCAGGACCTGCTGCCCATCCTGGAGCCCATCGCCCAGAGCGGCAAGAAGCTCCTCATCATCGCCGAGGACGTGGAGGGTGACGCGCTTGCGAACCTGATCCTCAACAAGCTCCGCGGCGTGCTGAATTCCGTGGCCGTCAAGGCCCCCGGATTCGGCGACCGCCGCAAGGCCATGCTGCAGGATATCGCCATCCTGACCGGCGGCCAGGTCATCTCCGACGAGCTGGGCATGGATCTTAAGGACACCACCATCGACATGCTGGGCACCGCCCGTCAGGTCAAGGTGAACAAGGAGAACACCGTCATCGTGGGCGGCGCCGGCGATCCTCAGGAGATCAAGAACCGGATCAAGTCCATCAAGGCCCAGATCGAGGAGACAACCTCCGATTACGACAAGGAGAAGCTGCAGGAGCGCCTCGCCAAGCTGGCGGGCGGCGTGGCCCTCATCTCCGTGGGCGCGGCCACCGAGGTCGAAATGAAGGAAGCCAAGATGCGCATCGAGGACGCTCTCGCCGCCACCCGTGCGGCCGTGGAGGAGGGCATCGTGGCCGGCGGCGGCGTAGCGCTGCTGAACGTCGCCAAGCAGGTGGAGGCCCTCAAGGCCCGCACCACCGGTGACGAGAAGACCGGCGTGGACATTGTGCTCCGCACCCTGGAGGCCCCCATGCGTCAGATCGCCAAGAACGCCGGCGAGGAGGGCTCCGTCATCGTGGAGAACATCAAGCGCAGCAAGAAGCTGGGCTACGGCTTCGTCGCCGCAGACAACACCTACGGCGACATGCTCCAGAAGGGCATCATCGACCCCACCAAGGTCACCCGTTCCGCCCTGCAGAACGCCGCTTCCGTGGCGGCCATGGTCCTCACCACCGAGTCCCTGGTCTGCGACATCCCCAAGCCTGAGCCCGCGGCCCCCGCACCCGGCATGGGCGGCGACATGTATTGATCCAAATCTAAACCAAAGAAGAGGAGCCTTTTCGGGCTCCTCTTTACATATTCACAGAACGTTTTCAAGGCCGAGCCGGGGCGCTCTTGCAATAAAAGCGGGGGATGATGTATGATACTGTCATCTTATTATGGGAGGAAAGGCAATGAGACGCAAGACCCGCCGCACGTTTCAACCTCGGTTCTTTTTGTTCCTGGCGCTGTTCATCGCACTGGTGGTGGGCGTCGTGCTGCTTTCCTCCGCCGGTGTGGACTACTATCAGGAGCGCAAGCAGCAGAGCGAACTGGACCTCCCCGTCGCCGCCAGCGCCTCTCCGGGGGAGGGGAACGTGACCGGCACGGGCAGTGAGGGACAGGCCCCCGGCGTCGTGCGCAAGACCCGTTTGGATATGAGCAAGTCCTATCTGGTCACCGGCAGCGACAGGGACGGTCTCGAGTCTTCCGTTCGGGTGAACAACGAGGACAAGGTCCGGGAGCAGGCGCCCCGGGAGATGGGCCTCAGCCTCATCAACAAGGACGTATACACAGACCTGACCGGCGTCATCACCTTCGGCAGCAACCCCTATCGGGACAGCTTCGCCTTCGGCACCGCCACCGTCACGTTGAAGACCCTGCAGATCACCTGGCAGTCTATCATCGGGAAGCTGGGCGACTATGCCGGCACCTCCTGGACGGGCCAACCCCTGCTGGTGAAGTGGAAGCCGGAGATCCTGCCTACGTTGGGCGTCGGCGACGTCTACAAGGCCACGGAGGACTTCATCGAGGTCATCTATCCCGCCGCCGACGGGAACATCTACTTCTTTGACCTGCTCACCGGCGGACAGACCCGGCAGCCCATCCCTGTGGGCGTGTCCCTGTTCGGCACGGCGTCCCTGGACCCCGACGGGCGACCCATGCTCTACGTAGGCGCGGGCCTTATGAAGAAGAACGCCCGGGGCACCGAGGTCAGCTACTACTATGCCGTCAACCTCATCACCAACCAGGTGGAGTACGAGTTCGGCGGCCGTGACTACTTCGCCTTCCGGAGCAAATGGAACGCCTTCGATGCCTGTCCCCTCATCATCAACGACACCCTGATCCAGCCCAGCGAGGGCGGCATCATCTACTTCGTCTCCCTGCGCACCAAGTACGACCCGGAGAAGGGGACCATCTCCATCAACCCCGGGGATCGGGTGAAGTACCGCTACACCGGCCCCAATTACAACACCAACGACAACGCGGCCAAGAAGTGGTACGGATTCGAGTCCTCGCCCGCCATCTTCCGCAACTACCTGTTCATCACCGACAACGGCGGGCACCTGCAGTGTATCGACACCAATACCCTGAAACTCCTCTACGCCGTGGATCTGGGCGGCGATACCGACGCCACGCCGGTTCTGGAGGAGGACGGGGCCGCGGGCACCCTGTTCGTCTACACCGCCAGCCAGACCAACGTTCAGGCGGACGGCCTGCCGGCAGGCTGGGGCTATGCCACGTTGAAGAAGATCAACGCCCTCACCGGTCAGGTGGTCTGGTCCAAGGACCGGATCTCCTATGTGGGCAACGGCTCCTATAAAAGCGGCTGCCGTGCCACGCCCCACGTGGGCCGGGGGAACATCAGCAACCTCCTGATCTGCGCGTTCTCCGGAGCGGGGATCCCTGTAGTGGACGAAAGCGGTGCGGTCAGCTCCTACACCTACGGCGGCCGGCTGGTGGCCTTCGACAAGGCCGACGGCACCGTCATCTGGTCCATCGAGACCGACGGCAGCGCGGACTACGTTTCTTCGCCCCTGGTGATCTATACGGACCGGGGCGACGCCTATCTCATCGCCTGTGACCGGTCGGGCCGCGTGAACCTGTATGACGCATCCACCGGTGGCATGGCCCTCTGTTCGTTCCTGGACCTGGGCGCACGCATCGACTCCACTCCCGCGGCCTTCGGTAACTACCTGGTGGTGGGCACCACGGGCAAGGCCCCCGACGGCACGGAGACTTCGCCCATGATCTACTGCATCAAGGTCGAGTGAGCGTCGGGCGGGGACCGTAAGGGGATGGATAAGCTGTATCTGATAACCGGGGCCACCGGCCATGTGGGAACGGTCCTAATCTCGGAGCTTCTGGATCGGGGCAGCTGTATCCGCGCCCTGGTGCTTCCCGGGGAGGGAGATGAGCTCCCGCCCGGGATCGAGATCGTGGAAGGCGACATCACCGACGAAGACTCTCTGACACCCTTCTTCGACCGGATGGGGCAGGAATCCCTGACCCTCATCCACTGCGCCGCCCGGATCACCGTGGCGTCCCGACCGGACCCCCGCGTCTGGCGGGTCAATGTGGACGGGACGCGGAACGTGATGGACATGGCGCTTCGCGCCGGGGTGGAACGGGTGGTCTACATCAGCTCCGTCCACGCCATCCCCGAAAGACCGGCGTCGGACAGCATCGTGGAGACGGACAGCTTTTCCCCGGACCTGGTCCACGGCCAGTACGCCAAGTCTAAGGCGGCGGCGGCCCAACTGGTGCTGGAGTACGCCCGAAAGGGCCTCAACGTCAGCATCGTCCATCCCTCGGGGATCATCGGCCCCGGGGACACCAAGCGAAGGAACCATATGGTCCGGACCCTTCACGCCATGGCAGAGGGATCGATCCCTCTGCCGCTCCACGGAGGATACGATTTCGTGGACTCCAGGGACGTGGTCGCCGGGATCCTGGCCTGTGAGGAGAAGGGACGCAGGGGAGAGTGCTATATCCTCAGCGGCCATTACATCACCGTCGCGGATCTGTTCAACACGGTGCGGCGGGCGAAGAGCAAGAAGCCCCGCAAAACGGTGGTGCCTTATGGGGTCGCGAGAAGGCTCGCCCCTGCAGCGGAACGGCTGATCGGGCTGTTTCGGAAGAAGGCGCCACTGCTCACCCCCTATTCCGTCTACACCCTCCATACCAACGGATGCTTCTCCCATGAGAAGGCGACGAGGGAACTGGGGTACGTGCCCCGGGAGATAGAAACATCGATCCGGGATTCCCTATCATAGGACCGGACACCGGCACATAGCCTTTCCCAAAAAGGGGAGGGCTATTTTGTATGCGCATTCTTTTGGCGGGGCAGCCCAACTGCGGCAAGACCACCCTATATAACCGGCTCACGGGTCGGCAGGAACACACGGGGAACCGGGCGGGGGTGACGGTGACCTGCGCCCGGGGACGGCTCCGGGGGACGGGGGAGGAGGTGGTGGACCTGCCGGGCCTCTACAGCTTCACGGGCGGCGGCGCGGACGAACAGGCGGCCCGGCAGGCCATCCTGAACGAGGCCCCCGACCTCATCCTGAACGTGGTGGACAGCACCGCCCTGGTGAGGGGGCTGACGCTGACACTGCAATTGCTCTCTCTGAGACGGCCCATGGCGGTGCTCCTAAACATGGCGGACGAGGCCCGCAAGAAGGGAATCCGCATCGACGCCCGGCGGCTCTCTGCAAGGCTTGGTGTGCCCGTGTACCCCATCAGCGCCCGGACGGGGGAGGGGCTGGACGACCCGAGCCGCTTTTTGCGGGAGGGACGGATCTCCGCCACGACTGTCCCCAAGACTCAGGAGGGGCTGTTTCGTCTGGCCCGGGAGATAGGGGCGGAGGTCACCAAGGGCCCCGGTTCGTCCCAACGGCAGGGCGCAGACCGGCTGCTGCTCCATCCCCTGTGGGGACTGCCTCTCTTCGGACTGATCCTGGGACTGGTATTCCTCGTCACCTTTCAGTGGGCCGGTCCCTGGCTCAGCCGGGGCATGGAGGCTCTGGTGGATATGCTTCGGGAGGCTATGTCGGGCACGTCAATGGACCTTCCGCCCATCACGGAGGGGCTCTTGGGCAGCACCGGGTATGTGCTGTCCTTCCTGCCCATCATCACGATCCTGTCCCTGCTGCTGACAGTGCTGGAGGATGTGGGGTATCTGCCCCGAGCGGCGTTTTTGCTGGACGGCTGGCTCAAAAAGCTTGGCCTGGACGGGCGATGCGCCGTGCCGCTGCTGCTGGGCTTCGGGTGTACGGTGCCGGCTGTGATGGCCACCCGGTCCCTGCCTGAGACGGACCTCAGGCGGGACACGGTCCGCCTGCTGCCCTTCGTGCCCTGCTCGGCACGGCTTCCCTTTCTGCTGATCATGGGAGGGCTCCTGTTCCCAAGCCGACCGGCGCGAGGCGCTCTGCTGTTCTATGGTCTGAGCCTCCTGCTGGGCGTCGTATACGGCACCGTGACCCGGCCCAAAGCCAGTCGGTCCGTCTTCTATCTGGAGTTGCCGCCTCTGCGGCTCCCCCGATGGCAGAGCGTGCTCCGGGAAACGGAAAAGCATGTGGATCACTTCCTCCGGCGAGCTGGGCTCATCCTGCTGCCCACGGCCTTTTTGCTGTGGGTGGTCTCCCATATCAACACCGGCCTCCATCCCCTGCAAATGGGGGAGGACAGCCTCCTCTCCGCCGGGGCAAAGGTGCTTTCGCCGCTGTTGAGGCCTCTGGGCCTCGACGACTGGCGGGCAGGGGTGATCCTGCTCTCCGGCATCGGTGCCAGGGAGACCATGGCATCCACCGCGGCCCTGTTCATGGGGGAGGGACTATGCCTTTCGGGCGAGCAAGCCCTCATCCTGGGCGTGGTGGCGTTGCTGCTTCCCCCATGCCTCGGGACCCTCGTGACCGTTCGGGGGGAGCTGGGCCGCCGGGAGATGGGGAAGCTCATCCTGCGGCAGCTGCTCCTTGCCTGGTCCATCGGCGTCATTTTGCATGGGCTCCTGCAACTTATGGCCCGCTTGCTTCCCTAAAATCTGCCAAAACCGGAAAAATCCAAAAACATTTTGCAGGATACCGCTTTCTCTCTTGCATTTTTGCAGCATATGGGGTAACATAAATATACTATCGGGAAAGGGCGTGCACCATGAACAATCTGCTGAACGAGATACAAAAACGCTTGCCCACCTTCTCCAAGGGCCAGCAGCGTATCGCCAACTATATCATATCGAGCTACGAGCAGGCCGCCTTTATGACCGCAGCCAGGCTCGGCGAGACCGTGGGCGTGTCCGAATCCACGGTGGTCCGCTTTGCCTACGCCCTGGGGCTCGAAGGCTATCCGGCCCTGCAGGATCGGATGCAGGAGATGGTCCTGGGCCGCCTCACCTCCGTGCAGCGGGCACAGCTTGCCTCCGGCCTCAAGAAGAACGAGGTGTTCAAGACCGTCCTGACCACCGACATGAACTCTATCCGCACTACCATGGAGATGGCGGACGAGGAGCAGTTCGACGAGGCGGTGGAGACTATCCTGAATGCCCGGAAGGTCTACGTGCTGGGGCTTCGGTCCGCCATGCCCCTCGCCATGTTCCTCGCCTACTACCTCGACTACATCTGCGGGAACGTGATCACCTTCTCCGCCAACATCCAGGACCTTCGAGAGACCATGGTCCGTATGGACCATCGGGACGCCTTCATCTGCATCAGCTTCCCCCGATACAGCACCCGCACCGCCGACGCCATGGCTTACGCAAAGTCCCGGGGGGCAAAAACCATCGCCCTCACGGACAAGCAGGATTCGCCCATCGGCGCCATGGCGGACGTGGTCCTTCTGGCGAAATCCGACATGGCCTCCTTTGCCGACTCCCTGACGGCGCCGCTCTCGGTGATCAACGCCATCATCGTGGCCGCGGGCCTGCAGAGCGAGAAGGAGGTCCAGGAGCACCTAAGGGAGCTGGAGAACGTGTGGAACCGGGATCAGGTCTACCTGACCGACGGAGGGGACGGCAAATGAGCGCCCTTTCCGTGGCGGTCATCGGCGGCGGCGCTGCCGGCCAAATGGCGGCCATCGCCGCGGCTCAGAACGGCCATCAGGTGACTCTCCTTGAAAAGAACGAGAAGCTGGGGAAGAAGCTCTATATCACCGGCAAGGGCCGCTGCAACGTGACCAACGACTGTGGCCGGGACGGGTTTTTCTCGAGCGTCATCCGCAACCCCCGCTTCCTCTACAGCGCCTACGCCGCCTTCGACGAGCGGGACATGATGGCCTTTCTGGAGAAGAACGGCTGCCCGGTGAAGGTGGAGCGGGGCCAGCGAGTGTTTCCCGCCTCCGACAAGTCCAGCGACGTGCAGAAGGCCCTGGACCGGGCCCTGAAAACGGCAGGAGTCACCATTCGCCTGAACACGGACGTGCGGGAGATATTGACCGCCGATGGGGCGGTCACCGGCGTCCGCACAGACCGGGGCATAGAGCCCTTCGACCGGGTCATCCTCACCACCGGGGGCCTCAGCTATCCGTCCACCGGCTCCACCGGCGCGGGGTTCGAGATGGCTAAGGCGTTGGGCCACACGGTGACGGACCTCCACCCGTCGCTGGTGCCTCTCGAGACCGTGGAGAGCTGGCCCTTCGCCCTGTCGGGCATCACATTGAAGAACGTACGCCTGACCGCCAAGAGGGGCGGGAAGACCATCTACAGCGAGCAGGGGGAGATGCTGCTCACCCACTTCGGCGTGTCCGGCCCCCTGGTGCTCACCGTGTCCGCCTATATCGCCGAGGACCCGGCGGGCGTGCAGCTGTATATCGACCTGAAGCCCGCCATCCCGGAGGAGGAGCTCCACGCCCGGCTCCAGAAGCTGGTGCAGGAGAACTCCAAAAAGACCGTGGGCGGTGCCTTCTCCGGCGTGCTGCCCACCCGGCTCCTGGACGCGGTATTTACCGAGGCCCGCATCCAGCCCTGGGCCCCCGCTTCTTCCTTTACGAAGGAGCAGCGGCAGGCGATGGTCACCGCATTGAAGGCCATGCCCCTGACCGTCAAGGGCCCCCGGCCCTTCTCCGAGGCGGTCATCACCCGGGGCGGCATCAGCGTGAAGGAGGTAAAGCCCTCCACGCTGGAATCGAAGCTGGTGTCCGGCCTCTTCCTGGCCGGAGAGATATTGGACGTGGACGCCTTCACCGGCGGCTTCAACTTACAGATCGCCTGGTCCACAGGCGCATTGGCAGGAGGCAGCATATGAACTTTATCAACGGAATCGCCCTGGACGGGCCCGCCGGCGCGGGCAAGAGCACCATCGCCAAGATCATCGCCAAGCGTCTGGGCCTCCCGTACCTGGACACCGGCGCCATGTACCGGGCCATGGCCTTCTGTGCCTTCTCCGAGGGCGTGTCCCTGACGGACGCGGAAAAGGTGGACGAGCTGTTGAACCGGACGGACATCCGGGTAGCTTATCTTGATGACGGTCAGCACGTGTTCGTCAACGGCACCGACGTGACAGGAAGGCTTCGGGAGGAGGAGATCGGCAAGGGCGCTTCCCTCATCAGCAAGCTCCGCTGCGTCCGGGACAAGCTGGCGGGCATGCAGCGGGACATCGCCCACGAGACCCACGCGGTCCTGGACGGCCGGGAGATCGGCACCTTCGTGATCCCCGAGACCCCCTACAAATTTTTTGTCACCGCCACGGCGGAGGAGCGTGCCCTGCGCCGGGTCCGGCAGCTGGAGGAGAAGGGGGAGAAGCCGGATTATCAGCTGATCCTCAAGGACATCGAGGCCAGGGACTATCAGGACAGCCATCGGGACTACGCGCCCCTTCGACAGGCGGAGGACGCTGTGCTCATCGACCCCACCCATATGACCATCGACGAGGCCGTAGAGGCGGTCCTGGAGGCATTGGAGGCGAAATAACATGCTGTACTGGTTCGGAAAGATC
>CADCNE010000043.1:0-6267 GCA_902802805.1 uncultured Eubacteriales bacterium
AAGCATGACCGAAGGTCAATTCATGCGCCCTTAGGCGCAATTCATGATCCAAGATCAATTCATGGCGACGCCAGCTTTGGCGTCGCCAATTCATTCCATGATTTGGGCTGTCGCCCATGATTTCTCGCGACCCCTTCGGCTTGCTCCATGAATTGCGCCTTGCGGCGCGTGCGCACGGTTGACGCCCTCCCCCCATCGTGGTATTCTTTTATTATCTATACTGGGTAGAAAGCGAGGTAATTTCCCTTTGGGTATAAAGTGTCCCAACTGCGGCGGGGGAATGGTCTTCGACGTGGGCCAGCACAAGCTGGTCTGCGCCTACTGTGACACCGTCTGCACCGTCCAGGAGTACCGGCAGAACAACGCCGCCGAATACGTGGACGACAACTACAGCGTCAGCGCCTTCCGCTGCAAGAACTGCGGCGCGGAGCTCACCGCCCCGGAGGAGCAGACCGTGGCCTATTGCTCCTACTGCGGGGGCGAGGCCATGCTGACCGAGAAGGAGACCGAGACCATCCGCCCCAAGCGGATCATCCCCTTTATGAAGACCAAGTCCGACGCCATCGCCGCCTACGAGAAGGCGGTGAAGAAGGTGCTGTACGTGCCCAAGGAGCTGAAGGACGCCTCCTTCCTGGAAGGATTTCGGGGCGTGTACCTGCCCTACTGGAACATCGACGTGGAGATCCCGCCCCAGGAGCTCACCTTCAAGGGCACCCGGAACTACACCCAGGGCAAGTACGACTACCACGAGACCTACGACGTGAAGGCCACCCTGGGCGGGCCGGTGGAGGGCGCCGTCTACGACGCCTCCGTGGCCTTCGACGACACCCTGGCCGCCCAGATCGCGCCCTTCGACCAGGGCATGTCCCGGAAGTTCGACGAGGCGTACCTGGCCGGCTTCTACGCGGATAAGGTGACCGCCGATCCGACCGTCTATCGGGACGTCGCCCGGGAGCAGGCCGTGGACAAGGTCTTTGAGAGCATCGACAAGAAGGCGGGGAAGGTCAGCGTGACCATGCCCGTTGGGAAGGAGAAGCGCCTGGCCGCCATCGGCCCCAAAACCACGGGGGAGAGCGTGTCCCTGTTCCCCGTGTGGTTCCTCACTTGGCGGCGGAAGGACCGGGTGGCCTATTCCATCATGAACGGCCAGTCCGGCAAGCTCAGCGTGGACCTGCCCGTGGACCTCAGAGTGTTCTTCCTCTATTCCGCCATAGCGGCGGCGGCCCTGTTCCTGGTGCTCAGCGTCCTGCCCGCCTTCATCCAGCCCATGACCATGGCCGCCCTGTGCGCGGTGCTGCTGGTCATTTCCGGACGGATACTGAACGGGGAGCTTCGGCGCATCCGCGTCCAGGAGCAGCACCTGTACGATCTCGGGCGCAGCTCCGGGGAAAAGAAGGGCAAGCCCAGGTCCGTAGGCATGCACAACCTGGGCGTCGTGCTGCTGTGGATATTCTATTCCCTGCTGATGATGCTGGCCTTTTCCACCACCACCGGGAGCGACGGCACCGTGGGGCCCACCTTCCTGCTGGCCCTGATCGCCCAGATCGTGCTCACCGTCAAGCTGGTCCGCAACGCTGCGGGCATGGAGCACAAGTCCGGCTTCCTGCCGGCAATGGTGGCCCTCGCTGTGCTCGTCTTCGGCGTGTATGTGGGCGTTCGGCCCGAGGTGTTCCCCAACGACGCCTGGTACTACGGCCTGGCCTGCGGATGCCTTCTCGGCATCCTGCTCAACGTGCTGTTCGCCATCGGCCGGTACAACGATCTGGTCACCCGGCCCGTGCCCAATTTCTTCAGAAGGGAGGGCGCCAACAATGCAAGGTCGTAAACGGTTCATCCTGGGGCTGCTGTGCCTCGTCGTGCTGCTGGCGGCCCTGCCCGGCTTCGCCGCGGCGGAGGGGGAGAGCGGGTTCCGCGTGGTCATCGAGGACGGGGCTGACCTCCTCACCGAGGCGGAGGAAGCTGAGCTTCGCACCGTCATGGAGCGGGTGCTGCCCTACGGCAACGCCGCCTTCGTGTCCGTCAGCGAGAACGCCACCACCACGGAGCGGCTCGCGGAGAGCAAGTTCCTGGAGTTCTTCGGGGACGTGTCCGGCGCTCTGCTGATCATCGACATGGACAACCGGTATATCCAGCTCATCGCGGACGGGGCGGTGTACAAGGTCGTCACGAAGACCCGCTGCAACGAGATCACCGACAACATCTACACCTACGCCTCCAAGGGCGACTATTTCTCCTGCGCCTCTAAGGCCTTCCGGCAGGTGTCCGGCCTCCTGGAGGGGCAGCGGATCGCCGCACCGTTCCGATACGTGACCAACGCGTTTTTGGCCGTCTGCCTGGCCCTCCTCGGCAACTTCGCCCTCATGAGCCTCCAGCGGCGCAAGAAGGTGGCCCCCGAGAACGCCCTGAGCGTGAAGGTGGCCGTGAGCGCCGCCAGCTCGGCCGTGAAGGCCGGAGCCGTGGCAGCCGTGGCGCTGACGCTGCTGAACCAGCGCCGGACCAAGCACGTGGAGAGCTCCGGCGGCGGCGGTCGCTCCGGCGGCGGTGGCGGCTTCTCCGGCGGCGGCGGCGGGGGAGGCGGCGGCTTCTCCGGCGGCGGCGGGGGACATCGGTTCTAAAGCACAGGGAGACGAAAGTATGATCCACGGAAGAAAAGTCATCGGCATCATCGGGGGCATGGGCCCCATGGCCACGGCGGACCTGTTCATCAAGATCATCGAGAACACCGCGGCCGCCACCGACCAGGAGCACCTGCACGTGCTCATCGACAACAACACGGACATCCCGGATAGGACCGCCTGCATCCTGGCGGGGAGCGACGCGCCTCTCGGGCCCATGGTGGAGAGCGCAAAGCGGCTCGTCGACCAGGGGGCGGACTTCTTGATCATCCCCTGCAACACGGCCCACTACTTCCACGGCGGCGTACAGGCGGCAGTGGACGTGCCCGTGCTGAACATGCCCGAGATCTCCGCCCGATACTGCGCGGAGCGGGGCTTCTCCTGCGTGGCCCTGCTGTCCACGGCGGGCACCGCCCGGGCGCACATCTACGAGCCCTACTTCAAGAAGCTGGGCATCCGACTGCTGCACCCCTCCAAGGTGGGCATCGACAATCTCATGTACCTCATTTATAACGAGGTCAAGGCGGGCCGCACCGCCCACCCGGAGCGGCTGTACCCGGAGCTCATGTCTCTCGAGGAGCAGGGGGCTCAGGCCTTCCTCCTCGCCTGCACGGAGCTCCCGCTGGTCTTCCACGACGGCGGCCGGGTGCCCTTTATCGATCCCACGCTGCTGCTCGCAAGGGCAGCTGTTGAAGCTGCTGGTGGGAAGGTTAAGGAATGAATTAAAGCCTGATCCTTTTTCTTGAAAGAAAAAGGACCAAAAAGAACTTTAAGAATGTAATAAACTATTCTCCCTGTCCTGATACCCTTCTTAAGCTTTTCTTTTTCCGTCGCTTTTTCTTTTCACTGAAAAGAAAAAGCGACAAAACAAAAAGGAGGCCCCCATGACCATTCTCTCCCAGCTCAACGCCCCGCCCATCTACCTGATCTGCGGCGGCATCATCGCCTTCGTGGTGATCCTCTGCGTCATCTTCCTCATCCGCGCCTGGCGGGCAGGCGTCGCCCTCGGTATGGACAGGAGGGCGATGAAGCGGGCCATCACTTCGAGCGCCACCTTCTCCCTGCTGCCCAGCGTGGGCATCCTCCTGGGCGTCATCGCCCTGTCGGGGAGCCTCGGCATCCCCTGGCCCTGGCTGCGGCTTTCGGTCATCGGCGCCCTCCACTACGAGACCCAGGTGGCCCAGGCGGCAGCGGAGCAGGTGGGCATGGGCACCCTGTCCGCATCGAAGATGACCGCCGGCAGCTTTGCCACCATCGCCCTATTGATGAGCATCTGCATCATGTGGGGCATGGTCCTCTCCATCTTCTTCAACAAGAAGTACACCCAAAAGCTCACCGTCAAAAAGGAGAACGCGGGCGGCGGCTTCGGCGACGTGGCCATGACCGCCATGTTCATCGGCCTCGTCTCCGCCTATATGGGCAGCTACGTCGGCGGCTTCGTCTCCGGCAACGGCCTCTTCACCTTCACCGGCGACTGGACGCCCATCGCCGTGGCGGCGGTCAGCGCCCTGGTCATGGCCGGGTTCGTGTACCTCGCTGAGAAGAAACAGAAGGCCTGGGTGGAGAGCTTCTCCGTGGCCGGCAGCATGATCGTGGGCATGGCCGCGGCGGTGGTCATCGGCCTGTTGGTGAAGTAAGGAGGCAGCCATGGAAAACAATCGATTCAACGACAGTTGGGCCGCCTACACTCGCGGCACCCACCGCATCGGCCGCGTCTGCACCCTCGTCACCCTTTGCATGCTGGTGGGCGCGCCCTTCCTCATGGGCACATACCTGGGCGCCATGCCGGACCTCTCCGCAGTGGCCAAGGCTTTCCTGTCCGTGGGCCTCGTCTGGACCGTCAGCAGCGTGGTGGAGTTCCTCATCTACACCCCCATGCTGGGCGCGGGCGGCGGCTACCTCGCCTTCATCACCGGCAACCTCATCAACATGAAGATCCCCTGCGCCGTCAACGCCCGGGACATCGTGGGCGCCAAGACCGGCACCCCGGAGAACGAGATCATCTCCACGCTCTCCATCGCCACGTCGTCCCTGGTGACCATCCTGGTCCTGGCCCTCGGCGTGCTGCTCCTCACCCCGCTGCAGCCCATCCTCCAGAGCGAGGCCCTGCAGCCCGCCTTCAGCAACGTGGTCCCGGCCCTCTTCGGGGCCATGGCCTACAAGTACTATCGCAGGCACATGGACGTGGCCGTGGCGCCGCTGGTGCTCATGTCCGTGCTGTTTATCCTGGTGCCGAAGCTCATCGAATCCACCAGCATGATGATCATCCCCTCCGGTGCATTGGCCATCGGCATCGCCTGGCTGCTGTACCGGAAGCAAAAGAAAGGAAACTGATATGCTATACGTCGGTATCATCCTCGGCATCCTCGTCCTGCTGCTCCTCATCGCCGTCATCCGCACGCTCCTGACCCCCAACCTGAAGAGCACCTACGTGGCCGACGAGCCGGAGGAGGTGTCCCTACCCCTCGCTGAGAAGCTCTCCAAGATGGTCCAGTGCGACACCACCTCCTTCGAGGGCCAGAACGAGCCCGAGAAGTGGGAAGCCTTCCACAAAGTCCTTAAGGAGCTCTTCCCCCTGGTCCATGAGAAGCTGGAGGTCACGGACATCGACGGGAACCTCCTCTACTACTGGCAGGGCAGGAGCCGGGAGAAGCCCATCCTGCTCATGAGCCATCAGGACGTGGTCCCCGCCGGGGGCGAGTGGAAGTACCCGCCCTTCTCCGGCACCATCGCCGAGGGCAAGGTCTGGGGCCGGGGCACCGGCGACACCAAGTGCTCCGTCATGGCCTTTCTGCAGGCCGTGGAGGAGCTCCTCTCTGAGGGCTACACCCCCGACTGCGACGTGTACCTGTCCTCCTCCTGCACCGAGGAGGTGGGCGGCGACGGCTGCCCCAAGCTGGTGGAGGAGATCCGCCGCCGGGGCGTGGACCTGTTCCTGGTCGTGGACGAGGGCGGCGCCATCGTCCGGGAGCCCATCGGCGGCATCCCCGGCAACTTCGCCATGCTGGGCGTCTTTGAGAAGGGCTGCGCCGACGTGGATTTCACCGCCCGCGGCAGGGGCGGCCACGCCAGCGCCCCAGGGAAGGACACCCCCATCGACCGACTCTCCGCCTTCGTGCGGGACGTGAACAAATACCCCTTCCAAAAGAAGCTCCTGCCCGAGGTGGCCGCCATGTTCAGCCGTCTCGCGCCCTATTGCTCCTTCCCCCTGAAGCTGGTGCTGGGGAACCTGTGGCTCTTCGGGCCCGTCCTGAAGCTGGCCCTGCCCGCCATCAGCCCCACCGCCGCCGCCATGCTCAAGACCACCGTGGCCTTCACCATGTCCTCCGGCTCCCAGGCCTACAACGTCCTGCCCCGGACCGCTACCGTCAGCGCCAACATCCGCTACATCCCCCACCAGGGCGAAAAGGAGACCCTTTCCATCCTCGAAAAGCTGGCCAAGAAGCACGACCTTAAGATGACCGTGGTCAACTCCAACGACTATTCCCCCTCCGCCGACATCCACGGCGAGGCCTTCCGGTCCGTGGAGGCGGCCATCGCCCAGACCTTCCCGGGCCTGCCCGCCATCCCCTATGTCATGACCGGCGCCACCGACGCCCGCTTCTACCAGCGCTATTTCCGCGACTGCGTCCGCTTCGCCCCGGTGGTCTAC
>CADCNE010000043.1:6297-8154 GCA_902802805.1 uncultured Eubacteriales bacterium
GCAGATGGCATCCATGCACGCCCCCAACGAGAACCTGGAGTACAACTGCCTCCCCGGCGCCGTGCGCCTCTACAAGAACCTGATCAAGGGGCAGAAGAGGTAACAAAGCATACCCAGACCAAACATAAAGCGGCGGGAACCTTTCAAAGTTCCCGCCGCTTTCTTGTGCTTGTATGCCGGGCCGGATCAGTTCAGCGGCGGCAGCTCGTGGATGTCGTAGGTGTTGTAGTAGATCTCATAGGCCGTCTCCGTGTCCCCCGAGAGTTCGATGAGGGCGCCGGCCTGAAACATGGAGGAGAGGCTCCCCGAGGGCGCTTCCCATGCGGCGTCGGATACCACCGCCAGCCGTTCGCTGCCCGGGGTGGTGGCCCGCAGGATGGATTCCGCGGTGAAGAGCAGGAGCCCGGTGGCGATATGATAGTCGCTGGACACGATGGCGAGCTCCTTCACCTTCGGATACTGGGTCGTCAGGATATCATAGGTGAAGATGGCGTTTTGGGCCGTGGTGAGGGAGTTGTCCTCCACGATCACCCGCTTCGGGTCGACGCCCTTCGAAATGAGCCACTTCGCCATTTCGCCGGCTTCCGTGGCGGACGGGTTCTGGGAGGCCGTGCCGCCTCCGGTACAGACGATATAGGCGTTAGGGTACTTTTCGGCGCTGCGCAGCACCACCGTCAGCCGTTCGATCAGCTCGTCGCGCATGGTCCCGTCCGGCTTCAGCTGGAACCCCAGGGCCACGATGCAAAGCTCGTCCGAATCCGGCAGCCCGTCGGGCAGCACGTCGTAATGCAGCGGCGTCTCGATCTGCAGGAGCCTCCACAGGTCGGCGATCATGCCCCATCGCATGCCCAAGCTCGGGTCGACGGCCGACAGCTCCGCCAGGAGCTCATCCACACGCATCGTCGCCTCCTCGCCGTAATGGCCGAAATCCACCACCAGCTCCTCAATGATCTCTTGGGCGTCGCGATGCTGCTCCCCTTCGGACGCGTGCCCCACGGGCGCGAACAGCGGCAGCGCGACCAGGGCCGCGAGACACAGGACCAGCATGGCTTTACGCTTCATTTTTCTTTCCTCCCTTGTCACGGATTGTATCCTGACCCCATTATAGCAGGGTCGCGGGAATAATGCTACCGGGGTACAGCCGTTGCGCAAACTTGTCCCTGCGGAGAGAAAAGGGAGGCGGTACCCATTGTCACGGGGCGTGTTCCTGTGGTATACTAAATAAAATATCTTTGGAGGACGACTATGGAACGGGTCAGCAAGCGGCAATACTATCTGGACATCGCGGCGGAGGTGGCGCGGCGGTCGACGTGCCTCAGGCGGCAGTACGGGGCCGTCATCGTGAAGAACGACGAGATCGTGGCCACGGGCTACAACGGCGCGCCCCGGGGCGACGAGAACTGCTGCGACGTGGGCGTCTGCTGGCGGGAGGCCCATGGCATCCCCCACGGGGAGCAGTACGAGAAGTGCGTGGCCGTCCACGCCGAGTGCAACGCCATCATCTCCGCCAGCCGCAACGAGATGCTGGGCTCCACCCTCTATCTCTATGGCTTCGAGAACGGCGCCCCCATGAAAGCGCCGGAGCCCTGCGTCATGTGCGCCCGGATGATCAAGAACGCCGGCATCGCCACCGTCATCAACCAGCAGGAGGACCGCCCCGTCTGATTTTCCGTCCCGAATTCATGTTTTTCCTCTTGACATTTCGGCCCCGGATGGCTACAATAAATAAGCGTTCCGGGTCAAACCGGAATGTCCATATGCGCCCGTAGCTCAGCGGATAGAGTGCCCGGCTACGAACCGGTAGGTCGTGGGTTCGAACCCCTCCGGGCGCGCCAAGAAAACAGACATCCCACCGGG
>CADCNE010000043.1:8190-24054 GCA_902802805.1 uncultured Eubacteriales bacterium
CCCCAGTGGGGCCTGAGAGCCGAACCCTGAGCGAGCGTGAGCGAGAGTTCGAATCTCCCCGGGCGCGCCAAGAAAACAGACATCCCACCGGGATGTCTGTTTTGTTATTGAGATAAGGGAGATTCGAACTGGGTTCGGTAGTGAATCAGGCCCCAGTGGGGCCTGAGAGCCGAACCCTGAGCGAGCGTGAGCGAGAGTTCGAATCTCCCCGGGCGCGCCAACAAAACAGACACCCAACGGGGTGTCTGTCAGACTGTCGAAAAAGGCGGCAGACCATTTGCGGCAAAATGGTACGGAACATACTGACAGGAAGAAACGGCTTAAACCGCCGTTTCTTTTTATCAAATTGCCGCAAATTAGCCGTTTTTCCTCCCTCTCGCAGTACTTAGTACAGCTTCGGGTCGGAGAAAACGGCTTCTGCCATCCTTTGCTGACAGACACCCAACGGGGTGTCTGTTTTGTTATTGTAGAAAGGATGGAGATTCGAACTGGGGGCCGAAGTGAATGGAGCCACAGTGTGGCTCCAGAGCGGCCTGCCTTGGGCTTTGCCCGGCCTCGCTGAAAACGCCGCACTGTGGTGTTTTCCGGGCGCTCGGCCCCAAGCAAGCGAGAGCGCGAGTTCGAATCTCCCCGGGCGATGAATTATCTCAGCACATACCCCAGGATCGCCACCGCCTGCAGGATGCTGCCCAGGAGCACGAACAGGTGGAAGACGGAGTGGAAATAGCGGTGCTTGCTGCCGATGCCGTAGAGGATCGCGCCCACGGTATACGCGATGCCGCCCGAGAGGAGCCAATAGAAGCCGGCCCGGGTCATGGCGTCGACGGTCTGGGGTAAGGCGAGGATGATCATCCAGCCCATACCGATATAGCAGACCATGGACAGGACGGTGTATTTCTTCAAATCGATGGCGGTCAGCGTGGTGGCCAGGGCCAGCAGCCCCCATTCGATGCCGAAGCATACCCAGGCGAGGACGGGGTAAAGGGGGCGGATGCCGACCAAAAGGATGGGCGTATAGGTGCCTGCGATCAGGGCGTAGATGGTGCAGTGATCCAGCACCTGCATGACCTTCTTGGCGCGGCCGGGCCTGAGCCCGTGATAGACGCTGCTCATGGTGTAGAGCCAGATCATGGTGAGCCCGTAGATGACGGAGCATACGACGCCCCAGGCGTCGCCCTTGCGGGCGGAGAGGAGGATGCCGGCGATCAGCACCAGGACGCCGATCCCGCCGCCCACGATGTGGGTGACCATGTTCATGACCTCTTCGCCGTGGGTGTAGTCCGGGAGCTCCCGCTGGTCGATGGGTATACGCTTCATGCGCGTTCACCTGCCTCTCCTGTTTCCTGTCCGTCATCTTCGCCTTCCACCGTCCTGCCGGGCAGCTTCTTATACAGCTCAGGCAGGTCATAGTGGACGTGGTAACGGAAGGGATGGATGAGCCGGAAGAAGGAGCGCTTTTGGTCCGTGCCCACCTTCACCCGGTGGATCATGGTGAAGCCCCGGAAGGGGGGCATGTAGGTGATGACGTCGTTGATGTCGGCAAAGTTGGCGCAGTCCGTATACAGGGTGGACAGATACCGCCGCATCCGCTTCCAGTTCAGCGGCGTGCACTTGAAGGGGCGCACGCTCCCGAAGGTGTACAGATACGGCTTTACGCCGAAGTTGTAGTTCAGGTCCTGACAGCAGAGGCAGGCGATGCCGGAGCCAAGGGACCAGCCCAGGATCTCCGTGGCCGCCTCCGGGTGCGCCTCGTGGAGCTCTGCCCACTTTGAGCGCACCTCCTCCTTGATAGCGAGATACATATTGCCCCAGCCGTGATGCACCCGGAGCTGCAGGGGCTCGCCCTCGAACTCGATGGCCCGATAGTAGCGGCTGCCGAACTCGAACACGTTGGCGACCCAGTCGATCATACCGAAGGTGCGCTGGAAATGGATCTGGATCACGTCCCGGTCCGGCTCGTAGTGCATCTCGTAATTGACCTCATGGGAGATGCCCAGCTTTTGCCCGATCTTGGTGGTGTTGTATTTCACGGCGACGTAGTTCACCGGATAGGTGGCCCGTCCGGTGTGGGTGTAATCCTCGCTGGTGTTTATGAAATACTCCTCGTAGGGAAGCCGCTGATACATCCGAAACACCTCCTTCCCGGTAAACAGCCGACGCGATTCTTTCTTATCCTGGATTGTACCCTAAAAAACGCCCGCTTTCAAGGGCGTATCCATGAAAAAGGCGCGGAAGCCAAATCTTCCGCGCCTGTCCTCGTTGGTTTGTCGTTATTGGCCGATCTCCTTCCGGTAGCCGTCTATCTCCTCGGAATTGCCGTAGACAAAATGGCCGGGCAGGATCTCCACCCACTTGGGGCCTTCCTTCTCGTAGTGATGAACGCTGGGATCGTACACCAGCAGCTTCTTAGAGCGCTCCACGTAGGGGTTGGGGTTGGGTACGGCGGACAAGAGCGCCTTGGTGTAGGGGTGCAGCGGGTGAGCGAACAGCTCCTCCGCCTCAGCCAGCTCCACGATGCGGCCCTTGTGGATGACCGCAATACGGTCCGAAATGAAGCGGACCACGGAAAGGTCGTGGGCGATGAAGAGGTACGTGAGGCCACGGCTCTTCTTGAGGTCGTTCAGCAGGTTCAGCACCTGGGCCCGGATGGACACGTCTAGGGCGGAGATGGGCTCGTCCGCCACGATGAACTCAGGCTCCATGATGAGGCTTCGGGCGATGCCGATGCGCTGGCGCTGGCCGCCGGAGAACTCGTGGGGGAAGCGGCTGGAGAACTCGGGCAGCAGACCCACCTCCTGCAGGGCCTTCTGGACCTTGTCCTGCCGGTCGTGATCGTCCTTGTAGAGGTGATAGTTGATCAAGCCTTCGGACACGATGTAGTCCACCTTGGCCCGCTCATTCAGGGAGGCCATGGGGTCCTGGAAGATCATCTGCATGGAACGGATCACCTTGGTGTCCAGCTCCCGGCTGATCTTGCCGCTGATCCGCTCGCCCTTGAAGAGCACCTCGCCGCTGGTGATGGGGTTGATGCGCACGATGGCCCGGCCGATGGTGGTCTTGCCGCTGCCGCTCTCGCCCACCAGGGAGAAGGTCTCGCCCTTGTAGATCTCGAAGTTCACGTCGTCCACGGCCACGAACTTCTTGCGGCCCGTGCCGAAGGTGACCTGCATGTTCTTGACCTCGATCAGGGTCTCCCGGTTGGGATCGAGGTGGGGGTGGTACGCGTTGGGATCGGTGCCGGTGCTGGTCAGGTTCATCTTGGAGAGCCGGCCGATGGCGTCAGGCTGCGCCACCTTGGGGGCCCGGTGATCCCGGAGCCAGGACTTCACGGAGTGGGTGCCCGTCACCTCGTACATGGGGGGCTCCTCCAGGAAGTCGATGTTCAGGGCGTGCTTGTTGCGAGGCGCGAAGGCGTCGCCGTGGATCTTGTTGTACAGGTTGGGCGGCGTGCCGTCGATGGCGGGGAGCTTCTCGCCCTTCACGCCCAGCTGGGGCAGGGCGGAGAGCAGGGCCCAGGTGTAGGGATGCTGGGGGTTGAAGAACACCTCGTTGGCCATGCCGATCTCGATGATCTGGCCGCCGTACATCACCGCCACCCGGTCCGCCACGTTGGCGACGACGCCCAGGTCGTGGGTGATGTAGATGATGGTCATGTTCTGCTCCTTCTGGAGCCGGCGAATGAGGTCCAAAATCTGGGCCTGGATGGTCACGTCGAGGGCGGTGGTGGGCTCGTCGCAGATCAGGATCTGGGGCCGGCACGCTACGGCGATGGCGATGACCACCCGCTGGCGCATGCCGCCGGAGAACTCGTGGGGATACTGCTTGTAGCGGCGCTGCGGATCGGGGATGCCCACCGCCTCCAGGATGCGGTAGACCTCCTGCTTTGCTTCCCGGCCCTTGAGACCCTGATGGAGCTCCACACTCTCCTGGATCTGGTATCCGATGGTCTTCAGGGGGTTCAGGCTGGTCATGGGGTCCTGGGTGACCATGGCGATCTTCTTGCCGCGGATGCGCAGCCAGTCCTTCTCGGTGAACTGGGTCAGATCCTCGCCCTGGTATATGATGCCGCCGTCGGTGATGCTGCCGTTCTTGTCGAGCATGCCCACGAAGCACTTGGTGAACACGCTCTTGCCGCTGCCGGACTCGCCCACGATGGCCAGTGTCTCGCCCTCATAGAGATCGAGAGAGGTGTGCCGGATGGCCACCAGCTTCTTGCCCCGCAGGGAGAAGGTGACCTCCACGTTCCGGGCGGACAGGATGGGCTGCTGGGACATGATCTTCCTGGCGCGCTCGTCGAAATCGACGGTGTTCAGCTTATTTGCAACTGCACTCATGTTCGCGCCCTCCTTTACACGTGGTTCCGGGGGTCACAGGCGTCGGAGAACGCATTGCCCACCAGATAGAAGGTGATGGTAATGATGGAAACGATGGCCGCCGGGAACCACAGCGTGTACGCGGCCCGCGGGAACACGGCCCGGGCGGCGGACAGGAGGTTGCCCAGGGACGGCACCATGATGTCCATGAGGCCGAGGTAGGTGAGGGTGGTCTCATAGGCGATGGTGCCGGGGATGGCGAGAGCGAGCCGCAGGATGATGACGCTCACCAGGTAGGGGAAGATGTTCCTAAAGAGGATGCGACCGAGCCTGGTGCCGAGGCAGCGGGAGGCCAGGTTGTATTCCCTGTCGCGGTACATGAACACCAGGTTGCGCACGTTTCGTGCCGTGGCGAGCCAGCCGAAGCCCACCATGGCGATGCCCATGGTCAACATGGTCTTGCCCACCATGAGGGCGATGAGGGTCATATAGATGATGGTGGGCACGTTGTCGATCAGGTTATAGAGCTCGGTAAAGAACCGGTCGAGCTTCCTCACGTAGCCCCAGATGAGGCCGATGATCACGCCCAGGCCGACCTGGCCCATGGACACCAGCACGGCCAGCAGGATGGAGGCCCTTGTGGCGTACCACACCATGGCCCAGTAGTCCTGGCCGATGGCGTTGGTGCCGAACCAGTACTCGCTGTTAGGGCTGATGTACATCCGGTTGATGGGGTCGGGCGCCATGTGGATGTCGTACTTGCCGATGGCGCTGGCCACGAAGGTGAAGATGAACAGCAGGATGAAGATGATGGACATGATCACGGCGGGCTTCTTCTTCAAAAAGTTCGCCCACACGCTCTTCCAGTAGGAATAGTTGGAATAGCCGATCTTTTCCGCTTCCTGAGCGTTGTACTCCGCGAAGGAAAACAGCTGCTCCTCCGGCATCTGGCTGCGGGCCTTCAGATACTCCCGGCCCCGGGGACGCTCCCGCTTGGGATTGGGGTCCACCTTATCGTAATCGACCGCGGTGTTGACCACCGGCGCTTCCGCTTCCTGAACGGTCTTTCTTTCCTGAGTATCCATTAGCGCACATCCCCCTTTCCGGTCAGCTTGATTCTGGGATCGATCAGCGTCATGAGCAGGTCGCCCAGGAACACGCCGAAGATGCCCATGGTGGCGTACAGCATCACGATGCCCTGCACCAAATTGAGGTCATATCGGCCGATGGACGTAGTCAGCTCCGGGCCCATGCCGGGCACGGCGAAGAAGGTCTCCACCAGGAGGGAGCCGCCCACCGTCAGCAGGATGGAGTAGGGCAGGTATTGGACCAGGGGCACGAAAGCGTTTTTCAGGACGTGGCGGAACATGACCTTCCGGTCGCTGAGACCCTTGAGCGTCGCCAGGCGGATGTAGTCCTTGTTGAGCTCCCAGGGCTTTTCCGCCATGGCGTCGTACCGCATGGGCAGATTAAAGATCGTGGCGCCCGCGATCATGATGATGGTGTAGATGACCAGCTTGGGCACGGCGTTCACGATGACCGTGTACCCGGTGCCGATGTTGTCAAAGAGCTTGTCCTTATAGCGGGCCTGGAGCACGCCCAGTACCACGCCCAGCACCAGGGAGACGGCCAGGGACACCAACCCGATCCGCATGGAGATGGCCATCTTGGCGGCGATCACATCGGTGACGTACTGGTTCTTTTCCAAACGGATGCTCTTGCCCAGGTTGAACTTCAGCTTGGTGTAATACCCTTCCTTCAGCTCGCCGAAGGGGTTTTCACCGGTCTTGAACTTCTGGGACAGATAGGAGAACAGGTTCATGGGCTCGATGGACTTCACTTCCTTGCCCTTGGCGTTGAACACCCGCACCTGCAGCATGTCCCGGAAGAAGTCGCCCAGCTGGGCCAGCGTGGACCGCTTCACGTAGCCCGTGCCCTTGACCTGCAGCTCGTTTTCCCGGCATTCCACACAGGCTTCCCCGTTCACGAGGCCCGTGCCTTCGCAGTTGGGGCAGATCTTCATGAGCCCTAACCGTTCCAGCTTGGCGTATTTCTGCGCCTCGGTGAATTTGATCAGCTCGTCTTCGGTAAAGAAATAGTCGCTTGGCATGAGCCGCAGCAGAGAAAATACCACGCAAACGACCAGCAAAATCACCAGCACGGATTGAAAGATCCGTTTTATGATGTATTTTACCATGCACTTCCCTCCATCTTCTCCAGATTTCGCACCCGGGTCTCCTCTCGGAATCCCGATGAAAGCCGCGCCGCCTCCTGTGCGCGGTTTTCATCGAAATTCGCATCCCCTTGAAAAGAAACTTCCGGGGCAGTCCTATGGGGCCGCCCCGGAAGCTTCGTTCAAATCTGATATCGTTTTATTTCAAAACCGTATCAGCCTTGCCCGGCATTTACCGGAACCAGGGGGTCTTACTCAGCGGCGTAGGCGGCGGCGAGGGCGTTCATCTGCTCCGTGGTGTAAGGAGTATCGCTGGTCTCCCAATCCACATAGCGATAGGCCTGCATGCCGTACATGCTGTACACCTTGGTGTAGTCGTTGATCTTGGTCAGCTCCCAGCCTACCTCGTAGGAGCAGGGGATCACCAGGGCATGCTCCAGCATGCAGGCTTCGGCCTTGGCGAAGGCGGCATAGCGGGCATCCATATCGTTGGTGATGGCCTTGGCGGCGACCACGAGATCGGTGAACTCCTTGTATGCGGCGATCAGATCGGGATCGTCGTTGTCGTTGCAGTTGCTGTAGGCGTTGGAGTAGTAGGCCTGAGGATCGTCATAGGTCTCCTGGCCGAGGAAGTTGATAGGATCAGCGAAGTCGGCGCCCCAGCCGTTGATGAAGATGGAAGCCTTGCGGGGCTTGCGCACTTCGTTGGCGAGGGAGGAGATGTAGGTGTTGGTCTTGAGCACCACGTAGTCGCTGCCCAGACCCTCGGCAAAGACGTTCTCCAGGACCTTGGCGGTCTGCGCGGCCACGTCGCTGTCGCCCTTGATGTAGTAGTCCACGGTCACGGGGAAGGTCACGCCCTTGGCGGTCAGCTCCTCGATGGCCTTGGCCTTGTACTCAGCGGCCTTCTCGGCATCGTAGCGGACGTACTTGGTGGCGTCATACTCGAGACCCAGCTCCTTGCGGACCAGCGCGGTGTAGTCGGTGCCGTCAGAGGTGAAGGACACGCCGTTGCCGGTGTAGCAGTAGTTCTGGCAGGACAGGGGGTTGATGGCGTTGGTGCGGGCGAAGTAGTTGGTGAGATCCAGGCCGTAGTACAGGCTCTTACGGAAGTTCTCGTTGGCGACGGCGGTGTTCCAGTTGGTATCGGCGGTCTCGCCGTCCTCCAGGTTCTTGCTGTACACCAGGTGGATCTGGTAGGAGTACTTGGTGGGACGGGCTTCGACCAGGTTGGCCTTCAGCTCGCCGTCGCTGGTGCCCTCATAGATGCCCTGCAGGGTGGCCTGATCCAGAGACACGTGATCGAGCTCACCGTTCTTGAACAGCTGGTAGGCCACGGAAGCGGACTCGACCATCTTGATGGTGACGGTGTCGAAGCGCTTGCAGTTGGCGTCGTTCCAGTAGTTGGGGCTCTTGGTGAGCACCTTCTGGTTCTGATACACGAAGTAGGTCACGGTGTAGGCGCCGCTGTACCACATGTCTTCCCAGGTGATGTCACGGTAGCCGTCCACGCCCACTTCCTCGATCAGCTCAGCGGAGAGGGGATAGAGGCAGTTGTAGGTGGCCACAGAGGGGAAGTAGGGGAGCTGGTCGACCAGGGTGTAGGTGATGGTGCCGGCGGCGTCATCGGTGGCGATACCGACCATCTCGGCGAACTTGCTGCCCTCGTCGGCGGTGAGAGCCTTGGCGGCTTCGGCACCGTCGGACTCGGTCAGAGCCTTGGTGTACTCATAGTAGTCGTTGGCACCGGCGATCATCTCGGCGGGCATGGACACGTTGTAGGAGTCGTTCTTGGCGTAGTTGAGGACCCACTCCAAACCGGTGGCCCAGTCGGAAGCGAGCACGTCAGCCTGGACTTCGCCGTCCTTGTTGAACCAGGTCATGCCCTCGTTCAGGGTGAAGACCCAAGTCTTGCCGCCGTCGGGAGACTCATAGCTCTTCGCGGCGTTCAGCTTCAGGTTGCCGTGGTTGTCGTTGGTCAGAAGACCGTCGATCAGGTTGCACAGCACGTTCAGGTCGGCCGCGGCCTGGGAATAGTGGATATTCCAGGTTTCCAGCTCACGGGCCTTGGTCTCGTAGGTGTTCAGATTCTTCAGCTCATCGGCGCTGGCGGCGGACACGCACACCGTGGCCAGCAGAGCGAGAACGAGAACCAACGAAAGCAGTTTCTTCATTCTTTCTTTCCTCCTGTATTTGTTTCCGACATCGGCACATTCTTCCGTATGGAGAAAAAACGCACCGAATATCACAACCCACATTATACAGGGAGGGTAAGCTGTTTTTCCTGGGCGCGGCGGTGGCCTGGCTGCGGCTGGACGGGCTGAACATCCCCCAGCTGAAGCTCCCCCGGATCAAGCGGAAGGACCCCGCCTTTCTCACCGGGGACATGGCCGATCATATAGACGACGACATCGTGAAGTTCGACGATTTGGACAGGGAGGAGCAGGATGTATGCGTCCTTTTGACCGACCTCTTTCTGGCGGTGGTCTGCCTGGCGCTGGCCCTCATCCTTTGATCTCTCCATACATCTGTTGAAACGGAGGCGTTTTCGATATGAGCTTTATCATCAGCGGTTTCCTGGCCGGGATCAGCATTTCCCTGGGCGGAACGGTCTTTCTGGCATGTGATTCGAAGATCGTCGGCGCAGTCCTGTTCTCGGTGGGACTGTTTTCCATCTGCGCCTTCGGATTCCATCTGTTCACCGGGAAGGTGTGCTACGTGTTCGACAACGACCGAGCCTATGCCCTGTCCCTGCCGTTCATATGGATAGGGAATCTGCTGGGCGCCCTTTTTGCGGGGTTCCTCCTGCTTGAGACCCGGCTGGCGCCCACGCTGATCGAGAAGGCAGCGGCCATTTGTGATGTCAAACTCAGCCAGGGATATCTCAGCGCGTTCCTCCTCGCTGTCTTCTGCAACATGCTCATCTATATCGCCGTGGAAGGCTATCGATCCATCCCCCATGAGGTCGGCAAGTACCTGGCCATCTTTTTCGGCGTGACGGTGTTTATCCTGTGCGGCTTCGAGCACTGCGTGGCCAACATGTTCTACTTTACCGTGGGCCGGGCGTGGAGCGGGAAAGCGGTGCTCTATCTCTTGATCATGACGGCCGGAAACGCGGCGGGCGGCGTTTCGCTGCCCCTGCTGCGGCGGGCGGTGAAGCGCCTGGGTCGTTGATCCCTCCTTTTTTTGAAAAGGGGTTGACAACGGGTTTTTGACCTGATATACTCCGTTCTATGTTGTTTGTATATGATATATTGTTTCGGTCAACACCGAGGCGGACAACCACAATGACGTGCCCGGAAGGCACATGCAGCGATGAACGCAGAGGCGTCCGTCCGTAGGGGAAACTCCCCTCGGTTGGGCGCCTTCCTCTTTAGAGAGGGATGGGAAAGGAGCGTTGGATGAAACACATCTTTGTGACCGGCGGCGTGGTCTCCGGTCTCGGCAAGGGCATTACGGCGGCTTCCCTGGGGCGGCTGCTGAAGGCCCGGGGCTACAAGGTGGCGTCCCAGAAGCTGGACCCCTACATCAACGTGGACCCGGGGACCATGTCCCCCTACCAACACGGGGAGGTCTACGTGACCGAGGACGGGGCGGAGACGGACCTGGATCTCGGACACTACGAGCGGTTCATCGACGAGGATCTGAACCGGTATTCCAACCTGACCACCGGCAAGGTCTACGCCAACGTCCTCAAACGGGAGCGCCAGGGCGGGTATCTGGGCAAGACCGTCCAGACCATTCCCCACATCACCGACGAGATCAAGCGCTTCATCTACCGGGTGGGGGAGCACAGCGACGCGGACATCGTCATCACCGAGATCGGCGGCACCATCGGCGACATCGAGAGCCAGCCCTTCCTGGAGGCCATCCGCCAGGTGGGCCGGGAGGTGGGCCGGGGGAACGCCCTCTACATCCACGTGACGCTGGTACCCTACCTGAAGGCCAGCGGAGAGCATAAATCTAAGCCCACCCAGCACTCCGTCAAGGAACTCCAGGGCATGGGCATCTTCCCGGACATCATCGTGCTCCGCACCGACGAGCCCATTTTGGACGAGAGCATCTTCGACAAGATCGCCAACTTCTGCAACGTGGACCGGGAGGCGGTCATCGAAAATCTGACGCTGCCCGTGCTCTATGAAGCCCCCCTGTACCTCGAGCAGGCCCACTTCTCCGAGATCGTCTGCAAAAAGCTGGACTTGCCCGCAGGCACGCCGGACCTGACCTCCTGGCAGGAGATGGTGGATCGCATCCATGCCGCCCGGGAGGAGGTGACCATCGCCCTGGTGGGCAAGTACACCCAGCTCCACGACGCATACCTCTCCATCGTGGAGGCTTTGCATCACGCCGGGTACGCCCGGGGCGTCCGGGTCAAGATCCGCTGGATCGACTCGGAGGCCTTCGTTCCCGCAGACCTCCTTGGTGCGGACGGGTTGCTGGTGCCCGGCGGCTTCGGCAGTCGGGGCATCGAGGGCATGATCGAGGCCGTACGCTGCGCCAGGACGGAGGGACTGCCCTATTTCGGCATCTGTCTCGGGATGCAGGTCATGTGCATCGAGTACGCCCGAAACGTGGTGGGCTGGGCCGACGCCAACTCCGGGGAGTTCGACCCCAAGAGCGCCCACAAGGTCATCGACTTCATGCCGGGACAAAGCGACGAGGTGGACAAGGGCGGTACCCTGCGCCTCGGGAGCTACCCCTGTGAGGTGCAGCCAGGGACTACATTATATAAGTATTACGCTCTGGATTCCATCGCGGAGCGGCACCGTCACCGGTACGAGCTCAACAATGAGTTCCGACAGCGGCTCCAGGAAGCCGGGCTCACCTTCTCCGGCATCTCCCCCGACGGGACGCTGGTGGAAGCGGCGGAGCTCACCGATCGGCCCTTCTTTGTGGGGGTACAGTACCATCCCGAATTCAAGAGCCGTCCCACCCGGCCCCATCCATTGTTCCTGGGACTGGTGGAAGCGGCCATGGCCCATAAACAAAGCGCAGAATAGAAAGGAGCGTTCCCATGAAATACACCAAGGAAGACATCATCCGCATCGTCAACGAGGAGGACATCGAGTTCATCCGCCTGCAGTTCACCGACATCTTCGGCCAGCTCAAGAACGTGGCCGTGACCAGTTCCCAGATCGGGAAGGTGGTCAACGACCAGATCATGATCGACGGCAGCTCCATCGAGGGCTTCACCCGCATCCATGAGAGCGACCAGTACCTGCATCCCGACCTCTCCACCTTCGTGGTGCTGCCCTGGATGCCCGCCACCCGGAAGACCGCCCGCCTCATCTGCAACGTCTACAACCCCGACGGCACCCCCTTTGTGGGCGACCCAAGGTACGTGTTGCGCCGGGCGCTGGAGAAGGCGGAGAAGTTGGGCTATACCTTCAACGTAGGGCCGGAGATGGAGTTCTTCCTCTTTGAAACCGACGAGAAGGGCCTGCCCACCACCCGGACAGCGGACGCCGCCAGCTACTTCGACATGGCCCCCATCGACCACGGCGGCGACGTGCGCCGGGAGATCTGCCTCATGCTGGAGGAGATGGGCTTTGAGATCGAAGCCAGCCACCACGAGGTGGCCGAGGGTCAGCACGAGATCGACTTCAAGTACGCCGACGCCCTGACCGCCGCGGACAACATCAGCACCTTCCGCATGGCGGTGAAGACCATCGCCCAGAATCATGGCCTCCACGCCACCTTCATGCCCAAGCCCGTCTTCGGCATCAACGGCAGCGGCATGCACGTGAACATGTCCCTCTCTAAGGACGGGAAGAACATCTTCGTCGATCCCAACGGGGAACGGGGCCTTTCCAAGGAGGCCTACAGCTTCATCGCCGGCGTCCTCGCCCATGTGCGCCACTTCGCCGCCATCACCAACCCCCTGGTGAACTCCTATAAGCGGCTGGTGCCGGGCTACGAGGCCCCCTGCTACCTCGCCTGGAGCGCGTCGAACCGGTCCGCCCTCATCCGCATCCCGGCAGCGAGAGGCAACAGCACCCGGGTGGAGCTTCGCTGCCCCGACCCCGCCTGCAACCCCTACCTCGCCTTGGCCGTGTGCCTGACCGCGGGCCTCGACGGCATCGAGAAGGGTCTTACGCCCCCCGCGGAGATCACCGAGAACATCTACACCATGACCGACAAGGAGCGGGAAGCCCACGGCATCGCCAGCCTCCCCGGGAACCTGTTGGAGGCGGTGAACCTGCTGGAGCAGGACGACCTCATCATCGAGGCCCTGGGGGACCACGTGTTCAGGAGCTACGTCTCCGGCAAGCGGGCCGAGTGGGACGAGTACCGGACCCGGGTCACCGACTGGGAGACCCGGCGGTATATGATCGTATACTGACGCAAACCGAAACCATTGGGAGGGGAAAGCCATGCGATTCACCAAGATGCAGGGACTGGGCAACGATTTCCTGCTTATCTACGGCCAGGTCCCCGAGGACGCTGCAACCCTCAGTGCGGCCCTCTGCGACCGCCACTTCGGCGTGGGGGCGGACGGCGTGATCTTCCTCTCCCAGTCCACCGCGGCGGACTATCGGATGCGGATCTTCAACGCCGACGGCAGCGAAGCGAGGATGTGCGGCAACGGCATCCGCTGCGTAGGCAAATATCTGTATGACAGCGGTCTGGTCCGAAAGGAACGGCTGACCGTGGATACCCTGTCCGGGGTCAAGGGGCTGACCCTCCGTATAGAGGACGAGCGGGTCAAAAGCGTGACCGTGGACATGGGCCAGGCCGTCCTGCTCTCCCCGGATCTGCCATTGCCGGCAGGTCTCGGTATCGGTACGGAAGTCAGCGTGGGCAACCCCCACGCGGTGAGCTTCGTGGAATTGGCGGAGAGCATCCCCCTGTCCCTGTGGGGGCCCGCTGTGGAGAAGAGCGTTCCCGGCGGGATAAATGCGGAATTCGTGCAGGTCCTTTCCTACATGCGGCTGCGCATGCGGGTGTGGGAACGAGGCTGCGGCGTCACCATGGCCTGCGGCACCGGGGCCTGCGCCTCCGCTTTCGCCGCGGTGCAGAAAGGCTATTGTCCTGCGAACCAGCCCGTCGAGGTCCAACTGGACGGGGGGAGCCTGTTCATCACGGTGAAGACCGACGGCGCGGTCCTCATGGAGGGCCCCGCCGTGACCGTATATGAGGGGGAGATCGAGATATGACCAGGATCAATACAGAATACGGCCAGCTGCCGCCGGCCTTCTTTTTCACCCGCCTTACCGAGACCATCTCTGCCTACGGCGACGCACATCCGGAGCATAAGCTTCTGCGGCTGGGGGTTGGCGACGTCAGCGGTCCTCTGGCCCCCGTGGTCATCGAGGCCCTGCGCCGGGCCGTCAGCGAACAAAGCCGCCCCGAGACCTTTCACGGGTATCTGCCCGAGGTGGGCCTGGACTTCTACCGGGAGGCGGTGGCGGCCTACTATGGACGCTGGAACGTGCGCCTTTCCCCCGAGGACGTCTTTGTTTCCAGCGGCGCGGCGGACGATCTCGGCGCCGTCGGGAACCTGTTTTCCCGGGACGCCCGGGTGCTGGTGACGGAGCCCGCCTATCCCGCCTACGTGGATACCAACCTGATGGCGGGTCGAACGATCATTCACCTTTTGGGGACCAGAGAAAACGGCTTTCTGCCCCTGCCCGCAGCGGACCTGGACGTGGACCTGGTCTACCTCTGTTCCCCCAACAACCCCACGGGCACGGCCTACACCCGCGCCAAGCTTCAGCAGTGGGTGGACTGGGCCAACGCCCGGCAGGCCGTCATCGTCTTCGACGCCGCCTACGAGGCTTTCATCCAGGACGAGGACGTGCCCCACAGCATCTACGAGCTTCCCGGTGCCCTGAACTGCGCCATCGAGATCTGCTCCCTGTCCAAAACGGCGGGATTCACAGGCATGCGCCTCGGGTACACCGTGGTGCCCGGCGCCCTCGCGCGGGAGGGCCTTTCCCTGCGGGACATGTGGAAGCAGGATCGGACCACCCGGACCAACGGCGTCAGCTATATCCTGCAGCGGGCCGGTCAGGCTGCCCTGTCCCCGGAGGGGATACGGCAGAACCGGCAGGCCGTCGCCCGCTATCAGGAGAATGGGCGCATCCTTGCGGAAGCTTTGACAAAAGCGGACGTATGGTTCACCGGCGGCCGCAACGCCCCCTACCTATGGCTCCCCTGTCCTGAGGGCAAAAGCGGCTGGGAATTCTTTGACTGCCTGCTGCAGACCGCTCAGATCGCGCTTACCCCCGGGGAGGGCTTTGGACAGGGCGGCGAGGGCTATGTGCGCCTCTCCTGCTTCGGCGCCCGGGAGGACACCGAAAAGGCCGCTCGGCGGCTCATGGAAATACTGTAGATTTTTCGGCGCATCGGGTATATACTCTACATAACAAAAAACGAAAAGGAAGATTTATATATGTGTGGTATCGTCGGATATACCGGCAGCCGCCCCGCGGCGCCGATCCTGTTGGAAGGACTCAAGAAGCTGGAATATCGGGGCTATGACTCCGCGGGCCTGGCGGTCCGCAGCGGCGACGCCCTGGCCGAGGTAGTCAAGGCTACCGGAAAGCTGAAAAACCTCATCGAGATGACCGACGAGGGCCGGGCGCTGCCCGGCTTTTGCGGCATCGGGCACACCCGCTGGGCTACCCATGGCGAGCCCAGCCGCGCCAACGCCCACCCTCACGTCAGCGGCAACGCCACCGGCTCCGCCTCCGGACCCGTGGAATCGGACGTGGTGGGCGTCCACAATGGGATCATCGAAAACTACGAGGAGCTCAAGCAGAAGCTTCTGAACAACGGCTATCGCTTCTACAGCGGCACGGACACCGAGGTCGTCATCAAGCTGGTCGATTACTATTACAAGAAGTACAAGATCGGGCCCATCGACGCGATAAACCGCATGATGGTCCGGGTCCGGGGCAGCTACGCCCTGGCGCTGATGTTCAAGGATTATCCCGGCGAGCTCTACTGCGCCCGGAAGGACAGCCCCCTCATCATCGGCGTGGGGGAGGGGGAGAGCTTCCTCGCTTCCGACGTGCCCGCCATTTTGAAGCACACCCGGGACGTCTACTACATCGACAACCTGCAGTCCGCCCGGCTCCTGCCGGGGGAGGCCCATTTCTTCGATCTCAACGGCGACGAGATCACCCTGCCCCTTTCCCGCATCACCTGGAACGCCGAGGCGGCGTACGAAGCCAAGGAGCTGGGGGAGGCCATCAACCGGTTCGCCATGAACCTTCCGGAACGGGAGCGCAGTCTTTTCGTGAGGCGGTACTTTTTCGCGGAGGACATTGCGGTGATCGCTAAGAAGTACCGGATGACGGAGAACAATGTCACTGTGAGCCTGAGCCGGATCAGGAAGAAGCTCAGGAAAAACCTGACAGAGGGGGGATTTAT
>CADCNE010000044.1 GCA_902802805.1 uncultured Eubacteriales bacterium
GGCGGCGGTGCTGCAGGGGGACGGGATCGTTGCCTGGGGCGCTGTGCCCGGGGCGAAGCTCACCGGGGCGGAGCTGCTGTATCGACTGAAGAAGGAAAGACCGGAGCCGGAACCTGTCCCGGAACCGGAGCCCGAGCCCCAACAGGAACCTGAACCAGAGCCGGAGCCCGAGCTTACACCGGAGCCTGAAGACAGCGCGGCCAGGGCGGCGGACTTTGGCCTGCTCATCCAGCATGCCGGGGAGGTCTATGAAAGCATCCTGAATCCGCCCCTGCCGGAGGTCCCGGAGGAAACGGCGGAAGCGCCTAAAGAGGATTGGTTTTCCGAGACGGAGGGATTGCTGTCGAGACTGCGCCGCCGATGATCGTTCAGCCGTCGATGTACTCGAAGACCTTTCGGAGGGCCAGGGGCGAATCGCTGTGGACCGCGGGGTCGTATTCCCCCAGGCCGAAGTGCCTGGCGTCGCAGGTGTGGTCGTAGTAGACCCCCCAGAAGAACCCGGCCCGGTAGAAGGCCAGCTCGTAGAGCAGGTAGTTCTGGATGATGGTGGGCACCTTTTCGTATTCCGTGCCCCAGGTGCCGATGTATGTGAAGTCGTAGTAGCGGTAGCCGTTTTTCTCCCGGATGCCGTTGTAGATGAGGTTCTCGCTGATCTCCCGGCAGAAGACGGCCCAGCCGTCCGGCACCGCGTTGTTGAACCCGATGCCGCCGTTCAAATCCACGGCCAGGCCCAGCACATGGGGGCTCAGAAAGGGAGTGTACGATTCCTCCCGGGCCATGTAGGGGCCGGTGTAGGAGACCACCAGGTTGCCAAGGCGCATCACGCCGGAGTCCCACTTGCCGCCCACGTGGATGTAGGTGTTGCGCAAATAGCTGACGGCCTTTTTGAAGGCTTCCGCGGCGGCCCGGTTCACTCGCCAGGGGCCGTCGAAGGGGGTGCTGATCTCCACGATGTTCCTGTTGACCCAGCTCGAGTCGATCTGTATCTGGCCGAAGGTGCCCGTCCGGTAGGTGAAGGGCAGCACGCCCTGGCCGAGATACGCTTCCGCCGCGGACCAGGTGCCCCGAAGGTCGTTGGGGATCAGGGTGTGGAGGGCAGTGGTCTTCTCCACGGTGAAGGGGGAGGCGTAGAGGGTCACCTCTCCGACGACGTCGTTGGCGGCATTTAGGGTGAAGGTGTAGGTGCCCGGCTTCAGAGCGGCAAAATCGGTCCGGGCGGACAGGCTGTCGTCCTCGAAGGGGTAGGTCCTGTCCCACAGGGGGAAGCAGGCGGCGTCCTCGTCCTCCGCTTCGATCTTGTCTTCCACGCGCTGCAATATCTGGCCATTCTCGTCGCCGATGGTGACGGACACGCCGGTGAGGGGCACGTCGCATACCACCGTGCCGCCGAAGACGAAGTCCCGCTTCTCCGTCAGAACGTATTCCGGGCAGGGGAGGGGCAGATCGTCCTCCGGAACGAGGTAGATGGTCGGGTCAGGCGCGGGCTCATCGCCCTCCTCCGCCCGAGCAGGGGGGAGCAGGGGGCACAGCAGAAGCAGTATCAGCGCCAGGGAAAGAAAGCGTTTCATAACGAAATAAATCATATCACAGGGGCAAAAGCCGGGCAACGAAATGGCCCGGCTTTTTTGTAAACAAATATGAACAAATTATCGGACGCACAGCGTTCGTTTCTGTTGTATGCTCTTTTCGCCGGAAGGGAAAGGAGGCAAGCGAATGGGCAGACGGACAGGCGCGAAGCGGATGGAACAGGCCATGGGGGCGTATTTTGCCCAATGCGACGGGACCAGGGAACGGGTCCCGCAAAAGGGAGGCGGATTCTCAGAGAGACAGATCCCCTACACCCTCTATGGCCTCTGTGCGGCGGTGTCCCTGTCCCCCCGGGAGGTGCTCCTGGCGGCCCGTGATCGGGGCGATCGGGCGGGAGAGGTCCTGCTCCGGGGGCTCATCCGGGTGGCGGCCCACATCCAGGAGCGCGCCCTGCTGGGAGAGCTGAACGGCACCGTGGCCCAGGCGGCCCTCAAGGAGCTGGGCCTCACCGAGGGACCGGAGGAGGGCGCCATGGAGCCCCTGACGGTGGTCCTCGATGGGGAAACGGAGGCCTACAGCCGATGAAGACGCTGCATCTTGCGGGCCGGCCCAACCCCAAGCAGCGGGCCTTCTTTCTCTCCACGGCGCCCCACACCGCCTACGGCGGGGCCCGGGGCGGCGGCAAGAGCTGGGCCATGCGCCGGAAGCTCGTCCTGCTGGCCCTCCGGTATCCGGGTTTGCAGGAGCTCCTCCTCAGGCGGACGCTGCCGGAGCTCCAGGAGAACCATGTGCGGCCCCTGATGGCGGAGCTTTCCGGGGCGGTGAAGTACAACCAGACCCAGAGGTGCTTTCTGTTCCCCAACGGATCGCGCATCAAGCTGGGCTACTGCGACCAGGAGAAGGACGTGTACCAGTACCAGGGACAGGAATACGACGTGATCGGCATGGAGGAGGCGACTCACTTCACCGAAAGCCAGATGACCTTTCTCACCACCTGCAACCGGTCCGTGCGCACGGACTTCTCTCCCCGGATGTACTACACCTGCAATCCCGGCGGCCCCGGCCACGAGTGGGTGAAGCGCCTGTTCATCGACCGCCGCTACGGCCCCGGGGAAAGGCCGGAGGACTACGCCTTCATCCCCGCCCGGCTCACGGACAACACCGTGCTCATGGAACGGGACCCGGGGTATTTAAGGACCCTGCAGCGGCTGCCGGAGCATCTCAGGCGGGCATACCTCGACGGGGACTGGGACGTGCTGTCCGGACGGTACTTCCCGGAGTTCTCCCGAGCGGTCCATGTGGTGGTGCCCTTCCCCATCCCATCCTGGTGGCGGCGGTTCAGGGCCATGGACTGGGGCTACAGGGACCCCTGCTGCGTGCTGTGGGCGGCGGTGAGCCCCGAGGGGCAGCTCATCATCTATCGGGAGTTGTACGTCACCGAGATGCTGTCGAGCCGGGTGGCCCAGAAGGTGCGGGAGCTGTCGTTGGGCGAGAAGATCGCCTACACGGCGGCCAGCCCCGACGCCTGGCAGCAGCGGGGCCTCCCCGGGGCGGAGGGGGACTGCATCGCCGACGTGTTCGCGAAGAACGGCGTGCCCCTGCTGCCGGCGGACAACCGCCGCATCCACGGCTGGCAGCGGCTCCGGGAGGCCCTGGCGCTCCAGAAGGACGGGGCCCCGGGCCTGGTGATCTTCTCCACCTGCACCGAGCTCATCCGCACGCTCCCCCTGCTCACCTACGACGAGCATGACCATGAGGACGTGAGCGACACCTGTGAGGACCACGCCCCGGAGGCCCTCCGGTACGCCGTCATGAGCCGCCACCCCAAGGCGATGGAGCCGGAACGAAAAGCGCTCCCCGCCTATGACCCCTTCGCTTCGCACCAGGCGCAGCGGGAAGGGTTCAGAAGCCTATGAAGAATGGAAAGGAAAAAACTATGGAGCGAACCAACGACAAGGAAGCGTCCCGGCAGCTGTGCGAACGGGCCTACCAGCTCTTCGACGAGTTCCGCAGCGCCTATCGGCAGGAGTGGCTGCGCCTCGAGAACAACGAGCGCATCTACCGGGGGGACCACTGGTACGACGTACCGGTGACGGACGAACACGAGCCCCGGCCCGTGACCCCCATCATCCAGTCCACCGTGGAGAACGTGAGCGCCGATCTCATGGATCAGGTGCCGGAGGTCTTTATCGAGCCCCAGGACGGGGTCAACGATTACGTGGCCCGAGTGGTCCAGTCCCTGATCCGCCGAAACCACGACGTATCCGGCTACACGGTGGAGTATCAGAAGCTGGTCCACGACCTGCTGGTGGGCGGCTACTGCGTCCAGGAGGTGGGCTACGACCCATCCTTGAACGACGGCCTCGGCGGCGCGTTCATCCGGCACGTGGACGATCGGAGCATCCTCTTCGACCCCCTGTGCAACGACATACAGGAGGGCAGGGCGGTGTTCAAGATCTCCCTTCGGACCCGGGAATGGTTCAAGGACCGGTATCCGGAGAAGTACGCCGAGATGGGGGAGGACCCCTACGCTGCCAGCGACGCCCCGGAAGACGACATCCTGCGGGGGGACCGGCGAGACAGCGTCCTGCTCCTCGAATACTGGTGGAAGACGCCTACGGACAAGGAAGGCGTGTTCGCGGTCCACATGGCCCTCATCGCCGGGGGAGTGGTGCTGGCGGACAGCCGCGACACCAAACCCCAAGGCTACTTTGCCCACGGCATGTACCCCTTTGTTCTGACCCCGCTGTACATGCGCAAGGGCAGCGCCCTGGGATTCGGCATCGTGGACCTGTTCGAGAAGCAGCAGCGATACGCGGATAAGCTGGACCAGATCGTGCTGAAGAACGCCTTTATGGCCAGCCACAACAAGCTTCTGGTCACCGAGGCCTCGGGCTTCGACGAGGAGGATCTGAAGGACTGGTCCAAGGAGGTCCACCGGGGCGAGAGCCTGAACGGCGTCACCTGGTTCTCGACGCCGCCCCTGCCCGCCTATCTCATGACCTACATCCAGCGCATCCGGGAGGACATCAAGGAGGAGAGCGGCGCCAACGATTCCTCCCGCGGCAACTTCCGCCAGGGCGTCACCGCAGCGAGCGCCATCCAGGCCCTGCAGATCGCCAGCACCAAGCGGGCCCGCATGGCCACCGCTCAGCTCTACGAAGCCTACCGCCAGGCGGTGCGCATGGAGATTGAGGTGGAAAAGGAGTTCAACTTCTATCGCCGGCCCGTCACCATCATGATACTGGGTGAGGAAAAGACGGAGTACTTCGACAGCTCCCTCTTCGTCCGCCGGGATGAGGGATACGAGGGGCTGCCCGTGGAGTTCTTCATCTCGGTGAAGGCCGCCAAGAAAGACCCGTTTTCGGTATCCGCCCAAAATGAGCTGATCTTACAGCTGATCCAGGCAGGGGCCGTCGATCCGAAATTGGGCATCGATCTCATGACCTTCGAGGGGAAGGACGAACTTGTGAAACTGATGTACAGAATGCATTGAAAATGGAGGAGACCATGAAAGATACCATGATGGAAGAGAACCCCTACCGCGCCGTGGGCGAAGAGATCGTCCGGCTGGAGGCGGAGGGAAAGCTGCCCCAGGGCTTTGACCTGGAGGCGGCCTGCAACGACGATCGGTTCATCGAGCTGCTGGAGGAGCTGGAGCCCTACGGGGCCATCCGGGTCTACGCCGCCGAGCGGGCGGCCGAGATGGCCCGTGAGGCGGCCCGGGAGGAGCTGAACCGGGAGGCCATGGACCGGAGGAAGCTCCCCCGGCCCACCCGGCCGAACCGGCTGCTCAGCGCCGAAGAGGACTACACCGCCATGAGCCCGGAAGCCTTCCGGGCCCTGGAGAACCGCTTGAGAAACCACAAATAAGAAGGAGGATATACCATGAACACTACCGTTTCTACCGCCAGCACTGCCTATTTCAATAAGACCTTCTATGACCGCAAGCTCCTGGACACCGCCAAGACCCGCTTCGTCCACGCCAACTTCGGTCAGAAGCGGTCCATCCCCCGCAACAACGGCAAGCGGGTGGAGTTCCGCAAGTACAACCTGTTCACCCCCGACACCGGCGCCCTGACGCTGGTGGAGGGCGTGACCCCCACGGGCCAGAACCTGAGCCAGTCCAAGGTGGAGGCTGAGGTGAAGCAGTACGGCGCCTATGTGGAGATCTCCGACCTCTTGGAGATGACCAGCTACGATCCCGTCATCGCCGATTCCGCGGAGCTGCTGGGCGAACAGCTGGGAACCGTCATCGAGTGGGTCACCCGGGACGCCATGTGCGAGACCACCAACGTCCAGTATGCGGGCGGCGCCGCTTCCCGCGTGGCCCTCACCGCCAGCGACAAGCTGACCGTGGCCGAGATCCGCAAGGCGGTCCGGACCCTGAAGAAGAACAAGGCCCGTCCCTTTGTCACCGCCATGGACGGCTCCGCCCGCAAGCCCCACTTCATCTGCATCTGCTCCCCCGACGCCACTTACGACCTCCAGAACGATGCCCTGTGGCAGGACGTTTCGAAGTACAGCAATGCCGAGCAGATCTATTCCGGCGAGATCGGCCGCCTCTTTGGGGTGGTCTTCGTGGAGGCCACGGAGGCCAAGGTCTATTCCCAGAGTATCGTCAACGCCGTCAACGCCAGTACCTCCTCTTCCACCACCTTCGTGCTCAAGACCATGCCTGACGCGAAGGGAGTGGCCTTCCTGTCCACGCCCGGGAACAAGATCCGGATCGGCTCCAACGAGTATACCCTGGCCAGCACCAACCCCTACACCCCCGGCACCCGGACGGTGAAGCTGACGACCTCCCAGTCCCTGACCGCGGACGCTCCGGTGTACAGCGTGGACGCCGGCGCGCCCGACGCCACCACCCACATCGCCCCCGACGTGCACGCCACGCTGGTCTTCGGCGCGGACGCCTACGGCGTCATCGACGTGGCCGGGTCCGGCGCCATGGAGACCATCATCAAGCCCCGCGGCTCCGCCGGCACCACCGATCCCCTCGATCAGCGCAGCACCGTAGGCGCCAAGGTGGCCGCCTACACCGCCAAGGTCCTCAACCCCCTCTGGCTCGTGAAGATCGAGCACTGCGTGTCCCAGTAAGGACGGAAAGGAAGACCCTATGGAACACGGGGAAGAGACCATTCGTATGATCCTGCCGGAAGCGGGGAACGGGCCCTTCGTGGAGGGCGCCCTGAACGGCGTGAACTTCCGCATCCCCACCGGGGTGCCTGTGGAGGTGCCGCTGCGCATCTATAGGGTCCTGGAGGAGAGCCACCGGACGGACCCCGCCGCGGAGCAGTGGATGAACGGCTTTACCGCCACCGGCGGGATGAAGCTGGAGTGAGGTGCCTATGACGACACAGAAGCTGATGGAAATGACCCTGCGGAAGCTGGATCGACCCACGGACAACAGCACCGTGGCCCTGTACAAGGAGCGGCTTTTGGGGTATCTCAACGAGGCCATACTGGACCTGACGGCGGAATTTCGGCCCTGGCGGCGGGACACCGTCACAGTGACGGGCGGCCAGGCGGAGCTCTCGACTCTTCCCTGTGCCTGCCTCAAGGTCCTGGCCGCCTGTGTGGACAAGGAGCGGCGGCTGTTCTACTACGGCTCCACCCGGGGGACCCTCCTGTTCCCCGGTATGGGGGATGGGACGGTGGAGATCACCTACCGGTATCAGCCCCCGCTGCTCATGGAGCTCAGCGACGAACCCCAGCTCCCGGAGGGGATGCAGGGGCTCCTGGTGGAATATGCCGCCGCCCGGGAACGGAGCCGGTTCGACGCCGCCTCCCAGAATGCGGCGCGGCTGGATCTCACCCTCTACCGGGAGCTGAAGGGAAAGCTGAAGCGGAACTATCCCGCCCAGGATCTTTCCCGGATCTACAACGTGTACTGAGGAGGCGCCTATGGCATTGGAAACGATCCGCTTCGGCAACTTCGCCGGAGTGAAGCAGGGCGCCTGCACCGGCGGCATCCCCCTCAACTGGGCGGAGAACGCCCAGAACGTGAGCACCACCGGCGGGAAGCTGGGCCGGGCCAAGGGGTATCGGGCCATCTATCCCCCGGTGACGGGCCTCCCGAGAAAGCTCCGGCGCCTGTTCATCTGGCCCCGGGACAACGGGACCATCGACTGCCTGGTGGCCCGGGAGGACTCCATCTTTCGGTACGACACGGGCACGAACGCCTGGGTGGACCTGTACCACTACACCGACGACATGGACGCGGACATCTTCGACTTTCTCAAGACGAAGATCGGCAGCACGGAGACGCTGCTGGTGGGCAACGGCCTCGAGCCCATTTTGAAGTGGGAGGGGAACAACGCGCCCATCGCCGCCTTCGGCTCCGCCCAGGGCCAGTCCAACAAGGCGGTGAACTTTCTGGAGCTGTACTTCGGCCGTCTGTTCGCCGCCGGGGATCGGGAGCACCCCGCCCGGCTCTACTGGAGCCAGGCTCCCGGCGACGGACGGACCATCGAGGACTGGTCCGCCGACGAATCCAGCGAGAACGTGTCTGGCGGCCATGTGGAGGTGGGGACCGATTCGGACCCCATTACGGGCCTGTTCGCCATGTCGAACCAGCTCTTGATCTTCAAGCGGGACAAGCTCTACCGGCTCCTGGGCGATAGGCCGGGGAACTATAGGATCGTGCCCGTGGAGGCGGCCCTCACCCAGCCCATCCACACGGCCTGCGTCCTCTACGGGGACAGGCTCTTCTTCCTGACGGACCGGGGCCTCTACTTCTACGACGGCCAGACCGTGAGGAGGACCGTCCACGGGGCGGACCTGGTGCCCCTTTTGGGACAGGTGGACTTCTCCGCCGCGGCCTCCGCCGCCTGCGGAGACACCCTCTATTTCGCCGTGAAGGAGCACAGCGCCAGCACCCACAACGACCTGCTCATCGAGTACGACGTGCTCAGGGACTGCTTTCTGCTCAGGCGGGGGTTCCAGGTGGTGGACCTGATGAGCTGCTACGGCGTCCTGTACGTTCTCACGGGCCGGGGGGAGGTGGCCGTCCTCAACGAGGGCAGCACCTACGGCGGCGATCCCATCGAGGCCTTCTGGGAGACCCACTGGCTGGACGGGGCGTCCGCCCTGACGGTGAAGCAGACCGTGGAGGCGGTGCTCACCGGCACCGGCGGGCCGCTGAAGGTCTACGTCCTGGGCGAGATCCGGGAGGGAGACAGCGTCAGCGCACTGGCGGACGAGTATGGGCCCACGGAGTTCCTGCTGAGGAGCGCGGGCCGGCGGCTGAAACTTCGCATCGAGAACGTAAACGGCAGCGACTTCGATCTCAGCGGCGGGGCGGAGCTGCTGTTCGACGAGCAGAGAAGAGTTCTCTGATCGAAACCATGAGACCCGGGGGCCCGGCCAGGGCTCCCGGGCGGGAAGGAGAAGACCATGTCATATGAAGCGACGGGGCTCATGGCCCTGTTCCCGGTGTATCTGGAGCGGGCGGGCCGTGAGGAGGATGTGGAAGCCGTCAACAGCCGCATTGCCCAGAACGAGAACAATCTCAACCAGGATCTTTCGATCCTGTACAACAAGCTGTTGGAGCTGGAAGCGGCTCTGGCGGCGCAAGAGCAAGGATAGGAGAAGGATATGACCGATCAGGAAAAACAGAAATACTACGGCAACGAGGCCTTCGAAACCATCTATGAGAAGACCAAAAAGGACTATGTGCCCCAGCAGATGAGCTATACGCCCCTCGACGAAAAGACCCTGGCGGATCGGATCGGCGCGGCGCTCCGGCCCGTGTACGAGAAGGCCATCGCCGCCATCTTCCGGGGGAACAAACACGCGGACGCCGAGCTGGACGCGGACGCCATCTCCCGGGGCATGGGCAGCAGCACCTTCGTGTCCGATCTGAAGCGGCGGCAGGACAACGCCGCGGCGGACGACGTGAAGGAGCTGGAGAGCGATTACGGAGCCAAGCTGGCCGATCAGCTCAACAAGTCCATGGAGGGGGAGCGGGACAGGCTCCTCGAAGTGGAGAAGTTCAACGCCCAGCAGCGGAGCCTGGCCACGGAGCAGGCGTTCTCGGCGGCCAAGACCCTATACGACGCGTATCTGGAGGCCAAGGCCGCCCAGGAGGCCGAGCTGGCGAAGGCCGGCAGCGGCGGCGGTGGCGGCGGCACGGCCCAGAAGGCCCAGACCAGCACGGCTGAGATCAAGACCTCCCTGGCTCAGGCCGTGGCCTCCGCCCGGGGACAGGTCGAGGCCGACCCCAACGGCCCCGCCTTCTATGCCAAGGGGAATACGGAGACCGTGAAGCGGGTGGTGACCAGCGACCTGCCCAAGTACGTGAAGATGCGGGCCGAGATGAACGGCGATCACTCCGCCAGGCAGCTGGAAAAGTACCGGGTGAACTACGCCAAATAGAGTATGCAGACCGTTTTTTCCGACAAATACGTAAGATACGTTTATCATTGACATCGATCCCTTGATGTTTTTCCAGTTCATCCCGGATCCGACGGTATCCCATATCAGGATGGCTTTCATGGATGGCACTGACCTTCTCTGAGATCTCCTGGTTGCGTTTCTCGCTGAGGCTTACAGGATTCCTGAGCCATCGGTAGTAAGCCCCTCGCGAAAGGTGAAGATGCTCACACAATCTTTGCACAGGATAATGCTTTTCTTCTGAAAGCTC
>CADCNE010000045.1 GCA_902802805.1 uncultured Eubacteriales bacterium
ATGCGCATGGACCAGGACTATACGCCCCGCAGCATCTTTACCCTGCAGCAAGGACAGCTGAGCCCTGCCCATACGGTGGAGTGGAAGATCACCGTCAACGGCACGGACTACACCGGGGAGCAGATCGCGGCGGCTCAGACGCCCAGGCTGTCCCGCCGGCTCATTGACGGAGACGAGCCGACGATCGGGCAGTGCATTTCGGCCACCTTCGCCTGCGCAATTTATGAAGCCAGCTCTGCCGTCCCCCGCATGGCCGCCGTGTCGGTGGCTTATCGCCTGGCGCTTCCTTTGCCGGAGGGCTCCATGGAGGACCCGACGGTCAGCGAATGGATCACCCTGGGGACGACGTACATCGACACGCGCCAGGTGGATAAGGCGTCAAAGGCGCTGATCCTCAGCTGCTATGACAAGATGATGGTGGGGAACGTCACTTACCTGGACGTGACCGGCTTTGACGAATGGCCCCAGAGCCAGGCGGCGGTGGCGGCGGAAATTGCGGAGATCATGGGGGTCTCCCTGGATGGCCGCACCACGCTACGCACCGGCGCGGGGTACATGGTGGAATACCCGAATGATCTGAGCTGCCTGGAGGTGCTGGGTTACATCGGCGTGGCCAACGCGGGGAATTGGTGCATCACTCCCGCCAACGCCCTGCGCCTGGTGCCGCTGACCGGCGGCTCCGGCAGCTTCGATTTCGGCTCTGCGATCCTGGGCGGCCTGCGCACGTCTCCGGCGCTGGATACATGGGCCGGCGTCGTCGTCTGTTATGCCGATGAGGCGGCCTACGAGGCCGGAGACACGACGGGCGAGACGGGCCGGGTGCTGACCTGTGAATGCCCCTGGGCGACGCAGGCGACGGCAGACGGCATCCTGGACGCCATCGAGGGGCACGCTTACCAGCCCTTCAGCGCGGACGGAGCGGTCATCGATCTCGCCCTGGAGCTGGGCGACAGCGTGACCGCCGGTCTGACCGGCGAGACGGTCAGCGGCCCGGTGTTTACCATTGACGTCACCGGCAGCGGGATCGAGAAGGCGGACATTGCGGCTCCCGGAGACGCAGAAATCGATCACGAATACCCCTATGCGTCCTACATTGACCGCAGCCTTAAACGCAAGGTGGGTCTGAACACCGCCTATTATGGCGTGACCATCAGCCGCCAGAAGGGGCTTGAAATCAAGCGGACGGACGGGGCATCACAAGCCCTGTTCAATTCGGACCGGTTTGAGATGGACGCGCTGATCGACGGAGTCATGACGCCACGGATCTGGTTTGATCCGGAGCTGGGGGATTACCGTTTCGCGGGCCGTTTGACTGCTGACGCCATGTTCACAGATTCCCTCTATGCAGAGCAGGGCGATATCGCGGAGCTTACGGTTGACCAACTCAGCACTTCCAGAAGAATCCGCAAGTTCATCCTTGGTGATACCTCAGACGATAACTTTGTTCTTATCAAAGACCAATACCAGCGCTTTATCACCGGGACCATCAAATCTGCCTCTACTCTGGACACGGAGGACAGCGGCCCCCTGTTGACGGAATCCGGGGTATCTTTGACGCTGGAAGTAGGACAGGCTGCTACGGAGCAAGCCAAGAACCGCTTCGGACAAAATCTGTACTGGCAGAAGGAACCTGTGAGTCATACATCGGATGGTTATCCTCTGGACGCAAACGGCGTACAAATCTATGCCACCACAAACGTTACGACCTGGCCCGTGACGGTGTATCAGTACACGGAGCTTGTCAAGGCACAGGAGGCGTTTGAACGTGGTGGGTTAAGGAACAACTACCTGCCTCAGATCATCATGGGAGCCGGGGATGAAAACGGCAACAGCAAGGGATATATCTACAAGGACGAGCAGGGATTTTATCTCCGTTACAAGTCTAAGCTTGCAAAGAACGTGGATATCGTTTTTGGCGATGATGGGTTTGTAGATGCTATGCATCGGAGACTCAGCAGCCTGGAGTACAACACGGATACCGGAGTGGTACTTTACACCGTGGAGGGTTCCGCCGATCTTCTCTCCATGCGTATACGGGAGCAGGATGGCGTTATGGTTGCGACTTGGCCTGACGGGCATACCTGCACGATACAGGTGTCCGGTCCGGAGGGGAACATATGACGGAAAGCAAGATGCTTCAGGCGATTATGCTGGCGCTGACGCAGCAGAATGTGCTTCCACGTCCCGCGCCCATGTCCACTCAGATAAAGGCCGCGCAATGCATCAACCGAAATATTAAAGCCTGGGAACCTGTGGTCGTTTTCCACAACGATTCCGGGGAGCTTCAGCGGGTGGGGGACGTTCCGGCTCACAGCGGGGATTTCTTTATTGATGAAGATAACCGTATGTATTCCTATGATTCAACCAATCATGTGCTGGTCATTCAGGACGGACTGAGCGGGGAAGTAATCGGGAACACCACTCCTGCCTACCAGTTCAACGTATACAACGGAGGAAACTGCGCTGCGTTCAAGTCAAGGGAGGACACGAACACATGGACAGTGATCTATCCGGACGGGGAAATGTCTAATGAAATCACCTTTGATGTTGCCAACTCCAATTATATCGTTATGGGGTATCGAAACGGCATCCTTGGGGTATCAGTCTCAAACGGGGGATTCTCTTCTCCGAATCTGTGGGTATACACCTACACCAAAAGTGGAACACGTCTGAACGAAATGGCAGCGCCCGGAGGGCTTGGCAACTATGTCTATTTTGTATGCCCCATCAATGCTGCCTCTGTTGGGATCGCCAAATCCAGCAGCACTGGCGGACTTTTTGATTTCACGGAGTATTGGTATCAGGTTCTTACCATTATTAGCGGAGCTTCCTATAATCCCTGGGATGGATATGACACGCATACCGGGACTTACGTTGATCTACGCTACACGCAACGATTCCTTTGGGCTGACCAAGCCTATATATACACCGATGCAAACATTTATGAGGATATCGAAGTGGAAGGAGTCATAGAACACGTATTTGTAAAGCATCTGCTGGGCAGGTTTTCCATTGACAATTACAACGGGCTGGAGGAGATTGCCGATTGGACAGATACGCGATATTTGGCTACTCCTCCGACACCCTACGGGAGTTTTATTCAGCAGCGGACTGTTGATAACGAAACAATTCGCCAGATGATGCAAATGTCTAACATGGTACCTATCTATGCTGGAGAACTTCCAGAGCTTCCCTATACGGCATATGTCCGTGAAAATGTCGGGTGGATATGGATTGATGGATATGGGGTCTTTCAAAAGACCCGGCATGGCTGGCTGATGTATCCATCCTCAACCTACCCCCGAAGTTCCCCCTGGGGGATGCTGGGCTATGCTGTGCATGATGTGGAGATTGGCAGGACGGGGCTTGCCAACATCGTATTTGAATAAGGGGTGAAAACATGGCAGAAGAACAGACTGGCGTAAAGATTAGCTTGCTCCCGGCAGCATCAGCGCCTGGGGATAATGACCTGATCCCTGGGGTTCAAGGAAACCGCACAGTAAGGTATTATTTGTCAGCTCTCAAGACCTATATTCAGAGCGGGATCACGGCGGCAGGTATCGGGGCTGTCCCCGATACCAGAACTGTGAACGGAAAGGCTTTGTCTGCAAATATCAGCCTTGACGCCGATGATGTTGGCGCGGCAACAGTTCCGCAGGTGGGCAGTATTGTCTTATCGGGGACGTGGACTGGTAGCGCAAGCCCGTACTCCCAGACGGTGACAGTCACAGGAGCAACGGTGACGGCAAACAGCAAGGTTGACATTCAGCTTACTGCCACTCAAATTGCCAGCCTGATTGCCGATGGCGTGACGAGCATGGTGATCGAGAACAACAACGGAACGCTGACGGCATGGGCGGTGGGAGCCGCGCCGCCGGCGGAAATGACGGTGCAATGCACGGTGGAGGAGACGATATGAGCATTTGGGGAAATCCTGTGATGATGGGCGGAAGTGGCGGTGGGGGAGGCGGTGTGCCTCTGCTGACAAGGGCGCAATGGAATGCGCTATCCACGGCGCAAAAACAGGCTTACGGGTTGCTTGCCATCCAAGATTATAATAGTGGTTTTGACCGTGGTGAACTGGTGTACGGTGCAGATTATATCGCCAGTTTGCTTACGGCAAGTGAGGTCAGTTCCATCCTTGCCGAAGCCATGTGTGAAAACTATCGGGTCGGAATAGCAACGTGGGGCAACCTATCTCTTGTCGGTTCGTCGTCGATGGAAATAGAGACAGATGGGTCTGTGCATTTCAACGGTGATGGAATGAGTGCCTATTATGACCTTGGTGCGGCAAATACACCTGTCACGAACTACATGGTTTTCAAAAGCTTGAGTTCTTCTGCTATTAGCAGGCTTATATCTAACGTATATGCAAACTCCAGCGGCAATGTTCCAGGTTTATATAGAAACGGAGAGTATATTTATTACACTTACTATTCGGGTGATACGAATACTGGTGTAAGTGCCGTTGACGGATTCCATTGTATTGCCGTATCCAATGCCGGGGGTGGACAATCCAGTACATTTTATGTTGATGCGGTCAAAAAAGGGGCACTTACCCCAACCAACGTAGGCCGATATTCTGAGTTCTCCGCAACCTTGCTGATGGGCGGTAACAAGTACGGTGGCAATTATGACATCAAGTATATGGCTGTTGTTTCTGGTGCGGAGCCTGAAGCAACGGTAATCGCCAATATGCAAAGTATCATGGCTTATTACGGAATTTCGTGAGGTGATCCCATGAGCCTGAGTAAAGTTATCGAAATCGCCCTCGGGGAGCTGGGGAATACGGAGGAGCCAGCCGGGAGCAATCTCACGAAATACGGATTCTGGTACGGTGTAAACGGTGTACCCTGGTGCGTGATTTTCCTATGCTGGCTGTTCAATCAGGCCGGGGAGCGCATGGCCTTTTTCGGTGGAGGAAAGACGGCCTCCTGCGGAACGCTGCTGCGGTGGTACAGGGAGCAGGGGCTGACGGTGCCTGTGAGTGAAGTCCAGCCGGGGGATATAGCCCTTCTCAACTTCCACGGCGGCAAAGACCCGGAGCATTGCGGGCTGGTGACAGGAAAATCCGATATCGTAAATTTGTCCACGGGGATGCCATACAGCATTTGGACGATTGAGGGCAACACCTCCCCGTCAGACGGCAGCCAAAGCAACGGAGGAATGGTGTGCGAGAAGACCCGTTACCCATCCCAGATCGTCGGGGTGTGCCGTCCGCAGTATCAGCCGGAGATCACGGACGATATCACTGGGCATTGGGCGGAGAAGGATGTCCGCTGGTGCCTGGACAAGGGCCGCATGAAGGGCTACCCGGACGGCAGCTTCCAGCCGGACGAGCCCGTGACAAGGGCGGAGTTGGCGGCGGTGCTGGCACGGCTTCCTGCGATTGTGTCTGAGAAATAAGGAGGGATAGATATGAATGCACCGGACAAGGCACAAGAGTTTCGGGCGCTGCTGACAGCGGCGCTATCCTTTGTCGTGGCCCTCCTGGGCTGGGTGGGCATCGCTGTGGCGATCATGATCACCTGCATGGTCCTGGATTACATCACGGGAACCTGGGCCGCCAAGGCACACGGAGAATGGTCCAGCGCAAAGGCCAGGGACGGCCTCTGGCATAAGTTGGGTGAAATCGTGGCTCTTCTGGTGGCCGCGCTCACGGACATTGCTGTGGGCGTGATCCTCTCCTCCGCGGCGGCGCCGCTGATCGGCGACTACCATCACCGAGGGTACATCACCCTGATCGTGGCCGTCTGGTACATATTCACGGAGCTGGGCTCGATCCTTGAAAACGCGGCCAAGCTGGGCGCCCCCATCCCGGAAAAGCTGATCAAGGGCATCGGCCGGCTGAAGAAAAAAGCCGACGACGTTGACCCTGTTCCGGGCAAAGAGGACAAGCCCGAAGATCGCAAGTGATATCATGATATCAAATTCCCGGCCCCGTCATGGGGCCGGGAATTTTTTGTTTTTCTGCGGAAATTTCTGAAAAATCCCTTGATAAATGTTCTTGGTATGGTATAATTAAACCAACCAAAGAACAAAAGACGGAGGGAAAGACAAGGCCGATTCCATGGTCTGGGGATTCGCCACCGTCGCTATTGCGTGAAGGAGGAAACGAAATGAGAAAGTATTATCTGATCGCAGAGGGGAAAGACCCCATCACCGTCCGCGTCTCTGATGGCGTGGCTCCAGGCTGCACCGCTCTCATGGAGCTGGAAGCGGAGAGCTATTCCAAGGCGGTGAAAATAGTCAGCTTTTCGGCCAGGAACATGGGAAAGGCCGCGATCTGCGGCGTCAAGCCAAACGGCGAGCCTTATGCGGAGGTGGTCTGAATGCCGCGCAAGGGCGTGAAGATGTCGCCAAAAGCGATCGAGAATCAAAATAAGGCCATAGCCCGCTGGAAGGTAGAGCACACGGATAATCTGAGCGTGTCGCTGCGGAAGGGCAAACGCGAAGCCTACAAGCGCCTGGCCGAACTGCGCGGGACCTCCGTTTCGGCCATGATCCAGGCATACATGGACGGCGAGTGCGAGCGGGAGGGCGTGGAGCTGCCAACCCGAGAGTGAGCATCCCCGGTGTCCGAATCGGACACCGGGGATGCCTTTGCGGCGCTAGGTCTTGAATTAGGTCTTGAACGATTGCGCAAGGGTGGAGAATATGGCGGATTTGGCGGGCTTTCTTGCGGCGCTCAATTGACGTGATGTTAAATTATAAACAAATAACCGCTTGTTTTGATGAAACAAGCGGTTATTTTGGAGCTGCTGCCCGGATTCGGACCGGGGACCTCATCCTTACCAAGGGGCGAGGGGGAGGGCCTAGACGACGGTATACCGTCATTTCTGCCCCTCCGGGTCTTGAAAAAGGTCTTGAATTGTTTTGCGGAAGATCTACGCAAGATCTACGCGAAGATCCTCCGGACGGCGGAGGCGGTGTCCTGCAGATCGCTGCCCATGAGCTTCGTGTAGATCTCCAGGGTGATGCGTGCGCTGGCGTGGCCCATGAGATACTGGACACGCTTCACGTCCACGCCGCCCAGGATCAGACGGGTGCAGTAGGTATGCCGCAGCTGGTGGGGGTGGACGGGGAAGTCCAGGGAGATCACCACGGCATGATTGCGCACCTTGTCGCCCACCTTCCCGCGTTCTCCCGCCGTTCTGGCCTCCACGACGCGCCACAGGCTGCGCCAGGAGCTGTAAGAGACCGGACCGCCCTCCCGGTTATGGATCACAAAAAGCGAGCCTGTGGCGGCTCTGACGGCTCTCAGGTGGGCCGCCAGGCTGGCGGGGAGGGGAATGTCCCGCTTGGCGGCCTTGGATTTCAGCCGGTCGGAGATCTCCGGCGCGGCGTTGGTGGGCCAGCGGAGGGCGCGGCGCACCTCCAGGAACGGGGCAGGCCCGTCCAGATGGACGCAGTCCCAGCGCAGCGCAAGGGCTTCCTCCCGGCGCAGGCCGGCATGGAGGCAGAGCCGGCAGAAGGTCTCCGTCTGGGTGCCCTTCACGGCGGCCAGGAGGGCCGCTGCCTGATCCGGGGTCAGGGGGTCCACCTCCTTGGGCGGAGGGCCGCCTGCCTTGACGCCGTCGGCGGGATCGGCGGTCATATATCCGTTTTTCGCGGCAAATTTGCAGATATTCCGCACAATGGCCAGGATCTTCGTCTGGCTGTCCCGGCTCATGGAGGAGACGGACTGCTTCAGGCGGAGCACATCTTCCTCCCGGAGGGCTGCGGCCTCGATCTCCCCCAGGACGGGGAGGATGTAGTTATTCAGGGCACTTTGTCGATAAGCCCGGACGCGGGGGGAAGCGTCTGTCGCGGTGAGGGTGGCCCAGCGGACGGCCAGGGCCGCAAAATCCGGGGAGGCCTGGGCGGAGGCCGCTGCGGCCCAGGCGGCCTGCCGGGCGGCCACCCGGTCCCGGACTTCCTGTTTTGTCACCCCATAGACGGGGACATATTTCCCGGAGGGATCCTTGATCTGCTTTCTCCATTTTTGTTTGTCCGGGACCCAGGACATCTCAGCGCGTGTGCGGCGGGGCATCGTGACCACTCCTTTCCTGATCGGCGCGGTTCGGCGGCAGCAGCCGCAGGGCTTTTTCACGGTTTTCCGGGGTAAGGCGGCGGAGGGCGCGCAGGATCTCCAGCTCCAGGCGCACGCTCTCCTTCGAGCGGCCTTCCGGCTGCCCGCGTTTCCCTTCTTGTCTTTTCATATCGGTCCTTCCGCCCGGGCTGCATAATTATTTAGCGCCGAGCGTATTATAGCATATCCGACAAAAATGCGCATAAAAATGCCCGGGACATGCGTTTTGCAGGCCCCGGGCATGCTGCTCGCGGCGGTGTGTGGGTGCACCAGGGGTAGGCGGACGCTGCGGCGGGAGTGCCCCTCATCAGTCAGCTTTGCTGACAGCTTCCCCCAGGGGAAGCTAAGGACGGGGTGGCTATTTGTCCGGGTCCTGGAGGGCGCGGAGCTGAGCCAGGTAAAGGCGTTTCTGGTCCGGCGTCAGATCGGCCACGCGCTCCATGATCTCCCGGATCAGGGGATCCTCCGGCACGGTGATCGGCTCCGGAGCCTCCCGGCCGGGAGGCGTCTGCTCCCCGATGAGCTCGGAGACGGTGCAGCCCAGGTAGCCCGCCAGCTTCTCCACGCGATCCACAGAGGGAGTTTGCCCTCTGGACTCAATGTTGTTGATGAAACTAGTCCCGACGCCCGCTTCCTTGCAGGCCACCGTAGGCGCTACGCCCATTTCGGCGCAGCGCTTTTTGATGTTTTGCACAAAAATCTCCGGATTCATAGGTTATACAACCTCTAAATAGATTATGGAATTTCCACAAAATTACTTAATAGTGAAAATACGGGCTTTACAATTCACTATTAAGGAATTATTATTGTTTCACGGCGTAACGGCGCGGGGTCATTCGATCATCTCAAAGAACGTATCTTCCGAGATGGTCATAATATCCAGGCCTTTGGCCATGTAGCTTTCGGCCTTCTTCATCTTGCCGGTCTTGCCGTCCTTCACGCTGGAGGCGAAATCCTTGTTGCCGACCACAAGAATATTTGTGCTTTTTGTGACGTCGGCAGCCGGTGTGCCGCCGAGACGGGCAACGAGGAGAAGCGCATCCTTGCGCTCCATCCGCTCCAGGGCGCCGGTGAACACCACGGTTTTTCCGGTGATGGGCGTGTCGGCAATGGATTCGACGTCGCCCATGGCGGAAATGAACGCACGGTAATCGGTCTTTGAGGCTGGATCCCGCTGAAAGCTGTCGGCAAATTCCTGCTCCGTCATGGAGGAAAGCACCTTATCCCGCATGGCGAGATAGACGGCGGCGGTTGTCGCCGCGTCCGCCAGTGACCGGTGATAGCCCGGGGGCGAGAGTTTATAGTGATCCGCAATGTCGATCAGCCGGTGCTGCGAAAGCTCCCGGTTTACCTTGTGAGACAGGCGCAGCGTATTCACAAATCGATTTGTGATCTCATAGCCCGCGTGATTGATGAAATTGATGTCAAAGCCGATATTATGGCCGATCAGGATGTCCTCGCCGATGAACCGGACAAAGGCCGGAAGCGCCTCCGCGATGCTGGGCGCGTCGGCGACCATCTCATTTGAAATACCGGTCAGCATGGTAATTACTTCCGGGATGGGCTCCGGCGGCCTGATCAGCGACGACCAGGCTTCGACCTCCTGGCCGTCTCGGTATCGGACGGCGGCCAGCTCGATGATGTGATCATAGGTCGTATCAAATCCGGTTGTCTCCGTGTCGAAGGAAGTGAAGTCCAGCGGCAGCGCAATGATGTTATTTTGCCTTTGCAGCTCTGTCATAGCTGATTTCCTTTCTTGCTTGCATCAGGGCTCTATGCGGACGCCGGGGATGCGGGAGACCTCATTTAGGGATTCCCGGTCGGCGATCACAATATCGAACTCCACCGCCTCGATCT
>CADCNE010000046.1:0-675 GCA_902802805.1 uncultured Eubacteriales bacterium
GGCGGCCAGCAGCTCTTCGATCAGCTTCAGCTTCTTCTCCGGGGCCATGAAGGAGGCGCGGACGCTGTTGATGTTGCAGCGGATGATGTCCTGCACCGTGAGACCCATTTGTCCGATGCAGCGGTCGTATTCCTTGTCAAGGTCGATATCGGATAGGATCATGTTGTCCGTGTTGATGGTGCAACTGACGCCCATGTCCATCAGCTTTTTCAGCGGGTGCTCTTCGTAAGATGGTCTCGTGCTGCACTGAATATTACTGGTGGGGCACACCTCCAGCGTCACCCCGTCCCGAATGGCCCGGGCGCACAGTTCTCTGTCCTCAAAGATGTGGTGTCCGTGCCCGATGCGCTTCGTGCCGAAGTTCAGGGCGTCCCGCACGGTCTCGGGGCCCTGGCTGTCCCCGGCATGGCAGGTGAAGGGCACACCCAGCTCCTTCGCAAGGTCGAACACCGGCGCGAAACCGGAGAGCGGCGTCAGCCCCTCCGCACCGGCTAAGTCGATGGCCACCACGCCTTCATTCAAGGCCCGGGCCGCCTCCCGGACCGTCTGCAAATTCTGTTCCATATTGAGCCGATAGTCACCGATGCACATGGCGCACAGGATCACGCCGATGTCGATGGTGGGGCATTCCCTCATGCCCCGTTTCACACCCGCCAGCACCGCCTCCACGGTGTC
>CADCNE010000046.1:737-10648 GCA_902802805.1 uncultured Eubacteriales bacterium
CGGCCAGCAGTCGGATCAGTTCATAGGCCGTGCGCTCCAGGGACGCCCGATCCTGCAGGATCTGGAGCGGCATCTCGAACCGCTTCAGATACTCGTTGACGCTGCGGCAGTCCGCCGTCACCACGATGAAGCGGCGAAATTCCTCCAGCGTGTCGGCCGGCAGGGCGATGCCCCGCTCCGCCGCCATCTCCCACGCGCTCTCGGGCAGCATGGACCCGTCCAAATGCAGATGCAGATCGATCTTGGGGAAACCGTATTTACTCATGGTTAATGCTCCTACTGTTTTTTGGTATTGTACCATATGCGGTGATCGAACGCCACGTCTTTTTCCTCCCTTGACACAAAAAGGGGCCAGGGTTTAGTATAATGACGAAAGAAAGATACTTTCTCTATACTTTTTCAGGAAAGGACATATCCCATGCATTGTGTTCATTGCGGCGCGGAGATCCCCGACTACGCCAAATTCTGTACCTCCTGCGGCAAGCCCCAGATCGTTCCCGCAGAAGCCGAGCAGCCCGAGGCCGTTGAGCCCACGGAAGAAACCCGGGAAGGCGCCGAATACGCCGCCCCCGAATACGCTTCTGAGGGCTATAAGGCCGCCAACGATCAGCTGCCCGCCTCCTATTCCGACCCCAACTACTCCTCCCAGTCCACGACTGTGAGCGCCGCTTCCGCGCCATCCAACACCAACGCCCTGGCTATCGCGGGCTTCGTATGCTCGCTGATCTTCGTGCCTGTGGGGATCGGTGTTCTCACCGCCATCGCGGGTCTCGTACTCAGCATCCTGGGCCTCAATACCGCCAAGAAGATGCCGGAAAACAAGGGCCATGGTCTGGCGCTTGCGGGCACCATCATCAGCGCCATCCGCGTGGTCCTGATCCTCATCGGCCTCGTAGCCCTCATCGCCCTCATGTTCCGGGGCGTTGGCCGCGTGGGCCACGAGATCATCACCAACTGGCAGGATTATGTGCCCTACTACCACTGAAAAAACGCATTAACAAAAAAGCCCTTATGGGGCTTTTTTGTTATCCGAGATCTTCTGTTTGGTGTCCCGAAGCATCTGCTCCCGGAGCTTCGTGAGGTAGGGCGAGAAGGCCGCCTGTTCGAAGCCATAGGTCATGTTCAGCTCGTATTCCTTGGGGATCCAGGTGGAAAGAGGCGCTTCGTTGTGCTGGAGCACCGCCTCCATCTTGTCGAGAGCCTTGTATATCTTCGCCTCCTGGGTCTCGAGCGCTTCCATCTCGGTGTAGAGATCGTGCATCCGCGTGGCGTAGGGCTCCGGCAGGGAGGGCACCCAGCTAAAGAGCAGGTCCTCCTCCCGGGCTTCATCGGCGTCCGTCTTCAAAAAGGTGGGGATATCCCCCGTAAAGCACTCCCCCAGGTCATGTATGAGGCACATCTCCATGACCTTGTTCATATCCGCTTCCGGAAATTCGTCCCGAAGAAAGAAGGCCATCAGGGTGATGCGCCAGCTGTGCTCCGCCACGCTCTCCCGCCGACCGCCGGAGGAATATCCGTGCCGGGTCGCGTCCTTCAGCCGTTCGGCCACGTGCATCACGTCCAAAAACTCATTGATCTCCATAGCTTTTCTCCCCTCACACCTGATCGAGATACGCCGCACCGATGGTGCCCGCGTCGTTCCCCAACGTGGCCCGAAGGATGGGCGGCACGCCGATCACGTCGGCGGCGAACACGTACCGCGGCAGCAGCGCGTTTAGCTTGTCCATCAGGTACTCCCGCTGATTGGAGAGGCCCCCACCGATGAGCACCACGTCCGGCCGGAAGGTGGTGACCAGGGAGCCGATGCCGTTGGCAAGATACCGACAGTAGTTCTCCACCACGAACATGGCGGCCTTGTCCCCCCTCTTGGAGCACTCGAAGGCCGTGCGTCCGTCCACCAGACCCGCTTCTTTGGCGTACTCGTGCATGGCGGAGCGGAGGTCCAGCTCCATGGCCCGACGGGTCTGCTTGACGAGAGCAGTGACGGAGCAATAGGCCTCCAAACACCCGTTGAGACCACAGGCACAGGGCGCGCCTTCCATCTGCAGGACCATGTGACCGAGCTCCGCACCCAAGCCTCTGCCGCCCACGAACAGCTTCCCGTCCGTGATGACGCCGCCGCCTACGCCGGTGCCCAGCGTCAGCATGACCACGTTCTCGTTCCCCTTGGCCGCTCCCGCCAGGGTCTCGCCTACCACGGCGCAGTTGGCGTCGTTGCCCACGTATACAGGCACGGGCAAAAGCTTTTGGATGGTCTCCCGGAAGGGCACGTCCCGCCATCCGCCGCTGAGATTCGGGGCCAGCACCACCACGCCGGTCTTGGGATTCAGCAGGCCCGGGATGCCGATACCCGCGGAAGAAAACTCCTTCAGGTCGAACCCGGCCTCCCTGGCTGCCAGTTCGCCCGCACGGGCAATGTTCCTCACCAGGTCCTCATACCCGGCGTCGCCCTCGGTGGGCACACTGACCTTGTGCAGGATGGTATAGTTCTCATCCACCACCCCGGCTTTGATAAACGTTCCTCCCACATCCACGCCTAAGCGAAGCATCCTCGTTCCTCCTTTATTCATTCCGATCTTCCAACGCCTCGATCACATTCGTCGCTCGAAGCATACGTTCTTTTAACAACGCAAAAGCTTTATCAGCCGATGTGCCCAGCAGATAACTGCCGAGACACGCCGCATCGAAGGAGTCCACACCCTGGGCCAAAAGCCCCGTGATGATCCCCGTCAGCACGTCTCCGCTGCCGCCCTTGCCGAGGCCCGCATTGCCCTCAGCTACGATGCGGGTCTGCTTTCCGTCGGAGACCATGGTGGCCGCCCCTTTGAGCAGGACCGTACAGTCCCACAGGCGCGCGTATCTCACGGCCACAGCCACGGGATCATCCATGATCTCGCGAACAGAAAGCCCCGTCAGCCGGCTCATCTCCCCCGGATGCGGGGTCAGGATCACCTTCTCGTGGAGCAGAGCATAGAGCTCCGGGTGCCTGGACAGGCAGTTGAGCCCGTCCGCGTCCAGGACCAGCGGTATACCGGTTTGCAATGCCGCTTCGATCAGGGGCGAGACGTCGCCGTCCCCCACGCCGCAGCCCAGCCCAAGAGCCTTCATGCCGGTTAGGGACTGTATGGCAGCGCCGCAGCTCTCCTTGCTCCAATCCTCACCAACGGATATGCCGATGGCTTCCGGCAGCTGCCAGAGGGCCTCCCGAACCACGTCGGGACAGGCCACGTACAGGATGCCGCACCCCGCCGCGAGACAGGCCCGGGCGCTGAGCAGGGCCGCCCCCACATATTTAGGGGAACCTGCACACAGGAGCGCCTTGCCGGAGTCCCCCTTATGGGCTGTCCGTTTGCGAGGCGGCAGCAGACGGCGGGCATCCTCGCCCTCGAATCGACATATTCCTTCGGCTGTCTCCGTCTCACCGCCAATGGGGCGGATCTCGCCGCAATGATCCAGGCCGTCATGCAAGAACAGCCCGGAAAGGTAGCCAAAAGGCGCCACAGTGATCTCTGCGTGGGCAGCATCATCTGCCGCTCTTCCGGTATTCGGGTCCACTCCGGCGGGTATGCCCACGCTGAGGATCGGTGTCAAAGGCCGGATGTTATTTTTCAATGAAGACGAAAACAGTAGATCGCATATCAGCGCATCGGAAAAGGAGGGCAAATCATTCCAGGAAGAAAAGACATTCGCCTCAAGCTCCTTTGCGGCCAGTTCACCGATCTCCCGCAACGGCTCCCCGCACAGGAACACCGCCCGCAGAAGGCAGTGCTTCGTCATCTGCTCTCTCGCAGCGCTGACGATGGCGTCCGCGGCCAGTTGACGCTGATCCCGCGTCAGCCCCCGCAAAACCCGCTCATATTCCTTTGCCGACAGGATCGGTCTCAAGATTCCTCTTCCTCCACGTCCCTGATGGCGGCCAGGCTGGCCTCAGTGGAAAAGCCCCGGCTCATGAGCCGCCGCAGCACCCGTTCCCGGCGAACGCTCTTTTCCAGGCCGTTCAACTGACGCCAGAACTTTTCAGCCACCTCCCGGGCGTTGTCCGCCTCCGTCTCCCGGGGCAGCTCGTCCAGCACAGTTTTAATGTATTCCTCAGGAACATGGTGGGCCTTCAGATCCATATACAGCTTTTGACAGCTCACCGGTTTGGTGGCCAGCCGGGAACGCACGAATTCCCGGGCGTAGGCCTCGTCGTTCAGCAGGTCCAGCTCCTTGAGACGCTCCACCGTAGAGAGGATGTCTCCCTCTCCATATTGGAGGTCGTCCAGCTTGTCCTCCACCTCCCGCACGGTCCGCATACGGTCCGTGAGATAGGCGAGCGCCGCGTCCATGGGGCTTTTGTCTGCCGGTTTCGATTGGATGGTCTTCCGTTTCATGGCAACAGCATACCATAGATTCGACCAAATGGATAGTCAAACGTCATAAATTTGTAACTTTGTTGTAAAGCATGGCCCAAAGGTATGGCAATCCTACTGAAAAACAGTACAATGGAAATGGTATATAAAGGAGGCTCTATGAGCACAAGAAAGGAAAAGAAGTTAAATATCGTCCTGGGTGCATGCGCAGGCGTTTTGGTTTTGGCCGGCGGACTGTGTGTGCTCCTTCTGGGCGGAGAAGATAAAGGCGCTCAGTTGGTCCAGGCCACACCGGAAACCACCATGACGCCCGCTCCCACAGTCACCGAGATCCCCCAGGCGAATATCGTGGTAAGCACGCCTGAGGTGGATCTGGTCGCGGAGAAGCACCGGCAGGAGATGGAAGCCATCGCCATTCGAAACATCATGCTGCCCGGTACCACTGTCTATGGGGTGAACGTGGGCGGCATGTCCCGGGATGAAGCCAAGGCCGCGGTAGAGGAACGGCTGGTCCGCGACCCGCTGATCGTGAACCTGCAGCTTTCCGACGGCACCAATCTTTACCCCGCCTCCGGAGAGGGCATCGACACGCTTCTCGCTTCGACCAAGGTCGCTCAGGAGGAAGAGGAAGACGACGACGCCGTAGATCCCGCCATGAAGGCAGCCGAGGCCGCAGCGGATACGGAGCCCGAACCGGAAACTACCGATCCCACAGACACTGAGTCCATCGGTATCCGGCTTAACATAGACGTGGATAAGGCTGTGACGGAAGCGTTCTCCCTGATGCGGGATATGAACGTGCCCTACGATACCTTCATGCTGCAGGTGCAGCAGATCGCTTCGGGGAAGGACGTCGCCCCCGTCCCGGGCTACGACATCGATTCAGTGAACCGGTTCATCGAGTACCTGTCCGAGTTCCTGGATACCCCGGCTGTCAATTCCTCCATCACCATGAAGGACAATCAGATCGTATACACCCTGGAGGCCATCGGCCAGGGCATCGACCGGGAAGCGTTGGTCGAGACCATCCTGAATACCGATCCTCTCTCCGGCAAGACCATCTCCATTCCCATCCACGATCTCGAACCGACCATCACCCAGGAGATGCTGCAGAGCAAATTCGTCCTGCGGGGCTCCTACACCACCAGCTTTTCCGACAGCACCAAGAATAGGAAATACAACATTCGCTTCGGCGCCGAGAAGATCAACGGGATCATCCTGAAGCCTGGCGACGTGTTCTCCGCCAACGACACCCTGGGTACCCGCACCCGCAAGAACGGCTGGAAGAATGCGGGCGCCTATGAAAGCGGCGAGGTGGTCCAGCAGGCCGGCGGCGGCGTCTGCCAGCTCTCCTCCACCCTCTACAACGCGGCACTGTACGCCGATATGGAGATCGTGGAACGGCGCAACCACAGCATGCCCGTCCACTACGTGGACCGGGGCCGGGACGCCACCATCAACTCCGTGGGCAACATCATCGACTTCAAGTTCAGGAACAATACATCGAGCGACGTCATCATCATGGCCTACACCGATGGGAATATCCTGCATATGGAGATCTACGGCGTCCCCTTTGAGACCGATGAATACGACCGCATCGAGATCCGCACCAAGCAGCGGGGCAGCGTTTCCATCAAAACGGTATATGAATACGACGACAGCAAGCCTGCCTCCTATTCAAAGACGATCACCAAGGGCAGCAAGGGGTATACCGTCCAAACCTACAAGGATTACTATCTCGGACAGACTCTGGTGAAGACGGACGATCTGGGCATTTCCAAGTACACCATGTTCCCCAAGAAAGTCCTGGTGGGCACCATCGAGGAAAGCTCGTCAGACGACGATTCCGGGGCCGTGGGTTGATACCTGCTTCATCCATTTTCTCCCTCTCCCGGTGATCCGGGAGGTTTTTTTGTCATATCCTTCCGGCATAATGTGAAAAACATGCAAACCCGCGGCAAAAAGCCTCCGAATTCGATTGACATTTCTGCTCATGGAAGCGTATGCTAAATATGCAATTATATATCCCTGTATTCTGTACGGAAGGAGGATGCGTATATGGATCTGGAAGCTCTGGACAACGCATTGAAAGCCAGTTGGCAATCCGTGGCCATGAACATGAACATGGTGCGGCTGCTGCTCATCACCCGTGGACCCAGCGAAGACACGCGAGCCCTCCTCTCCCGTTCCGAAACCATGATGCAGCAGCTCATGCAGGTGAAGGGCCTCACGGCGGACACCTATGCCCTGGGGTATCTTCGCCCGGGCAACGACATGACGGTGTGCCGGGTGGAGGTAAAGCCCGAGGCCATGCCCGAGGTGCTCATGCGGCTCACCGCCCTCAACGGAGTATTGCTCTCCCTCATCGTCAGTCAGCTGACGTCGGGAACCAGATAACCACAACCAACGATCACTTTGGAGGTGCCAAATGGCGGCGCTTTGTGTACGATGCAAAAAAAACCAGGCCGTCCTCTTCGTATCCCGCATGGAGAATGGGGAAATGAAGAGCGAAGGCTATTGTCTGAAATGCGCCAAGGAGCTGGGCATGAAGCCCATCGACGACGTGCTCAACAACCTCGGCCTCAAGGAGGAGGACCTGGACGCCATCTGCGAACAGGCCAACGAGCTTTTGGGCGGCGAGCTCATGAACGTGGACCAGGACAACAGCAACATCGGCGAGACCGGCACGGACAACATCCTGCGCCGCCTCTACGGGAACCTGTTCCCTCACGCTTTGCAGAAGAGCGAGCCCTCCGCACAGGAACAGGCCGGCCCCACCGGTCCCAATCGGCAGCCCCGTCAAGGCGGAAAGAACCAGGAGAAGAAGTATCTCAACGCCTTCTGCATCGACCTGACCGCCAAGGCCAAGGCCGGGCAGCTGGACGGGCTCATCGGCCGGGAGACGGAGCTGCAGCGGACCATGCAGATATTGAACCGGCGGCTTAAGAACAACCCCTGTTTGATCGGCGAGCCCGGCGTGGGCAAGACCGCCATCGTGGAGGGGCTGGCACAGCAGATCGCCCGGGGGAACGCCCCCTATAAGCTCCTCGACAAGGAGATATGGCAGCTCGATATGACCGCCCTCGTGGCCGGGACCCAGTACCGGGGCCAGATGGAGGGCCGCATGAAGGGCCTCCTGGACGAGATCAAGGCCCTCGGCAACATCATCCTGTTCATTGACGAGGTCCACTCCATCGTAGGCGCGGGGGACGCGGAGGGCGGCATGAACGCCGCCAACATCCTGAAGCCCGCCCTGAGCCGGGGCGACATCCAGGTCATCGGCGCCACCACCTTTACGGAGTATCGAAAGCACATCGAAAAGGATTCGGCCCTGGAGCGGCGGTTCCAGCCCGTGACCGTGGAGGAGCCCTCCATCGAGGATTCCATCGCTATCGCCTCTGGCGTCGCTCACTATTACGAAGCTTATCATTCCGTGGTCATTCCGAAGGCCATGGCCCGGCAGGCGGTGCTTCTCTCCGAACGGTACATCACCGACCGGTATCTCCCTGACAAGGCCATCGACCTCATCGACGAAGCGGCGGCGGACCTGAACCTGAACAGCCCCGTCTGCCGGGAGATGGAAAGCCTGAACAGCCAGCTCAACGCCCTCAAAGCGGAGGCGGCGCAGCTGCTTCTTGGCGACCTCTCCCCCGAGACCGAAGAGCGTCTCGCCGCCGTGAAGGAGAGCACGGACATGCTGGAAGCAAAGCGCAAGTCGCTGATCGATGGGGGACTGCCCGAGCTGACCGTGGACAACCTGGCCCGGATCATCGAGCTGTGGACCAAGATCCCCGCCGGAAAGATCAAGGAGCAGGAGTTCAGCCGACTGCTGAACCTTTCCGACCGGCTCAAAGCCCGCATCGTGGGCCAGGACCAGGCGGTGGACGCGGTATGCGCCGCTATCCGTCGCCGCCGGGCGGGCATCTCCGACTCCCGCCGCCCCATCTCCTTCCTGTTCACCGGCCCTACGGGCGTGGGCAAGACGGAGCTGGTAAAGCAGCTCAGCCGGGAGCTCTTCGACGGGCCCGAGGCCCTGGTGCGCCTCGACATGAGCGAGTTCATGGAGAAGCACGCTGTATCCCGGATCATCGGCTCTCCCCCGGGGTACGTGGGCTATGACGAGGCCGGCCAGCTCACTGAGACCGTGCGCCGCCGCCCCTACTGCGTGATCCTCTTCGACGAGATCGAGAAGGCCCATCCGGACGTGATGAACATCCTTCTGCAGATATTGGACGACGGGCACATCACCGACGCTCACGGGCGGAAGGTGAACTTCGCCAACGCCGTTCTCATCATGACCAGCAACGCCGGGTCCAACGAGAAGGGTGCCGGGTCTGTGGGCTTCTCCCGTTCCAGCAACGAGCAGGCCAAGGATAAGGCCATGAAGGCCCTGAAGGACTTCCTGCGGCCGGAGTTCCTTAACCGACTGGATGACGTGATCTGCTTTGAGCACCTCTCCGAGGAGAGCATGACCAAGATCGCCCATATCCTGCTCAAGGAACTGAAGGCCTCCATGGCGGAAAAGGGCATTGCCCTCACCTGGTCCGACGCCGCGGCCCAGCACCTGGCACACATGTCATACTCCGAGACCTACGGGGCCCGAAACCTGCGCCGGTCCATCGAGACCGAGGTGGAGGACAGGATCGTGGACCTGATCATGGAGCAACAAGGATCGGTCACCCGCATCGCCGTGGGCTGCCCCGGCGGCAAGCTGACGGTGCAGGCAAAGTAGGAACCAAAAACACAAAGAGGAGCGATCGACCGTCGCTCCTCTTTTGTTATGCGAGCTGTTCGATATACCGGCGCAGGACCGGGCGTATGGGCGGAGAGATCATCTCGAGGTCTATCTCTTCCGGTGCGAAGAAACGCAGTTCCTCCATCTCGCCGTCGGTATTCTTTGGCTCCCCATGGTAGTTTCTGCACAGATAGACGATCTCGAAGTTCGACACCTCGTCGCCGTTGGGATAGACGTGATGCGCCTCTGGGCCTGAGTTCACGCAGAAGAATTCGATCTTCTCCGCCACCAGGCCCATCTCCTCTAAAAGCTCTCGCCGAGCACAGTCTTCCGCAGGCTCGTCCACCTCTACGGAGCCGCCGGAGTACCCCCACTTGTGGTCGTCCGAGCGCCTGCCCAGGAGCAGCCGCCCCTGCCCGTCGATGACGATGATGCTGGCGGCGCATTGGATGACGGTCCTGTGGCCCACCAACCGCCGCATTTCGGCCATGTATCCGGTCATATCAGAGCAGCGCCTGGGCGAATTCCAGGCCGTCGAATGGCTTGAGATCGTCGATGCCCTCCCCCACGCCGATGAAACGGACGGGCACATGGAGGGTATTGCAGATGTTCACCACCACGCCGCCCTTGGCGGTGCCGTCCAGCTTGGTGAGGATCACACCGTCGAGATCGCTGGCCTCCTGGAACGCCAGCGCCTGAGCGAGGGCGTTCTGGCCCGTGGTGGCGTCCAGCACCAACAGCACCTGACAGGGCACGCCGGGCAGCTCCCGGTCGATGACCTTGCGGATCTTACTTAGCTCGTTCATCAGATTCTTCTTGTTGTG
>CADCNE010000047.1 GCA_902802805.1 uncultured Eubacteriales bacterium
TGTTCGGGCTGCTCGGGCTGCTCGGGCTGTTCCGGCTGCTCGGGCTGCTCGGGCTGTTCCGGCTGCTCAGGCTGCTCGGGCTGTTCCGGCTGCTCAGGCTGCTCAGGCTGTTCCGGCTGCTCAGGCTGCTCGGGCTGTTCGGGCTGCTCCGGCTGCTCGGGCTGCTCCGGCTGCTCGGGCTGCTCGGGCTGCTCGGGCTGCTCCGGCTGCTCGGGCTGCTCAGGCTGTTCCGGCTGCTCGGGCTGCTCCGGCACGGCAGCATCGTCCACCGATGGATCGACATCAGCTGCTGGTGCGGGGGTATCCGTCCCCTCGTCCGCAAGGACAGACAGAGGGCACAGCATCAGCACCATCATCAGACTCAGCAACAAGCAAATCAGTTTCTTCATAGGTTCATTTCCTTTCCCGTTACGGATCCTGCAGCGCATATCCTTGAATCTATGCGCCAAGGAAAACGGTTCAAAAAACAGTAAAACTCTCCTCATATTTTGGGTATATTACACCTATTTACACTTAGTATATAATAATACAGGAATCAACACAAGTTGTCCATTGTATTATCGAATTATCTGTGAATAATCTTTGTTGAAAAAATTAAAACTTTATATGAGTTGTAGATTGCATGCCTGAAAAAGGAAAAGAAAGAACCGTCCGGTGGGGACGGTGTTTTCTTCGTGGCTCCCCAGGTAGGGCTCGAACCTACAACCCTAAACGGGGGCAAAGCATAGGAGAAAAACGACCACCGGGCGCTTTTCTCCTTGTTTGCCCGGACTGTGCCTCGCTTTCTCTGCCACCGGCAGCGCTCGGCTCCGTCCCAGTTAACAGTGTCAAAATCAGCGAATCAAAAAAGTAGACGAAACCTAAGAAAACGCCTATATGTAGGGATTTTTGGGGCATACAGCACATCACGCAATAGACAAGGTTGGACTAAAAAATACAGTAAAACGGACCCAAAATACAGTAAGAAATACAGTAAATTTTCCCTCCTTATCCCAGCGCCACGTCCAGCGCCATCATCAGGCTGAAGCCCAGGGCGAAGGCCACCACGCCCACGTTGGAATGCTCCCCCGCCGACATCTCGGGGATCAGCTCCTCCACCACCACGTAGAGCATGGCTCCCGCCGCGAAGGACAAAAGATAGGGCATGGCCGGGACCACCAGCCCCGCCACGATCACCGTCAGCCCACCGAAGATGGGCTCCACCGCCCCGGAGAGAACGCCGAGCCAGAAGGCCTTGGGCTTGCTCTTGCCCTCGGCGTACAGGGGCATGGAGATGATGGCCCCCTCGGGGAAGTTCTGGATGGCGATACCCAAAGCGAGAGCCAGCGCTCCGCCTGCCGTGATGTTCCCAGAGCCGCTGACCAGACCCGCGTATACCACGCCCACCGCCATGCCCTCCGGGATGTTGTGGAGGGTCACGGCGAGAACCAGCATGATGGTCCTGGATAGCCTGCTTTTCGGTCCCTCCGCCTGATCGATGCTCCGGTGCAAATGAGGGATGACATGGTCAAGGAGCAGCAAAAACAGCACGCCCAGCCAGAAACCGATGAAGGCCGGGAGGAAGGCCCACCGTCCCAGGGCGGCGGATTGGTCCATGGCGGGCACGATCAAACTCCAAATGGACGCCGCCACCATGACTCCCGCCGCAAAGCCCGTCAGCGCTCGCTGGACGCCCAGCTTCAGGTCCTTTTTGAGGAAGAACACGCAGGCCGCGCCCAGTCCCGTGCCCAGGAAGGGGATCAGCAGTCCCCAGATCACCGTGCTCATTTCCAGCCGAACCAGCCTTTCTTCTCACAGGGAGCATACTCTATGCCGAGGCATCTGTAGCCCGTGGCGTCGATGGCGGCTTTCAGGGCGTCTGTGTCTACGGCTTCCTCCGTCAGGAAGGTCGCCTCCCCCTTGCTCCGGGAGGCGCTGACCTTCTTAGCGAAGGGTACCGCCTTGCGGACAGCCTCACAGATATGGGCCTCGCACATCCCGCACATCATGCCCTCGATCTTCAACGTGGTTTTGATCATTTGCATCCACCAGCTTTCTTTTTATATCCGCAGTCGCAGTAGGGTCCGCCGCTTGCCAGGGTGTGCTCCCTCACGAAGTCGGAAGCGCCGCCCGCCTCGCTCATGGCGTAGTCCAGATGACACATGGCGGGGACTATCTCAAAGATGTCCAGCTCCTTCATCAGCGTGCAGATGCCGCACCGGGAGAACCGGGCCTCGTATCCGCTGCCGTCCGGATAAGGCAGCAGCTCCATGTTCCAGGAGTAGGGGTTCCGGTCGGCGGCCCGCAGCTTCGCCGTGGCTTCCATGCCCCGGACGTCCTTGGCCGTGAACTTCTGCCGCCCGGCCATGCGGCAGAACGTCCGCATGGGGCCGATCATCATGGCCTTTTCATAGTACTCGGTCATCTGCGCCACGGTGGGCTTTCGCGCCATGTTCAGATAGAACGCCGCCAGCAGGGCGCAGTTGACGATGTTCATCTTAAACCGATCGCCCTTCTCAAAAGTGGGCAGTCCGGCGATGATCGCCCTGTATTTGGGCAGGGCCTCCCGTTCAGTCTTGGCCGCTTCCTCCTCGCTGAAGCCGAGAACGGTCACCATCTTCTGCCGGAAGGACCGGTGAAACAGCATCCACATGCCCAGGGGCATCCCAACGTATCGCATATCCGCCTCCCTCAAACGCTCTCGGTCCGTTCCCAGCCGTCGCCGGCATCGGTGGTATGGCGGACGAAATCGAAGTCGCAGCAGTCGCCGCCCTGGCACAGGGTCTTGGTCCGCCTGAAGTCGGTGTAGGGCAGGCTCCCGAAGTTGATCACGTCCGAATGGCAGAACATGGCCCCCAGTTTCATGAGGTCCCGCTCGTAGAAGATGTGCCAGTAGAGGCACTCCCGGCACTCGAAATGGAACCGGTCCCTGGGGTCCTCATCAAGATGCCAGGTGTACCGCCAGCCCGCGCCGGAACCGTGGCGAAAGCCGAAGGGCAGGATCTTCTTCATGGCAGGCATAAAGAAGGACAGCCGGGCCAGCTTCTGATAGGTCCTGGGCGTCAGCGCGCCCCACATGGCGGTGGAAATTATCTCGAAGGCCTCGGGCTCGCTCTTGCCATGCTGCTGCAGGACCTCGTAGAGGGCGATGGTGGTCAGGATCTGGGCGATGTGCTTATAGTTGCCCTCATCGCACCACCGCTTCTCCTCCTCCAGCAGGACCCTCATCCGGCCGTACACGTCCCGCTGCACGTCTTTGGGCAGCGTGGGAAACAGGGTCTTGTACCGGCTGATCGCCACCAGCTTTTCGGGCGTATATCGCTTCATCCTTTCCCAGATCCGTTTTCTCATCGACTGACCCTCCTTGCGGCCAACAGCAGCCCACCCATCATCCACAGGTTCCCCATGCTGATCCAACCCGTGGCCAGAGCGTTGGTGAGGCCGTGATCACCGATCAGCTTCATCAGCGCCGCAAAGAGAAGGCCGAACAGCACCGAAAACACCCAGCACCGCCGGGGCAGGGGCGTATGGCCCATTCTGAACGCTCTAATCTGGGTGACAGCCGCCAGGAGAAAGAAAACGACGAAGATGATCGTGGCGGGCAGCAGGAACCAGCCGATGAACCGTCCTGTTTCCTGCAAAGCCGTGGCGGGGTCATTTGCATAAGAGCGTTTCAGCAGATACACCGCCATGCAACAGGGCACGTGGACACCGCAGCCGCCGAAGGCGAGACACCCGATGATCCCGGCGCGGTAAGCGTGGGCGTCCTGCTCGGAATAAGGCTGTATCATCCGATAGACGGCGAACCAGCACAGACACTCGATGGGGATGCCAACGAGTCCCAGCAAAGCCGAAGCGAAGATCCTGCCATCAGACATAGCCAGATACCGTGTGAACAAGGTAGGAACCTCCGTCATGGCCGGGTCGGTCACGCCCCAACCCAGGAGCATATCCCCCGCCAGGACCATCAACGAGGCGAAGACGCCCAGCTTCAGCAGGTGCCGTATCCGTGACCAGTCCAAACCTGAATCTATCATACTCTTTCCTCTTTTCTGCACGTCCTGCCGGGCACAGTCAGCCGATCCAACGTCCGCCCGTTTTTCCAGGCCCGGTAGTAGGCGTCGATGCACTTTTTGTACCGGGCGAAGGTCTTTTGCGCCGCCTCCGCATCCCCGTACACCTTCCAGAAGCCGGTGCACTTGCAGTCCGCCTCCCGGTGCTCCAGAAAGCCGGTCACGTCCTCCGGCGGATAGCTTAAGAACAGACCGATCTCGTGGGGGAACTCCTGGCTCTCCTTCAAGCGCTCGATCAGGCAAGCTACGCAGCGGGAGGGTGTCTCGGTGCAGTATCCCCGCTCCCGCAGCAAGGCGCAGGCGTCGCCGTTCTCGAGATCCTTTTGCAGCCGGGCCGGGCGGTACACGTAGATGAGAGCGCTGTCCTCCCCAAAACGCAGCGGAATGATCCTGAGGCCCTTGGGGGACAAGACCGTGTTCCAGTGCCGCACGTCCGAGCGCATCTCCTCCTGCGTGCGATAGGAGCAGCGGAACAGATTCCCGGTCTTGATCCCCGCCAGCGTGGGCGAGCAATGGCGAATGAAGGTCTCTTCCGACATAGCTGCTCCTTTCCTGTCATATTACTGCACAAATAAGCAGTTTTAGTAGAAACATCCCGCAGAGCTATGCGATATGCGCCCTGCGGGTATGGTGGATCTGATATCAACGGGCGCTTCCGGATATACCGGCGCCCTTGCCGTTCATGGCGCTACATCCTTTGCAGGCACCGCAAGCGGCGCAGTTCCCGCCGCAGGGGCTTTTGCCCGCTTTCCGGTCCCGGATCATGCCGCGGATCAGCAGTCCGACGATCAACACCAGGGCCGCGATCAGCACAATATTGACAAGATTGGCAGACAGCCAGTTCAGCATAAAATCACTTCCTTTACAGGAGGGGCAGCGCGGCAAGAGCAGAGGGAATCAGCTTTTGCCGCGCCGCCTTCATGGGATGGGGAAACAAACGATCATTTCACGGTCAGCTTCTGGGACTCCCTGTAGGGCTTGAACAGCTGCCAGCAGAGGAGGCCCAGCAGGATGAGGGCGATGACGAGGCCCACCACGTTCATGCCGCCGGCGAACAGACGGCCCACCTGCCAGACGATGAAGGCCATGACCCAGGCGAACCCGCACTGGTACCCAATGGCGAACCAGGTCCATTTGGCGCTGTTCATCTCCCGCTTGATGGCGCCGATGGCCGCGAAGCAGGGAGCGCACAGGAGGTTGAAGATCATGAAGGCAAAGGCCGCCAGCTTTCCATGTCCGCCGGAGAAGGCGTTGAAGTCGTCGGCCACCCGATCCCAGATCTGGTCGCCGTTCTCCTCCAGCTCTTCCTCGCCCTCCTGGTCGTCATAGGCGTACATGATGCCGAAGTTGGCGACCACTTCCTCCTTGGCCACCAGGCCGGTGACGGTGGCGGCGGTGGGTTTCCAATCGCCGAACCCAAGGGGCTTGAAGACCACGGACACAGGCTGGGCCACCCGAGCGAGCAGGGAATCGTCCATGGGCTCTACCTCGTCCTCGGGGATACCCATACGATCGGCCACCTGAGCTACGTATTCGTCGGTGACCACGCTGTCGTCCTCATAGAGGGCGTCCACCATGCCGAAGTTGCCGTTGACGGAGCCGAAGCTGGTGAGGAACCAGATGACGATGGAGGAGATGACGATGACCGTGCCGGCCCGCTTGATGAAGGACCAGCCCCGCTCCCAGGTGCCCCGCAGGACGTTGCCCCAGGCGGGCAGGTGGTAGGCCGGCAGCTCCATGACGAAGGGAGCCGGGTCGCCGGCGAACATCTTGGTCTTCTTCAGCATGATGCCGGAGATCACGATGGCCGCCACGCCGATGAAGTAGGCGGACACGGCGATCCAGGTGCTGCCGCCGAACAAAGCGCCGGCGATGAGGCCGATGATGGGCATCTTGGCGCCGCAGGGCATGAAGGTCGTCGTCGTGATCGTCATGCGGCGGTCACGCTCGTTTTCGATGGTCCTCGACGCCATGACGCCGGGGATGCCGCAGCCCGTGCCCACCAGCATGGGGATGAAGCTCTTGCCGGAGAGGCCGAAGCGGCGGAAGATACGGTCCATGATGAAGGCGATGCGGGCCATGTAGCCGCAGTCTTCTAAGAGGCACAGCATGAGGAACAGGACCAGCATCTGGGGTACGAAGCCCAGCACCGCGCCGACGCCGGCCAGGATGCCGTCGGAGATGAGGCCAATGAGCCAGGGCGCCGCGCCCCAGCCCTCCAGGATGGCCCGGGAACCTTCCTTCAACCAGGCTTCGCCCAGGACGTCGTTGGCAAGGTCCGTGAGCCAGGTGCCGATGGCGATGCCGCCGTCCGCCACGGATTTGCCCATGGCCAGGGCGTACACGAGGAACATGACGATGGCGAAGATGGGCAGGGCCAGGATGCGGTTGGTGACCACCTTGTCGATCTTGTCGGAGACGGACAGCTGCCCCTTCCCCTTCTTCCTATAGATGCCCTTGAGGGTCTCGCCGATGTAGACATAGCGCTCGTTGGTGATGATGCTCTCCGCGTCGTCGTCCAGCTCCTTCTCGCAGGCGGCGATGTCCTGCTCGATGTGAGATTTCACGCTGGCACCCAGGTGCAGGCTCTCCAGCACCTTCTCGTCCCGCTCAAAGAGTTTGATGGCGTACCAGCGCTGCCGTTCCTCAGGAAGATCGTGGACCGTGACCTCCTCGATGTGGGCGAGGGCATGCTCCACGGGACCGGAGAAGGTGTGCTGGGGTACGGTCTTGCCGTTCTTCGCCGCTTCGATGGCCGCGAGAGCCGCGTCCTTCACGCCGTCGCCCTTCAGGGCGGAGATCTCCACGATCCGGCAGCCCAGCTGACGGCTCAGTTCCTTCACGTTGATGCTGTCCCCGGCTTTCTTCACCAGGTCCATCATGTTGAGGGCGATGACCACCGGGATGCCCAGCTCCGTGAGCTGGGTGGTGAGGTACAGGTTGCGTTCCAGATTGGTGGCGTCCACGATGTTCAAAATGGCGTCCGGCTTCTCCTCGATAAGATAGTTCCGGGCCACGACTTCCTCCAGGGTGTAGGGCGAAAGGGAGTAGATGCCGGGCAGGTCGGTCAGAATGACCTCCTTGTTTACGATCAGCTTGCCTTCCTTTTTCTCCACCGTCACGCCGGGCCAGTTGCCCACGAACTGATTGGAACCGGTCAGCTTGTTGAACAGGGTGGTCTTGCCGCTGTTGGGGTTGCCCGCCAGGGCGATGCGCAGTTGCTTATCCATACTCCTTCTCCTTTACTCAACCTCTATCATTTCGGCGTCCGCCTTGCGGATGGAGAGCTCATAGCCCCGGACGTTGACCTCCACCGGGTCCCCCAGAGGCGCCAGCTTGCGCACATAGACCTCCACGCCCTTGGTGATGCCCATGTCCATGATGCGGCGCTTCACCGCCCCTTCGCCATGGAGCTTCACGACCTTGACGGTCGTGCCGACCTTTGCTTCTCTCAGCGTTTTCATCCTTGCTTCTCCTTTATCGCATTTTTCAAACCATGATCTTTTGGACCATCTCCTTGCTGATGGCCACCCGGGATTCCTTGATCTTCACGATCAGGTTTCCCCCAATGGTGTTCAGCACCGTGACGGCCCCGCCCACCGTAAATCCCATATCCTCCAGATGCTTCTTCATCTCCGGGCTGCCGCCCACGCGCCGGATGACGGCTTCCTCGCCTGTGTCTGCCAGTATCAGGGGCATCAAGTGCGCTCCCTCCTCTCTGTTGCAATGAGCGATCCAGTTAAAGGTCTTTAACCTGCGCTCCGAAAATGTGGTTAGAATCATCTAACCTGCGGATAGTTTAACGTCTCTAATCTCAGTTGTCAACCCCTAACTTGCGAACGCGCTGTTTTTCTTGCTTTTTTACTTCACGGATGATAATATATATTCGGTGATGAATATGACGATACATAAATCTGCGGAAGACTATCTGGAAGCCATGCTCATGCTGAAGCAGGAACGGGGTTACATCCGCTCCATTGATGTGGCAGAGAAACTGGGCGTGACCAAGCCCAGCGTCAGCTATGCCACGAAGCGCCTCCGGGAGAGCGGCTATATCTCCTTCGACCCCGCGGGCATGATCCTGCTGCTCCCTCCGGGACTGGAGATCGCCGAACGCATGTATGAGCGCCACATGCTCCTTACGGAGCTGCTCATCGGACTTGGCGTCGAACCGGAGATCGCTCGGGAAGACGCCTGCAAGATCGAGCATGATCTCAGCGTGGAGAGCTTCGACGCCATCCGCAGACATGCTCAGGAACACCGATAACGCCTGTTTGAAAGGAGCCGTTAAGAAACTCGAAAGAGGGACTTAGCGGCTCCTTTTTCGTTGGCTCCCCAGGTAGGGCTCGAACCTATAACCCTAAACGGGGGCAAAACATAGGATAAAATCGACCGCCGGGCGGTTTTCTCCTTGTTTTGCCCGGACTTCGCCTCGCTGTTTCTGCCACCGGCAGCGCTCGGCTCTGCTAACGGGTGCAAAGCATGGTCGAAAGGTGCTCTATGCTTCCTTTCTCCCTGCTTTGCCCATGCTTCGTGTCGCTCCTCCCCGCACTGCGGGCGCTCCACTTCGCATCAGATAACAGCCTGCGGCTGTTAACCTTGGGTCGTTAGTCAGGCCCCGCAAAAGGACAACGAAAAAGACCGCCGTGCGGCGGTCTTTTTCGTTGGCTCCCCAGGTAGGGCTCGAACCTACAACCCTTCGGTTAACAGTTGTCAAAATCAGCGAATCAAAAAGCCAGACATATCTTTAGAAAATGCCCGTTTATAAGGATTTTTTGAGCATACATAGCATCACGCAATGGACAGGTTGGACTAAAAAATACAGCAAAACGGACCCAAAATACAGTAAGAAATACAGTAAATTTTACTGCACTATAATATGGACACTTTTTGCAGGGAACTACTCTTGCCGATGGCCGGGGATGTTGTGATAGACGTAGTTGCTCACCACGGCGTCGAAGCTCTCGTCAGGGAAGTCGAGATGCACGGCGTCGCCCCTTAGGAAGGACACGTTTTTCACCCCCCACCCGGGCGTTTCGCTCACACAGAGGCTTGTTGAAGGAGGCGTACTCCTTGCCCCAGCGGTCCACTCCCACGAAGGTCGCGGCGGGGTTCCGCTTGGCGCAGGCGATGGTCAGCGCGCCGCTGCCGCAGCCCACATCCAGGCCTTTGCCGCCATCGGGAAGATGCACATATTCCGCAACGCCTTCGATGATCTGTTTGGACATCTGCCGCTTGCCGTCGTAGGAAAAGACGCGGTACAGTAGGATCATCCATACCGTGATACCCAGCCCGATGACCGTCAGGGCCAGGAACACGACCGACAGCACGGTCTTCCATGTGCCGGAGACCATGCCCGTCAGTCCGAACAGGACGAACAGCACGAAAAACAGCCCGGTCAGGCCCGCCGCCGTCCAGATCATACCCTTCGGCATCCAGTTTTTGTAATCCGGCTTCATCTCGTCCTCACCTTTCCGAGGGACACGCTCCGGGCGCTTTCCTCCGTATCGTCGTCCTCCTCATAGCCATCGTAAGGCGCAGTGGGATCGACGTATTTCTTGGTAAACGGTCTGCACAGCTCCGTCCGATGGGCGAATGCAAAATCGAGATCGTCCGTCCAGCCGGTGTGGCCCGTGATGATCTTCAGAGGTCTGTTCCTGGCACGGAGATTCTTCTCCAGCTGTTCCAGGGATTTCACCGAAAGATTGTTGTCCTCGGCCAGGGTGGCGATAAAGCTGTAGCCGCCGTCCGCGCCGAACCAGATGGTGTCGCCGGTGAACAGGTATTCGTCGTCGACGAGGTAGACGATGTGCCCCCAGGTGTGGCCGGGGACCAGCAGGC
>CADCNE010000048.1 GCA_902802805.1 uncultured Eubacteriales bacterium
GATCCCCGTGGCCCAGAAGTACACCGATCAGCTCTTCATCATCTATGATACCGAGGTGAAGGTGGACGACAAGTACCTGCCCAACGTGGCCTCCATCCAGTACAACCAGAACGACATGGGTTACCTCGTGGGCGTCTATGCGGCCCTCCTCGAGACCAAGTCCGACCTGACCGGCCTCAACGAGCAGAAGATCCTGGGCTTCGTGGGCGGCGAGGATTCCCCCGTCATCTGCGACTTCTTGGTAGGCTACATCGAGGGCGCCCAGTCCATCGATCCTGAGATCAAGATCGACTGGCGCTGGATCGGCAACTACACCGACTCCGCCCTGGGCAAGGAGATCGGCGCTGCCGAGATCGAAGCGGGCGCGGACATCATCTGGGGCGTGGGCGGCAATGCCGGCACCGGCGCCGTGGAAGCCTGCTATGAGAAGGGCATGTACTTCATCGGCGTCGACTCCGACCAGGAGCAGACCCTCGATCCCAAGTACGCCGCCGTCACCCTGACCTCCGGCCTCAAGAACGTGGGCACCTCCCTGGAGTACGTCATCAAGAAGTACCTGGAGGGCGACAAGTCCTTCTGGGGCACCTGCACCTACCTGGGCCTCGCTGAGGACGGCGTGGGCATCGCCACCGCCGGCAACTTCGCCAAGCAGAGCCAGGAGATCCAGGACGCCGTCAACGCCGTGAAGGACAAGATCCTCAAGGGCGAAGTCAAGGTGGACACCGCCTTCGACGCCAACTTCGACTACTACGGCCTCATGAACGCCGTCAAGTCCGGCAACTAAGTTCACAGCGTCCTTAGGCAAGCTAAGGGAAGGGGGAGCCAATACAACGGCTCCCCCGTTTGGATTATGGGGGAAGCTTTTTTCCCCACAGGGGACCAGAAAGCAAAGGAAGGGGAAAGCGGATGCAGAACAACGAATATGTCGTTGAGATGCGGGGCATCGACAAGATCTACCCCAACGGCATCGCCGCCAACCAGGGGGTGGACTTCCTGGTGAAGAAGGGCGAGATCCACGCCCTCATGGGGGAGAACGGGGCGGGCAAATCCACCCTCATGAAGATGCTCTTCGGCATGGAGCAGCCCACCAACGGCGAGATCTTTATCAACGGGGAAAAAGTGGCGCTCACCTCACCCACCGTGGCCATCGCCCACGGGATCGGCATGGTCCATCAGCACTTCATGCTGGTGCCCAGCCTGACGGTGGCGGAGAACGTGGTCTTGGGCATGGAACCCAGGAAGGGCAAGCTCTTCGTGGATTTCTCTAAGGCCATCGCCCTCACCGAAGAATACAGCAAAAAGTTTAATCTGGAAGTGGACCCCAACGCCAAGGTCATGGATATCCCCGTCGGCATGAAGCAGAAGGTGGAGATCTTGAAGGCCCTGGTCCGGGGCGCCAAGATCCTGATCCTGGACGAGCCCACCGCCGTGCTCACCACCCAGGAGACCGTGGAGCTCTTCAAGGAGCTCATCCATCTGAAGGAGCAGGGCTACACCATCATCTTCATCTCCCATAAGCTCAAGGAGATCAAGGAGATCACCGACCGCATGACCATCCTCCGGGGCGGCCGATCCATGGGCGTCTACAACACCGCCGACACCTCCGAGCAGGAGATCTCCCGCCTCATGGTGGGCCGGGACGTCATTTTGACCGTCCAGAAGGAACAGGCCCAGCCGACGGAGCCGGTGCTCCAGGTGAGGGACCTGGAGTTCACCAACGACTGGAACCGGAAGATGCTGAACCGGGTCTCCTTCACCGTAAGGAAGGGCGAGATCCTGGGCATCGCCGGCGTCGAAGGCAACGGACAAAGGGAGCTCGTCGACATCCTCTACAACTTCAGCAAGCCCGACGGCGGCACGGTGATGGTGGACGGGAAGTCCACGTTGGGCCTCCATCAGGACAAGCTCCGGGACATGGGCATCTCCCTCATCCCCGAGGACCGCATGATCTACGGCATCGCGGACTCCGCCAGCATCGAGGAGAACGTGATCTCCGACCGGTTCGATAAGAAGGAATTCAACCACGGGCCCCTCTTCGACATGAAGGCCATCCACGCGGAGAGCGAGCGGCTGGTCAAGGAGTATCAGGTCCTCTGCAAGTCCCCCCAGCAGCAGGTGAAGATGCTCTCCGGCGGCAACATCCAGAAGGTGGTGGTGGCCCGGGAGTTCTCCTCCGAGCCCGTGCTCATCATCGCCGACCAGCCCACCCGCTGCATCGACGTGGGCGCCACCGAGTTCATCCGCCAGAAGCTGGTGGAGCTCTCCCGGGCCGGCGCGGCGGTGCTGCTGGTATCCGCCGACCTCAACGAGGTCATCGAGCTCAGTGACAGCCTGGTGGTCTTCCACGGCGGCGAGATCGTGGCCTACTTCGAGGACACCAAGAAGATGGACGAAATGGAGATGGGCGAATACATGCTCGGCCTCAAGCGGCAGAGCCCCGAGGAAGTAAGGAGGGTGGTCCATGAAAAGTAAGAGCCTTAGACTGTTCGGCTACGTGCGGGGCGCTGCGGCCCTGCTGGTGGCCTTCCTGGTGGCCCTGGTGCTGATCTTTTTGAGCACCGACGAGCCCCTGACGGCCCTCAGGTACATGCTCCTCGGGCCTGCGGCCAGCTGGAGCAAGATCTGCCGGGTCCTCGCCTACATGATCCCCATCACGTTCACGGGCCTCGGCACCTGCATCATGTTCTCCGCCAACCAATTCAACCTGGCGGGCGAGGGCTGTATCTCCGCCGGCGGCTTCGTGGGGGCGCTGGTGGCCATCTACTGCCCCATGCCCACGGTGCTCCACCAGATCGTCTGCATCCTGGCGGGCGCCCTTATCGGCGGCCTCATCATGCTGATCCCCGGCTTCCTCAAGACCAAGTGGGGGGTCTCCGAGATGGTGGTCTCCCTCATGCTCAACTACATCATCCTGGACGTGACCATGCAGTTCCTCACCCAGAACTTCGCGGACAGGTCCCAGGGCGCCACCATGACCTTCCCCTACAAGAGCACTGCCATCATCCCCAAGGTGTTTGAAGGGGAGCAGGTCAGCTACGGCATCTTCATCGCCGTCGCCATGGCCGTCCTCTGCTGGTTCTTCCTCTATCGGACCCGCTGGGGCTACGCCATTCGCATGGTGGGCATCAACAAGGAGTTCTCCCAGTATTCCGGCATCAAGGTGGGCGTCATCGTCATCCTCTGCCAGGTGGTGGGCGGCATCCTCGCCGGCATGGGCGGCGTGGTCACCCAGCTGGGCTACTTCAACCAGTACCGCTGGACGGCCCTGACCGGCTACGGCTGGGACGGCATCACCCTGGCCATCCTGGCGGCCAACAACCCCATCTTCATCCCCATCGCGGCCTTCTTCGTGGCCTACCTCAAGTACGGCTGCGAGCTCATGAACACCTGGACCACGGTGCCCGTGGAGATGATGGACCTTATCTCCGTGGTCATCTTCCTGTTCTTCGCGGCCGATCAGTTCCTCTCCGGCTTCCGGCAGAAGCTGGTGGTCCGGGAGACCCGGAAGGAGCTGGCCGAAAAAGCCGCCGGAGCCAAGAAAGGAGGGGAAGCTCATGTCTAACATCCTGTCCTCCATCTTCACCACCTCCTTTGCGGCCTCCATCATCCGCATCATGGTGCCGATTCTGTTCGCGGCCCTGGCCGCTTCGGTCACGGAGAAGGCGGGCGTGGTCAACATCGGCCTCGAGGGCACCATACCTGCGCCTGGAAGAGCGGCAGCACCTTCGTGGGCGTCCTGGGCGCCATGGTGCTGGGCGTGCTCCTCTCCCTCATGATCGGCTTCTTCGCCTTCAAGTTCAAGACGGACATCATCCTCTGCGGCATCGCCGTGAACACCCTGGGCGAGGGCGGCGCGGTGCTCCTGCTGTACCTGCTCACCGGGTCCAAGGGCGACACCCAGACCGTCATGGGCGCCTGGAGCCTGCCTCGGGTCACCATCCCGGTGCTCTCCAAGATCCCCGTCATCGGCGAGATCTTCTTCACCAACCAGTCCATCCTGACCTACGTGGCGTTCATCTGCGTGATCCTGGTCTGGATCCTCCTCTACAAGACGCCTCTCGGCATCCGCATCCGGGCGGTGGGCGAGAATGATCACGCCGCCGACTCCGTGGGCGTGGGCGTCTATAAGATCAAGTACGTGTCCCTCATCATCTGCGGCCTCCTCTGCGGCATGGCCGGCGCCTACATGTCCATGTCCTACATGACCATGTTCTCTAAGGGCATGATCGCGGGCCGCGGCTTCATCGCCCTCGCCGCTCAGGCCATGGGCCGGGGCGAGCCCGTGGGCGTCATGCTCTCGAGCCTGCTGTTCGGCTTTGCCCAGGCCCTCGCCAACTACGTGAAGGGCACCAACCTGCCCGCCCGTCTGGTGGAGGCTCTGCCCTACGTGGTGACCATCCTCGGCATCACCATCTACGCCATCTCCACCTACAACAAGACCCGCAAGATCCGGGCCCGGCAGGAGAAGAAAGAAAAGAAGAAGGCGGCGGCGTAAGATGAGCGAAGCAAAGAAGATACCGGTGATCCTGGACGGCGACCCGGGCCACGACGACGCCATCGCCTGGGTGCTGGCGAAGTCCAGCCCCCTCCTCGATATCCGGGCCGTCACCTCCGTGTGCGGCAACCAGACCATCGAAAAGACCACCTACAACGCCCTCAGGATCTGCACCCTCATCGGCAACCACGCCCCCTTCGGCGTGGGCCGGCCAAGGCCCTTGGTGGCGGAGCCCATCGTGGTGCCCACGGTCCACGGCAAGAGCGGCCTCGACGGCCCGGTGCTGCCGGAGCCGGACTTCGAGCCCTGCGGCCTCAGCGCCCCGGCCCTCATGGAGAAGGTCATCGAGGAGAGCGAGGAGCCCGTGACCATCGTGCCCACCGGCCCCCTCACCAACGTGGCGGCTTTGCTCCTCACCCGGCCGGATCTTAAGAAAAAGATCGCCCGCATCTCCCTTATGGGCGGCGGCATCGCCTACGGCAACTGGACCCCCGCGGCGGAGTTCAACATTTTGGTGGACCCGGAGGCGGCGAAGATCGTCTACGAGAGCGGCATCCCCATCTACATGGCGGGCCTCGATGTGACGGAGAGGGCCCTGGTCTTTCCCGAGGACTTCGAGCGCATCCGGGCCGTGGGCAACAAGGTGGCCCGCGTGGTGGCGGACTGGCTGGAGTTCTTCTATGGCTTCCACCGGAACCTGGGCTACCCCGGCGCGCCGGTCCACGACGCGGTGGCGGTGGCGGCCCTCATCAAACCCGAGATCCTGACCTTCAAGGACCTGTACGTACAGGTGGAGACCGCGGGCGACTACTGCAAGGGCTGCACCGTGGGCGACTGGTACAACGTGACCGGCAGGGCCCCCAACGTGAGCGCCATCATGGACATCGACCGGGAGGCCTTCGTGGACCTGCTTGTGGAGGCGGTGAAGACCTATGACTAATGCTGACAGCATCGAAAAGCGTATCCCCATCTGGTTCGACACGGACCCCGGCGTGGACGACGCCATGGCCATGGCCCTGCTGTTCGCCATCCCGGAGTACGACGTGAAGGGCGTCTCGGCGGTGGCCGGGAACGTGGAGCTTGACAAGACCTTTGAGAACGCCCGAAACTTGGTGGCCTTCTTCGGCCGCAAGGACGTGCCCGTATATAAGGGCGCGGCCCGGCCCCTGTTCAGGGAGCCCCGGACGGCTACCTTCGTCCACGGCGAGAACGGCCTCGGCAACATGACGCTGCCCGCCTCCGACGCCCCCGTGGAGAAAAAACCCGCCTGGGACGCCCTCTATGAGGCGGCCAAAGCGGCGGAGGGCGAGCTGGTGCTGGTGGCCGTAGGGCCGCTGACCAACGTCGCCCTGGCCCTCAGCAAGTACGGGTCCCTGCCGAAGCTCCTCAAGGAGATCGTCATCATGGGCGGCTCCGCCAAATGGGGCAACGCCAGCCCCGCGGCGGAGGCCAACATCTTCTGCGACGCCGAGGCGGCCAGCACCGTCTTCCAGAGCGGGGTCCCCATCACCATGTGCGGCCTCGACATGACCCTCCAGACCACCATGTCCCCGGCGGAGCTGGACAGGATGGGTCAGCTGAACCCCACGGCCAAGTTCCTCCGGGACGCGGCCCAGCATGGCCTTGCCTATTCCCAGGCCCACGGCGTCGATGGCATGGCCCTCCATGACCCCACTGCCGTGCTCTGGCCCCTGTACCGGGGGGATATCTTCGCCGGCGAGGAGGCGGGGGTGGCCGTGGAGACCAAGGGCACCATCACCTACGGCAAGACCGTCACCGACCTCTATTCCGACAAGCAGTTCCCCTTCAAGAACGCCTTCGTCCTCCTGGAGGTGGACAAGGAAAAGCTGTTCGAAGCGGTGACGGACCTATTGAAGCGGTACTAACTCATCCCGGACCTATATCCCCCGGCCAGCGCCGGGGGATTCTTTTGTACAAAATATTACTGATGGTAGAGAAATAGATATCCCAATAGTATGAACAGTCGCTTTACAAGGCGCTTCCGGCCGTGTATACTCCTGTCCAGAGAGATAAAGGGGGCAGACCTATGGACATGAAGCTGGCGGAGAACATCCGGACCTTCCGGAAGGTGCGGTCGCTGACCCAGGAGCAGCTTTCCGAGGTGCTGGGGGTCACGGCCGGCGCCGTCTACAAGTGGGAGGCGGGCCTCTCCGTGCCGGACATCCAGCTCATTATGGAGATGGCGGACTTCTTCGACACCTCCGTGGACGTGCTGCTGGGGTACGAGATGAAGGATAACCGCCTGGACGCCACCGTGAAGCGGCTGCAGGAGTACCGCCGCCAAAAGGATAGGGCGGGGCTCGCCGAGGCGGAGAAGGCCCTCAAGAAGTATCCCCACTCCTTCCGGATCGTCAACGAGTGTTCCTCCCTGTACCGCGGGTACGGGTTCGACAGCGGCGACAGGGACATACTTCGGCGCTCCATGGCGCTTTTGGAGCAGTCCCTGCTCCTGCTGGGCCAGAATACGGACCCGGAGATCAGCGAGCAGATCCTGTATGGAAGGATGGCGTCGATCTATCTGGGGCTGGACGAGATGGAGAAGGGGATCGAGCTCTACAAGAAGCACAACGCGGGCGGCCTCTATGACCCCATCATCGGCCAGGCCTTGGCCATGGGCGAACGCACGGAGGAAGCGGTCCCCTTCCTGTCGGAGGCCATGGTCCGGATCGTCGCCGATCTCATCCACACCATCATCGGATACATCAACGTGTATGTCACCCGGGGCGACTTCGTTTCCGCGCAGGCCATCCTGCGCCTGGGGATCGATTTCTTCTCCGGGCTCAGGGAGGGGAACAAGCCAAACTTTTTGGACAAGGTGAAATGCGGCTTTCTCGCCGCCCTGGCCGGTTCGGAACAGTTGGCGGGACAGCGTGACGAGGCCCGCGCCACCCTGGAAAGAGCCAAGGCCCTGGCCGCCTTCTTCGACGCCGCCCCCAGCTATGACGAGAGCGACATCCGCTTCATCGACCGCATCGAGGGCGCCAGCACCCACGACGACATCGGGGCCACGGCCATGGAGGTCATCGGCAACACCGTAAAAAGCTTTGAAAAAGAGGAGCTGACGGCGCTGTGGAAGTCCGTCAGAGAACAGGAGGATGCCCATGAATAAGAAGGAACTGAAGGCCCTGCGCCGCCCCTTTCTCAGGGAGCTGTTTCGGAAGAACCGGTTCAGCTTCGGCATGACGTTCCTCGCGGCGATCCTCTGCGCCGCGGCGGAGCTGGTCATCTCGTGGCTCGTCAAGGAGGTGCCGGATCTCATCTCCGGCGACTGCCCCTACAGCTTTGGGGCGTTGCTGCTCGTCGCGGCGGGCGCGTTCGCCCTGCTGTTCCTGGGCATGGCCATGGACCGGGCCTTCCTGTCCCGCTTCCGTTCAAGGGCCATGCAGCAGTACAGGGCTTACGCCTTTGACCGGCTCCTCGAGAAGGGCATCCAGGCCTTCTCCGGGGAGAACACCGCCCTCTACATCTCCGCCCTTTCTAACGACGTGAACACCATCGAACGGGACTTCGTAGACCCCCTGCAGGGCATGGTCCAGACCGCCCTCACCTTCGTCGGCGCCCTGGGACTCATGCTGTGGTTCAATCCCCTTTTGACCGTCATCGCCATCGGCTTCTCCCTGCTGCCCATCGCCGTGTCCATCGTCCTGGGCGATCGGGCGTCCCGGGCGGAGAAGGTGGTCTCCGACAAAAAGGAGACCTACACCGGCACCCTCAAGGACGCGCTGACGGGCTTCGCGGTGATCAAGAGTTTCAAGGCGGAGAAAAACGTGGCCCGCCTCCACGAACGGAGCAACGAGGACGTGGCGGAGGCGTCCAAAAGGCGCACCATGGTCACCGTTCTCGTCAACTACGCCTCCACCATCGCCGGCGGCGCCGTGCAGTTCGGCGTGTTCTTCGTGGCCGCGGCCCTGGCCCTGTCCGGCAGGCAGGGCATCACCGCCGGCACCGTCATCGTGTTCGTCCAGCTTTTAAACTACGTGCTGGCCCCCCTGCAGAAATTCCCCACCTTCTACGCGGGCATGAAGTCCTCCCTGGGGCTCATGGACAAGCTGGCGGGGGCCCTCCATAAAAACGTGCCCGACGCGGGCGTGCAGATCCCGCCGGAGCTTCGGGAGGGCATCACGGTCCGGGACCTCTCCTTCGCCTACGAGGCGGACAAGCCCGTGCTGCGGGACGTGGACATGGAGCTGAAGGCGGGGGGCTGCTACGCCTTGGTGGGCGGCTCGGGCAGCGGCAAGTCCACCATTCTGAACCTGCTGATGGCCGCGTCGAAGGAGTATTCCGGGGAGATCCTCTACGACGGAGCGGAGCTCAAGGGCATCTCCGCGTCCTCCCTCTACGACCTCGTGTCCATCATCCAGCAGAACGTGTTCGTGTTCAACAGCACCATCCGCAACAACATCACCATGTTCTCCGACTTCCCCGAGGCGGAGATCGACCGGGCGGTGCGGCTGTCGGGGCTCAAGAAGCTCATGGACGAGAAGGGGGCGGACTATCTCTGCGGCGAGAACGGCTCCGGCCTCTCCGGCGGCGAGCGGCAAAGGATCTCCATCGCCCGGGCCCTGCTTCGAAAGACCCCCGTGCTCTTCGTGGACGAAGCTACCGCCGCCCTGGACGCCGAGACCTCCTTCGAGGTGCTGGACGCCATTTTGAAGCTGGACGGCTACACCCGGGTCATCGTCACCCACGACCTGGACGAGAACATCCTCAAACGCTGCACGGGCCTCTTCGCCCTGAAGAACGGCGACGTCTCCGAGCAGGGCACCTTCGAGGAGCTCATGGCCCAAAAGGGCTACTTCTACTCCCTGTTCACCGTGTCCCAGCAATAGCTTTCCAAAATAAAAATCGGAGAGGACGCAGCCCTCTCCGATCTGCTTTTTGGCGTTCGTTACAACTCCCTGGCCGCCTTCGCCGCTCGCTCGCAGGCCTCGGCCAGGATGGCGGGGGTCTGGGCGGGGTCCATATCCACCCCGTCGGCGGCGACGCAGCGGTAGACGCCGGTGCCGAAGAAGCGGCACAGGGCCTCCATGTACCGGGAGCCCATCTCGTCGGGACTGTCGTCGTAGAACCCGCCCCGGCTGGTGAGGAAGGTCATGCTCTGGGCCCGGCACGCGCCCCGAAGGCCCCGGGCGTCGCACTCGAAGGTGATGCCGTCCACGGACACGTTCTCGATGTACACCTTGAGGAGGGCCGGGATGGACAGGTCGTAGAAAGGCGCGGCGATGAGGATCGCGTCCGCCTTCTGGAACTGCCAGGCATAGTCGAACCGCCGGTGGGCAAAATCGCCCCTCTGCAGCAGCTCCTCCCGCTGGGCGAACCCGCCCTCCATCAGCGGCAGCAGCGGCTCGTCCATGAGCGTCACTTTTTCCACTCGCCAGCCCTCGGGCATGCTGCTGAGGAACGCCTCCGCCAGCTTCCTGGTCCGGGACGCTTCCCTTCGGATGCAACAATCCACATACAACAATGTTTTCATGGAACCCTCCCCAATATCCCCTTAAGTTTCTCTTTTTTCGCGCGCCTTTTTTCTATTTTTCGAAAGAGAAAAAGCGGCAAAAGAAAACCTTACGGCACCAAAGCTACTTTAATAACTCCGTCAGCTTTGCTTTCAAACAATTCATACGCTTCCATGGCGTCCTTCAAAGCGTAGCGGTGGGTGATGAGGAAGCTGGGGTCCAGGCGACCGGCCTTGATGAGTTTTAGAATTTCCTCACACTTGCACCCGTCCACGCCGCCGGTCTTGAAGATCAGGTTCTTGCCGTACATGTCGGGGAGGGGGATCACCTGCGGCTCGTCGTACAGGGCCACCACGCAGACGATGGCGTTGGGCCGGGCGATGCGCCATGCCTGCTCGAAGGTCCGCTTGGCCCCGGCCACCTCCAGCACCGTGTCCGCGCCCCTGCCCTCGGTCAGCGCCTTCACCTCCGCCTCCACGTCGCATTTGAGCGGGTTCAGAACTACGTCGGCGAGCCCCTTCTCCCTGGCGAGGGCCAGCCGGTCCTCGTTGGTGTCGATGACGATCAGCGTGGAGGGGCTATACAGCCGGCAGCTCATCAGCGTGCACATGCCCGTGGGCCCCGCGCCGATGACGGCCACCGTGTCCGCGGGCTTTATTTCCGCCAGCTCCGCCGCCCAGAAGCCCGTGGCCAGGATATCGCCGGTGAACAGCGCCTTCTCGTCGCTGATGCCCTCGGGGATGGGCGTGAGCCCGTTGTCGGCAAAGGGCACCCGCACGTAGGGGGCCTGGCCCCCGTCGATGCGGCAGCCCAGCGCCCAGCCGCCGTTTTTGTCGGTGCAGTTGTTCACGAACCCCCGCTTGCAGAAGAAGCACTCGCCGCAGAAAGTCTCCACGTTGGCGGCCACCCGCATGCCGGGCTTCAGCTTCTTTACGCCGGGGCCCACCTCCTCCACCACGCCCACGAACTCGTGGCCCACGGTGGTGCCGGGCACGGCCCTAGGCACGCTCCCGTGCTTGATGTGGAGGTCGCTGGAGCAGATGGAAGAGAGCGTCACCCGCACGATGGCGTCCTTCTCGTCCATTAGCTTCGGCATGGGCTTTTCCAGCAGGGCAAAGTCGCCCTTGCCGCGATACACAACAGAAAGCATAGTAAATACACTCCTTTCATAGTGGCCCTATGGTATCACATTTGTAAACTTTCTTCAAGATTAACGCAGAATTAACCTCCATGTCGCAATTCTGTGACATATTGCTGTATAATACAATCTGTAGAATTATACTGGAGGCGTATATGAACGATCCCAAAGGCATCCTGGACGAAGTGAAGAAGGCGGTGGTGGGCAAGGACGGCGTGCTGGTCATGGCGCTCTTAGCCATCCTGGCCGGCGGCCACATCTTGTTGGAGGACATCCCCGGCGTGGGCAAGACCACCATGGCCCTGGCCTTCTCCAAGGTCCTGTCTCTCAAATACAACCGGGTCCAGTTCACCCCGGATGTGCTGCCCTCGGACATCGTGGGCTTCTCCGTGTACAATAAGGCCACCGGCGCCATGGAGTACAAGGACGGCGCCATTCTCTGCAACCTGTTCCTGGCGGACGAGCTCAATCGCGCCACCAGCCGCACCCAGAGCGCCCTTCTCGAGGCCATGGAGGAGCGGACCGTCACCGTGGACGGGATCACCCACCCGGTGCCCGACCCCTTCGTGGGCATCGCCACCCAGAACCCCGTGGGCGCCTCCGGCACCCAGCTTCTCCCCGACTCCCAGATGGACCGGTTCATGGTCCGGCTGTCGCTTGGGTACCCCAAGCCCGCCGACGAGAAGGAGATGCTGACCCGCAAGCAGCAGGGGAACCCCCTCGACGAGCTCCGCTGCATGGCGGACAAGGGGGGCCTCGCTTCCATGCGCAAGGAGGCGGAGCAGACCTACGTCAGCGACAAGATCTTAGAGTACATCATCCGCCTCAACAACGCCACCCGAAACGATCCCGCCATCCTCCAGGGGGCCAGCCCCCGGGCGTCGCTGGCGGTCACCTCCATGTCCAAGGCCGCGGCCTGGGTCCAGGGGAGGGATTACGTGCTCCCCGCCGACGTGAAGCTGATCTATCCCGCCACCGTGGCCCACCGGATCATCCTGACCCCCGACGCGGAGGCCGCCGGCCGGAAGGCGGAGGCCCTGGTGGAGAACATCCTCAAGTCCGTTTCCGCCCCCGTGGCCAAATAATGAGCAGCCGCCGGCTCGTCTATCTCACCGGCCTCGTCATGGGCGTGGTGTTCCATAGCCTGTACGGACAGTATCTGTCCTTTATCCTGCTGCGCTTTCTGATCCTGCTGCCCTTCGTATCTTTGCTGGTGAGCCTGCCCGCCATGCTGCGGGTCCGGGTGTGGCTGTCCGCCTCCGGGGCCTCCCCCCGGGGCGACGGCGCCGCCGCCCGGCTCAGGATGGACAGCCGGTTCTTTCTGCCCGTGGGGTGCCTGTCCCTGTCCTTCTTCGGAGAGAACCGGTTCACCGGCGACCAGGTGGGGAAGCAGAAGTTCCGCTACTGGGGCGTGCTGAGGGCCACGGAGGAGCTCTCCCTGCCCAGCGACCGGTGCGGCGTCATCTCCTGCAGCCTGGGCCGGATCTGGGCCTGGGACTATATGGGCATCTTCTGCATCCCCGTCCGCCGCTGCGACCCCGCCGTTTACACCGTGCTGCCCATCCCCCAGAAGCCCCAGCCCATGCCGGAGCTCGATCAGGACTCCGCCATCACGCTGAAGCCCAAGCCCGGCGGCGGCTACTCCGAGGAGCATGAGCTTCGGCCTTACCGCCAGGGGGACCCCCTGAACGTGATCCACTGGAAGCTCTCCTCCAAGCTGGACGAGACCATCGTCCGGGAGCCCCAGCTCATGAAGCGCAAGCGCATCACCCTGTCCTTGACCCCCAAGAGCGATCGAAAGGAGCTGGAGAACCAACTCGATCAGCTTCTGTATCTCAGCCTGGACCTGATCGGGAAGGGCATCCCCCACCGCATTTGCTTCGGAGCCCACATGGAGGCCTATATCAAGGATAAAAACAGCCTCGACGAGTTCCTGTTCGCCGTCCTCTCCGTCCAGCCCGACGGGTCGAGGGGCCCTGTGGACCGGAACAAACCCGACGAGCTGGTCTATTCCATCCTCCCCCAGGGCGGGGAGGGGGTGAAGAAGCCGTGAAAAAGTTTCCGTACCTGACCTTCTTCTCCACCTGGGCACTGGTCTTCTGCGGGACGCTGGGCGCGCCGCTGTGCGTGGTGACGGCCTACGACCTGCCGTACCACCTGGGCGCCCTCGTTCTGACCGCCCTCATCATCAGCGGGTTCATGACCTTGCTCTTCACCCTGCCCGAGCTGGGGGTCTATAT
>CADCNE010000049.1 GCA_902802805.1 uncultured Eubacteriales bacterium
GTTATCGCCGTGCAGATGAAAACTATCACGCAGGTTATAACAAGATTCAAGCCTTTGAGTATAGTGTAGAAATTCATAGTGTCGTTTGAGAAAGTCGCGCAGTAAACCTCAAGGAACTTGTACCCGAAAGGTATGCCAAACAGTGTTCCGAAAAGCAGTATGATGATATTCTCAAATGATGCCAGCTTTCGTATCTCACTAAAGTGGAAGCCAAGCACGCGGAATGTGTTGTACTGCTTAGTGCGCTCAAGAAAACTCAGCGTGCTGAGGTTGTAAAGCACGATAACAACAAGGGCGAAAGCCACGACTTTCATCAAAGTGAAAACGCCCGTGAACTTGCTCTGGAACTGCGTAAGGTTGTCTTTGAACTGCTCGCTGGAGTATATCTGCATTATGCGTGCATCCCCCTGCAAAGCATCAGTGTCTATCCTGCCGCACAGCATATTCGTCGGTCGGAATTGAGCGCCTGCGCCCGTCCAGTTTTTCTCGTTTATGTATATTGACTGCGGCATGCTCGACGGCACGATGCCTGCGATTTTAAACTCGTATTCCTGTGCGCTCATCGACGGGAACAGCCTGATGTATCGGGCGTTCTTTGCCCTGCAGACGCCCATGACCAGCCGGGACGGCACGCCCACCGGCGCGCTCCATGGCTTTTTGGGCATGCTCCTGAAGCTGGTGGATCGAAAACCCAGCCATATGGCGGTGGCCTTCGACGTACACGGGCCCACCTTCCGGCACAGCAAGTATGATGAATATAAGGCGGGCCGTCGGCCTACGCCGGACGAGCTCAGGACCCAGATGCCCATTTTAAAGGATATCCTGCGTCTGATGGGCATCGCCGTGGTGGAGTGCCCTTCCTACGAAGCGGACGACATCCTGGGCACCCTGTCCCGCCGGGCGGAGGCTGCAGGCCTTGATGTGCTGCTGGTCACCGGGGACCGGGACGCCCTGCAGCTCACCACGGATCACACCCACGTGCTGCTCACCAAGAAGGGCATCACGGACACGGTGGAGTATGACCCGGCGACGCTGAAGGAAGCCTACGGCCTGACCCCGGACCATATGCGGGATCTGAAGGCTCTCATGGGCGACTCCTCCGACAACATCCCCGGCGTGCCCGGCGTGGGGGAGAAGACGGCGCTGAAGCTCCTTGAAAGCTACGGCGACCTGGATGGCGTCTATGCCCATGCGGCCGAGATCAAGGGGAAGCTGGGCGAACGGGTGCGGGAGAACGAAGATTCCGCCCGCTTAAGCTACTGGCTGGGTACCATCACCACCGCGGCTCCCGTGGAAACGGATCTGAAGGATTGCCAATTCTCCCAGGACGATCTGTCCGGCGCCCGGGAGACCTTGGAAANNNNTGGAAAAGCTGGGATTAAGGAGCATCCTGTCCCGCCTCCCTGCCGAGGCGGAAGCGAAACCTAAAGCGGAGCAACCTTCATGCGAGGTGGTGGCGCTGACCTCTCTGGACGCCGTGCGGGAGGTCGCCCAAGCCCATGGGCAGGCCCAAGCGCTGGCACTGATCATCACGCCCGGATTCTCCTTTGCCTACGATGGACAAACGTCGTACCAGTTCACCATGGGCGACACTCTCTTTGACGAACCCGTGATCCGGAAGGACCTGCTGGAAGTCCTCTTTTCAAGCAAGCCCTCCAAGGTGCTGACCTTCGACAAGAAGGCCCTGTTGCACGCCTGGCGGGAGGACGGTATCGAGCCCTGTCCCGTGGCCTTCGATGCCATGATCGCCGACTATCTGCTCAGCAGCAACCACCCCATCGACAGCTTCGCCGCCCTCTGCTTTGAGCGATTGAACAGCAAAGCGCCCACGGCGGGGCTGCTGTTCCCCCTGATGGACATGATGATGGGTGAACTGCGGGAGAAGGGCATGGGTTTCCTCTACGATGAGGTGGAGATGCCCCTCGCCGACGTGCTCTTCTCCATGGAGAGCGTTGGATTCGCTTTGGATCGCTCGGTGCTCACGGAGCTACATGAGGCCTTTTCCAGGCGGCAGACCGAGCTGGCGGAGCAGATATACGAGCAGGCGGGGGAACGGTTCAATATCCTCTCCACCAAGCAGCTGGGGACCATCCTCGTTGAGAAGCTTGGCCTGCCGCCCCAGAAGAAGAACAAGACCGGCTACTCTACGGACAGCGACACCCTGGATGCCCTCAAGGACCGGCACCCCATCGTGCCGCTCATTACAGAGTATCGGTTCGTAGCCAAGGTGGACGCAACCTTCGTGGAGGGACTGCTGAAGTCCATCGCCGCCGACGGTCGGGTCCACACCAGCTTCAAGCAGTGCGTCACCGCCACAGGACGCATCTCCAGCGCCGAGCCTAACCTGCAGAACATCCCCGTGCGCACGGCGGAGGGGCGGGAGATCCGCAAGGCCTTCGTGGCCTCCCCGGGCAACGTGCTGGTAGGGGCGGACTACTCCCAGATCGAGCTCAGGCTCCTCGCTCACATCAGCGGGGACGAGAATATGATCGACGCCTTCAACTCCGGGGCGGACATCCATCGGCGCACGGCGGCGGAGGTGTTCCACACCCCCTTCGATGAAGTGACGAAGGAGCAAAGAAGCGCCGCCAAGGCCGTGAACTTCGGTATCGTCTACGGCATCTCCGACTTCGGCCTCGCCCAAAACCTGGGCATCCCCGTGAAGACCGCGGGGAGCTATATCAAGCGATACTTTGAGCGCTACCCCGGCGTTCAGGCATATCTCAAAAACATCGTTGCCCAAGCCAGGGAAAAGGGCTTCGCGGAGACCATCTACGGCCGCCGCCGCCCCATGCCGGAGCTCAAGAGCAGCAACTACAACACCCGCAGCTTCGGCGAGCGGGTTGCCATGAACATGCCCATCCAGGGCAGCGCCGCGGACATCATCAAGATCGCCATGGTCCATGTGGACAAAGCACTGCAAGATGCCGGTCTTAATGGACGGCTGGTGCTGCAGATCCACGACGAGCTGATCGTAGACGCCCCGGCGGCGGAGGCGGAGGCCACGGCCAGGCTCATGGAGGCCTGCATGGAGCAGGTGGCTGACCTGAAGGTGAAACTGATCGCCGAGGCCGCCACGGGACAAAGCTGGTACGATACGAAATGAACGCCTATTCACCGATCGGATTAACGGGGGGCATCGCCTCGGGCAAGTCCACCGTGGCCCAGCTGTTTCGTGACTGGGGCGCCTATGTGGCGGACGCGGATGAGATCTCCCGCCGCGCCCTGGACCCGGGCACGGATTGCTACGACAATACCGTTGCGGCATTCGGACGGGACATCCTGTTTGCGGACGGCACCGTGGACCGCAAGAAGGTGGCCGGCATCGTCTTCTCCGATCAGGAAGCGTTGGCCATCCTGAACGGGATCATCCATCCCTATGTGCGCGAAACCATCCGTGCGAATTCCGAGAAAGCCTTTGCAGAAGCGTCGGACCGGCTGATCGTCTGGGACGTGCCGCTGCTGTTCGAAACGGGGTACGAGAAAGAGGTCGTGAAGACCGTGGTGGTCACCGCCCGGCAAGATATCCGTATCCAACGCATCGTGGACCGGGACGGTTCCACCAGGGCCGCTGCGCTCAGGCGCATCCGCAGCCAGATGCCGGATCGGGAGAAGGTCAGGCGGGCGGACATCGTCATTCGTAACAACGGCTCCCTTGAAGAACTGGAACAAAGAACGAGGGAAGTATTTGATGAGCTCCTGGAAACTCTGGATCGAAGACCATAAGCTGATCTGCGCCTTGCTGGCGCTGATGCTGCTGGCGGTGCTGCTCGGTGGCTATTTCCTATATGGCCGTCCCGCCCTGCTGCGGTCAAAATATAAACTGCGCTATGAGAAGGAGATACTGTCTTCGGCGGAGGAATTCCAGCTGGACCCCTATCTGGTGTGCGGCGTCATCTTCACGGAAAGCGGTTTTCGTACCGAAGCAAAGAGCAGCGTGGGTGCTTTGGGACTCATGCAGCTCATGCCGGCCACGGGCCTTGAGGAAGCAGAGTTGCTTGAGATAGAGGGCGTCACAGAGGATAGCCTGACAGACCCTACTTTGAACATTCGCCTGGGATGCAATTATTTGAGAAAACTGCTGGACGAATTCGGCACGGAGAGCGTGGCCCTGGCCGCATACAATGCGGGCCCCGGCAGGGTCCGTCAGTGGCTGAAGGAGTACGGCACCAAGGAGGATGGGTCCATCCTGTACATTCCCTATCCCGAGACCAGCAAGTATGTGGGACGGGTACAAAGCGCCCGGGGCGTGTATGAGCGGCTGTACCCGGAGCTGGCCGGGACGAATGGAGAGAACTGATATGGAGCTTGTATTGACTATTTTGATCCTTGTGCTCGATCAAGGCACGAAGATATGGGCCTCCCGTGTGCTGATCCAGCGGCCTCTGGTGCTGATCCCGGGTGCGCTGGAGCTGACGTATCTCGAGAATCGGGGCGCCGCATGGGGGCTCATGCAGGGATGGCGGATCGTGTTTCTGGTGGCCACCGTTCTGTTCTTAGGCGTCCTCATCTGGTTTTATGCAAAGAAACGGAAGGAAATGACCACGCTCACCCGCGTCATCCTCACCCTTCTGTTTTCCGGGGCCCTTGGGAACCTGATCGATCGAGTCTTTTTGGGTTACGTGCGGGATATGATCTACGTGAGCCTTATCCATTTTCCCGTATTCAATGTGGCAGACAGCGCCATCACCATCGCCGCCGGGCTGCTCATCATCGAGACCTTTTTCATAAAGGGTCGCGTCACCACCTTCGACCTGATGGAGGCTTGTTTCTCCAGGAAGGAAAAGAAGGCAGCGGATGAATAGCCAAGAACTGCTCATCGCGGATAAGGAGTATCGACGGCTCGATGTGTGCCTGTCAGAGTTGACGGATCTGTCCCGATCTCGGGTGCAAACCTTGATCGAGGATGGTCTGGTGTTGGTCAACGGCCACCCTTGCAAACGGAGCGACGAGGTACGTATGGGGGACAACGTCCGCTATACCGTTCCGGAGGCAAAGCCCATCGAGCTGGTCCCCGAGGATATCCCCTTGGATATCGTGTACGAGGACGGGGATATCTGCGTGGTGAACAAACCTCGGGGGATGGTGGTCCATCCGGCGGTGGGGAACGAAACGGGCACGCTGGTGAACGCGCTCCTGTACCATTTCGGCGACCTTTCCTCCATCGGCGGAGAGATCCGGCCCGGTATCGTCCACCGGATCGACAAGATGACCAGCGGCCTGCTGGTGGTGGCGAAGAACGATCGTGCTCACGAGGGCCTTGCCCGCCAGTTCGCGGACCATTCCGCCCATCGCAGCTATATCGCCCTGGTGGCGGGAAATATCAAGGAGGAAACCGGTACGGTGGACGCCCCCATCGGCCGCCATCCCACGGACCGCAAGCGTATGGCGGTGGTGGAGAACGGCCGTCGGGCCGTGACCCATTACCGGGTGCTGCATCGCTTTTCGGCGGTCACCGTCTTAGCCCTGGAACTGGAGACGGGGCGGACCCATCAGATACGGGTCCATATGGCCCACATCCATCATCCCGTAGTGGGGGATCAGGTGTATTCCAACGGCAAAAACGCCCTGGGCATGGAGGGCCAGGCCCTTCACGGATGGCGTCTGCAGCTCACGCACCCCTCAACAGGAGAGCATATGTCCTTTATCGCGCAGCTGCCGGAGGATATGAAGCTCGCGCTGAAGCGGCTCGGATACCAGGGAGACTTTCCCTTGCCGACGGAGGAGATCGAATCATGAAACGACTGATCTGTGTTTTACTGATCCTGTCCATGCTGATGGGCTGTGGAAGGCAGGTTATCTCGCCTGTCCAGGAAGCATATGCAAGCCCTGCCGCTCCTGTGGCAACCTTCCAGCCCACAGCGACTCCCTCCGAAGCGCCCACACCCGACCCAACAGCAACGCCACGCTCGTCCCTGGCCACCTATCCGCCTCTGATCGATTCGAAAGCTCTCTTCCCGGAGGAGATCCTTTCCGCGGATGGAGAGCCCATCGGCTCCATGGGCCGTTCCCTGCTGGAAGCGGATGGAATATCGAAGGTGGCCTTCTATGACCGGTTTCTTGAGATCGTCCATCGGGCGGATGAACTGGATTCTGAAATCCTGCGCCTTTCGGACCAGGGCCGGACGCTGACGGCGGATCGGAAGGAGCGGACTTCCTATGCACTCATGGAGCTCATAAGCACTGAAACGCAGGCGGCCCTGACAAATGCCTATTCGAATTGCACGGGAGACGGGGAAGACCTGCCCATGGCACAGTATTCCGCATCGATCGATTCCGTATTGCAGGATATGCAACGGATGGAGGAAAGGACAGTTTCCTTTTATGACCTCGGCGCCTCTGGGGCGAGGGAATACAGGACCGTATTGGATCGATTCATGGGGGAGACCGTCGTGCCGCTCGACGTGTTCCGGGCCCTGGAGGAGCTGCTGGAGACGGAGGCCATCGCCATCAACGCAGCTCTGAAGGCGGACCCGGAGGCCGCTCGGAAGCGGGAACTCATCTCTTTTGGCAGTTTTGAAGAGGATATGCGGTTCCTCATAAAGGTCACAGAGGACCTTTGCCCCTTGTCGGACGGGTCGAGCCTGCCCATGCCCATGGAAAGCTATGGCAGAGAGGACATGTCCCTCATGGAGCTCGCCTTCCACTGCTATCCCGGCATGGCGTATTTGAAAACCTACGCCGCGCAGGGAGATGAAGCACAGCAGGCGCGCTGGGCCAACGCCCCGAACGGGTATCTGGCGGGGCTGGCCATCCACTGTTCCTTTGCCGTGACCCAGTATCTGGATGGGTTTGGCCTTGACTATGTGCAGTATCGCTGGTATGAGGAGATGCTGGATGTGACGCTTACCGGCATCTGCGCGCTCCTGATCCACTACTATGGCTATTCTGAACAAAGCTTGGCCGAATATCTGAAAAGCTGGAACGCAGAGAAGTTCGTGGACTATCTGTATGGAAAAGCCATGTCCGATCCCTTCGAAAGTTTGGTGGCAGTCTATGGGTATTGGCAATACCTGGATATCTGTCAGGCCGCCCTGGACGCCGGGTGCGAGACCGAACAGCGCTTTTTACAGGACTATCTGGCCTCCGGTCCCGCGCCTTACGAGGCGCTGAAAGAATATATGGTGAGCTTGTACCAAAATCAAGGTTGACAAAGAAGGAAACGCGGAGTAAAATCAACGCAAATATGGGCTGTGAGAAAGAGGAGTACACCTTTTTTCCTCTCAGAGAGGCGCTCAGATGCTGCAAGAGCGCTGTGGAGAACCGGTGGAAGGTCGCTTTTTAGCCCTGGGACGCGAAAGCATGTGCATGTAGTGCCCCACGCAGACGCTGCGTTATGGCTTTGAGGGAAATGGGGGAGACCCCGTTTAACAAAGGTGGTACCGCGAGCGCCTGCTTCGTCCTTTGACGGAGCGGGCGATTTGTTTTACAAGGAGAGAAAAAGATGAAAGAGATGCCGAAGACCTACGATCATCAGATCGTGGAGAACAAATGGTATGAGAAGTGGGAGAAGAACGGCTACTTCCACGCTGAACCGAACCCTGACAAGACGCCCTTCACCATCGTGATCCCGCCCCCCAACATCACGGGCAAGCTCCATATGGGCCACGCCCTCGACAACACCCTACAGGACGCCATCGCCCGCTATAAGCGCATGGCGGGCTATGAGATGCTGTGGCTCCCGGGCACGGACCACGCCTCCATCGCCACCGAGGTGAAGATCGTGGAAGCTTTGGCCGCAGAGGGCCTCACCAAGAAGGACGTGGGCCGAGAAGGCTTTTTGAAGCGGGCCTGGCAATGGCGGGAGGAATACGGCTCCGCCATCGTGAAGCAGCTTCGCAAGATGGGCTCCTCCTGCGATTGGGACCGGGAGCGGTTCACCATGGACGAGGGCTGCAACAAGGCCGTGCTGAAGGTCTTCAAGTCCCTCTATGATAAGAAGCTCATCTATCGGGGCGACCGCATCATCAACTGGTGCCCTGACTGCAAGACCGCGCTCAGTGACGCTGAGGTGGAGTATGAGACTCAGGCGAGCCATCTCTGGCACATCCGCTACGACGCCCCGGACAAGTCCTATTCCATCACCGTGGCCACCACTCGCCCCGAGACCATGCTGGGCGATACAGCCATCGCCGTGAACCCGGAGGACCCCCGGTATACGGACATCATCGGCAAGACCGTGATCCTGCCCCTGGTCAACCGGGAGATCCCCATCGTAGGGGACGAATACTGCGAGATGGAGTTCGGCACCGGCGCGGTGAAGATCACGCCCGCCCACGACCCCAACGACTTTGAGGTGGGCCAGCGGCATGATTTGCCCATCCTAAAGGTCTTCGACGAGAAAGGCTATATAAACGAGAACGGCGGCCAATACTGCGGCCAGGAACGCTTCGAGTGCCGGAAAAACATCGTGGCGGACCTCGAAAAGAGCGGGAATCTGGTGAAGATCGAGGACTACACCCACAACGTGGGTACCTGCTATCGCTGCCACACCACCATCGAGACCATCGTGTCCAAGCAGTGGTTCGTGGATATGAAGCCCCTGACGGAGCCCGCGCTGGAGGCGGCGCGGTCCGGCCAGGTGAAGTTCATCCCCGAGCGGTTCTCAAAGCCCTACTTCAACTGGATGGAGAACATCCGGGACTGGTGCATCTCCCGTCAGCTGTGGTGGGGCCATCGCATCCCTGTGTACTACTGCGACGACTGCGGCGGCGTGTTCTGCGAGGAAACGGCCCCCGAGAAGTGCCCTGTCTGCGGCGGCAAACTCCGGCAGGACGAGGATGTGCTGGACACCTGGTTCTCCTCGGGCCTCTGGCCCTTCTCCACGCTGGGCTGGCCGGAGAAGACCGCGGAGCTCGATTACTTCTATCCTACCAGCACATTGGTGACCGGTTACGACATCATCACCTTCTGGGTGAGCCGCATGATCACCTTCGGCATGGAGGTCATGAAGAAGCCCCCCTTCGAGAACGTGTATATCCACGGCCTCGTGCGGGACAGCCTGGGCCGGAAGATGAGCAAGTCCCTGGGCAACGGCATCGATCCTCTCGAGATCATCGAAAAGTACGGCGCAGACCCCCTGCGCTTCTCCCTGGTCACCGGCAACTCCGCCGGCAACGACATGCGCTTCTACTGGGAGAAGGTGGAGTCCGCCCGGAACTTCTGCAACAAGGTGTACAACGCAGCACGGTTCGTGCTCATGAACATCCCTGAGGACGCTCAGCCCACCATCCGGGAGGAGCTGCTCGACACCGCCGACAAGTGGATCCTGTCCCGTCTCAACGAGATCACCCGGGAGGTGACGGACAATCTGGACGATTACGAACTGAATCTGGCCGCGGAGAAGATCTACGACTTCATCTGGGCCGAGTTCTGCGACTGGTACATCGAAATGGCCAAATCCGCCCTGTACGGCGAGGATCAGGCCCGGAAGGAGAACGTATCCGCGGTGCTTATCAAGGTGCTGGGCACGTCCATGAAGCTGCTCCATCCGTTCATGCCCTTCATCACGGAGGAGCTCTACCAGCAGCTGCCGGGCCACGAGGAGACCATCATGCTCTCCGCCTGGCCCAAGGCTAAGGAAGGGCAGCTCTATGCGCGGGAGTGCGCCGCCATGGAGACCATCATGGACCTGGTGAAGAACATCCGCAACATCCGTGCGGATCTCAAGGTGCCGCCCGCTCAGAGGATCGAGGCGCGCATCATCACAGCCGATCCCAAGATCCTCGAAGGGGCGGAGGGGTATCTCTTTAAGCTGGCCGGCGTGGAGAAGACCTCCATCACGAGCGAGCGAGGCCAGGCCCTCAAGAGCGACGTGCACATCGTCTGTGAGAAGGCGGAGGCATTCATTCCCCTCGCTTCCCTGGTGGACCTTGACAAGGAGCGGGAGCGTATCGACAAAGAGATCGACCGGGTGAAGGGCGACATCGCCCGTGCCCAGGGCAAGCTCTCTAACGAGAAGTTCGTTTCCAAGGCCCCGGAAGCGGTGGTCAACGAGGAGCGCCGCAAGCTCCAGGCGGGGGAGGACATGCTCCAAAAACTGCAGGAGCGTCGGGAAGCGCTGAACGACTGAACGCCGAAATGACAACCACCGTATCTCCGTGCCACAGTGCGGAGATACGGTGGATCGCGGCGGACAATATTTCAAAATAGCTATTGACATTTTCTTCTGCATGATGTATATTTGTCAAGTCGCGAAAAGCAGCGTGGCGCTTTACGGGGTGTAGCGCAGTCCGGTAGCGCACGTGCTTTGGGAGCATGGGGCCGGAGGTTCGAATCCTCTCACCCCGACCAGGTGTGGCCCCGTGGTCAAGCGGTTAAGACATCGCCCTTTCACGGCGGTAACAGGAGTTCGATTCTCCTCGGGGTCACCATTTCCTTCTGGGAATTGATTGGGCCTTTAGCTCAGTTGGTCAGAGCAGTCGGCTCATAACCGATCGGTCCGGGGTTCAAGTCCCTGAAGGCCCACCACGCGGCCCGGTAGTACAGTTGGTTAGTACGCCAGCCTGTCACGCTGGAGGTCAGGGGTTCGAGCCCCCTCCGGGTCGCCATTTTTCCCCGGATAATCGGCTCACCAGCTTGCTGGTGTAGCTCAATGGCAGAGCAACTGATTTGTAATCAGTAGGTTGAAGGTTCGACTCCTTTCACCAGCTCCAATCCTTGACAGCTTCATACATGGATGGGTTCCCGAGTGGCCAAAGGGAGCAGACTGTAAATCTGTTGTCACAGACTTCGGTGGTTCGAATCCACCCCCATCCACCAATATGCGGGAATGGCGGAATTGGCAGACGCGCACGGTTCAGGTCCGTGTGAAAGCGATTTCATGCAGGTTCAAGTCCTGTTTCCCGCACCAAGCAAATAACCTCCGGTTTTCCGGAGGTTATTTGCTTACATAGGATGGAACAGGACTTGAAGGGCTCGGTAGTGAATCGGGCTCCAGTGGAGCCCGAGAGCCGAGCCCTGTCTGAGCCCGCAGGCGAGAGCAAGTCCTGTTTCCCGCACCAACAAAGAACAGAGTCCTTTGGTAGTGAATGAAGCCCCTGTGGGGCTTCAGAGCCACGCATCGACCAAGCCGCAGCGCGAACAAATCCTGTTTCCCACACAATTCAGATAGAAGAAAGGGCTGTCCTAACAGCCCCAAATACTATTTATCCCTTAGCTCAAAGTATTTTCCACGCTCAATAGCATACCAGCATAACGTCCGATCCGTTCCCTCCTTGGGACCATATCCCGTAAATGTCATACCACATTTTTGCATGACCCGGCCGGAATTTGGATTGTTGGGGTCATGGCAGGCAATGACCCTTTCCATGCCCACCTGCTCGAAGAAGAAGGCGATCAAGGCGCGCAGCGCTTCCGCCACCAGGCCTTGGCCCCACCAGAAGCGGCCGATGCAGTATCCTATCTCCACGGAACGAGAAGCTTCATCCACCCTGACCCCGCTGATGCTGCCGATGGGTTCACCAAGGGACATCAGTTCTATAGTCCAATGGTAGTAGGATGGATCATCGTACCGTTTGATCCAGCTGCTGATCACAGCCGAGGTGATGGAGAGGTCTGAATGTGCGGACCATGTCAGATATCGGGTCACCTTCGGATCACTGGCCCAGTTACGAAACATAGGCGCCGCATCCTCCGTCACAAAGGGGCGCAGGATCAGGCGTTCCGTTTCCAACCGTTTTGTGCCAATGTGCTCCATATCTTTTCCTCCCGTATATTTTTGACCAGTATACAGGACGGGTCACGGGTTTGCAACCGTTTTTACGTCAGCATGGTCGGGAAGCAGAAGCGCCGTCAGAACAGAAAGCAGCAGACATACGACTCCCGCCAGCCAGTATACTGTGGTGAGCCGGCTGGTGGTGCCGTAGATCTCTAAAGCGCCGGAGAAGAGTGCGCCTACCGTCAGGGCGGAGATGCCGAAGCTCCACAGCTGCAATGCCGTGCCGGCAAGGATCTTTCCATTTCCTTTCATGAACAGCAGACCGGGAAGGACACCGCCCAACAGAGGGAAGATAAAGGCGTACAGCATGCCGTAGGCATAGACGCCATGGCTGAACAACTCATACACCGCCCCAAAGGCGGCACAGAAGATGGTCGCCAGTAGATACCGTATGGTGATGCGTACCCAGGTGCTTTTCGTAGTTTCAGCAGGTGATGCAAACAATGTCGCTCACGCTCCTTTCCGTGATCCGTTTTCCGTTGCTGGTGGGGTTGTTGACCACCTGACCCTGAAAGACCATGGTGGAGGAACCGCCGCCGTCCAGGTTATAGGCTGTCTTGGCCCCCAGCTCTTTGAGCACCTGTGCCAGCTCTCGCAGCGAAAGGCCTTCGCTGGCGTTGGTACGCCCGTCGGACACCACAAAGAGATAGTGGAGGTCATCCACGATGCCGATGGCGGTGCGGGGGTTGCTGGCCATGGCGCGGCCCACCTCCTCCCCGGAAGAAACGGCGATCTCCCCGTCGATCAGCAGGGCGGGTCCAAAGGAGAGCACGTTCCACGCGCCGCTATTAAGCAGCTCCTGAGCGCTGATCTGGGACTCGTTGACGATCCCGAAGCTGCCGTCCCGATAGATCACCAGGTCCTCCGCGTTCCGATTGGCGGTGCTTCGATAGATCACGCCATTTCGGATGACGTAGCCGCTCTGCCGGGCGCCGTAGTAATCCCCGTTGATGGCCAGGACGGCGTTGGCGTTCTCGGCGATGCTGCTGGTTTTAGCGGTCACGTTGCGGCCGTAGGTGCTGTTGGCAAAGGCGGTCTGCAGGTATTCGGGGGAGGCAAGGACCACATCCGCCACGTACACGGTGGAGTCGTAGGCGCGGACCTCAGAAATGGAGATGATGACGTTGCCGTCGGAATAGCTGTTCGCCGTGGAAATGACCTGCGCTGCCTCCGTGGGAGCCGCGGTGGCCTCGGGCGTGGCTTCGGCGATGGACGCCTGTATCACGGTGGCAGGTGGTGTGCTCTCTGCCGTCGCTTCTGCCGTCTGCTCTGCCGGCGATTCCGCTTCCACCACGGTGTAGGCGTGCCGGATCACGAAGGTGTCCAGCGCCGCGTAGACGGTGAACCCAAACAGCAGCAGGGCCCACACGATGCTGAAGATGTGCTTTCCTTTCCTCATAATGCGTCCGCTCCTTCCAGTTTTTCCGTGATCAGTATCTCCAGATTTCCGTTCCGGCAGCGAAGCTCGTCCAGGAAGGCCTGGGTGACGGTGGGGTCCTTCAGCTCCACGTCGTAGGAGAGCTTGTAGAGACTGCCCATGTTGGAGGTCCGGGTCTTGATCAGCTTATGTCTGTTCGTATACCGGGAGAAAAGGTCGTCGAAAGCGCCGGCGAACTGCAGGGTCTCGGGAACGGTGATATGGAGCTCGTACATCTCTTTCTGACCGAAGCTGAGTTGGGAGAGGAGCAGGATCACCAGGCTCACCAAAATGGTGAACAGCAGAGCGATGACCACATACCCTGCCGCGCAGGCGAGACCCGCCGTCATGACGAGAAAAATGGCGGAGATATCCTTGGCCTTACCCGCCACGGACCGGAACCGGACCAGGGAGAAGGCGCCCGCCACGGCGATGCCGGTGCCAACGCTCCCGTTGACCATGAGGATCACGGTACACACCACCATAGGCAGCACCACCAGAGAGATCAAAAACCCCTTGCTGGCTTCCCCGGACTTCCCCATGATGAAGGAAGCCACCAGGCCGCAGATGCCCGCGGCGGCCAGGCAGGCCAGGAACATGGTGACGGAAAAGCCTTCGGACAGGATGGAATCAAAGATTGCTGACATATTGCATCGCTCCTTTCGTGGCGGTTTCGGTTGGGATCGGCGTTTTGGCCAGGGAATTCAGGTATGCCGTGCCGTACTTCGAAAAGGAAGTGGGCCGGATCTGAAGCGCGTTTAGCACTTGGGAGAAGGCCAGCGGCATGGCTCCGGCGCTCTTGACCTCCATCAGCTCCAGCCCCACGGGGAGCAGGGGTGAACCGGCGGAGCCGCGCTCGAGCTGCAGGGCGGTGTCCCTGGCCCGCGGCGCACTGTCAAAAGTGACACGGAACGAGGGATCGCTTGACCAGATATAGGCTTCCCGCTCATAGGAAACGACCATTGCCGGCATCGGCCAGCCGTAAAAGCGCATCGCATAGTCGATCTCCCGCCAGATCTGGGTGTAGTCGGGGATCTTCCCGTCGGCAAGATACGCTTTGGCAACGGAGAGGGGCAGGCTCACCCGACGCTTATAGACGATGCCCTGATACTTCTTTTTCAGCTCCAGATACACAGTGGAATCGTCCTTCGGAGTCCCGTAGCTTCTCAGCCGGAGCTTTTCTTTGTATGCGTCTGCGTCGATGGAATTGCGGATGATCCGATGATCCGGCGTGTCGATGTACAGGCTGCAGATGGTGCTTTTTCCGTATTCGTCCAGGAGCAGCGCGCCCTTCGTTCGCTGCAGCAGCCGCTTTTTGGTGACCTCGTCAATGAGGTATTTCCGTTCCACACGCTTGAAAATGTAGGTGGTTTCCATAGGGGTCAACTCCTTGTTTTGATAGGCCAACTATACAGGGCAAAGTTTAAGTTAACCTAAAAAAGAGGACGCGATTCAGCGATGAAATGTAAACAGAGTGTGACATGCAGACATGTGTTTGACGATAAGTTATATATTTATTGAAAGAATAACGATACCGTAAACAGCAGGGAACAGACGGTTTACAACTATGCCAAAGTGTGATAAACTATCGGTAATTCCGATAAAAGAGGTAAAAAACATGGAACAGAAGCCGGTCAAGCTGACGAAGCTCAGCAAATGCGCGGGTTGCGGCGCCAAGGTGGGGGCCGGGGTGCTCTCGAAGCTCCTGCAGGACATAAAGGTCCATTCGGACCCGAACCTGCTGGTGGGTTTCGACCACAGCGACGACGCCTCCGTATATAGAATTTCCAATGATCTGGCACTGGTCCAGACCGTGGACTTTTTCCCGCCCATCGCCGACGATCCCTACCTCTTCGGGCAGATCGCGGCCACCAACGCCCTGTCCGACGTGCACGCCATGGGCGGCGAACCCAAGCTGTGCCTAAACATCATGGCGGTGCCGGAGAAGATGCCCATGGAGGCGGTCCACGACATCCTGCGGGGTGGCTACGACAAGGTCTATGAGGCGGGGGCGCTGATCACCGGCGGCCACAGCATCCATGACGATGAGCCGAAATACGGTCTGGCAGTAACGGGCTTCGTGCACCCAGACCGGGTGCTGACCAACTCCGGGGCAAGGCCTGGGGACGTGCTGTTCCTCACCAAGCCATTGGGCATCGGCATTCTGAGCACGGCAGCCAAGGCGGACATGGTCAGCGAAGCGGGGGAGAAGCGCATGTTCGAGCTCATGACCACTCTGAACCGATCCGCCCGGGACGTGATGGTGAAGTACGACGTCCACGCCTGCACGGACGTGACGGGCTTCGGCCTTCTGGGTCACGCCTTTGAGATGATGGAGGGGAGCGACGTCCAGGCCGTCATAGACACAAAGGCTATCGATTTGATCCCTGAAGCCAGAGAACTGGCCCGATTCGGCCTGATTCCTGCAGGAGCCTACCGCAACAGGACCTTTGCTGAAAAAGCGGTGGAGTTATCGAGGATCGACCTTGAGGTACAGGACATGCTGTTCGATCCCCAGACCTCCGGAGGCCTTTTGATCGCCTGCGCTCCGGGGGATGCGGACAGGATGTTTGATGAGCTGCAAAAAAACGTTCCCAGCGCGCAGCGCATAGGAACGGTGCAGGAATATGAAGGGGGAAAGCGAATCTTTCTGCGCTGATCAGGCAAGAGTACGGATGGCGGCGATGGCTGCGTCCACGTCCACGGCGGTGTTGGCATAGCCCAGAGAGAAGCGGACCGTGCCCCGGGGAAAGGTGCCCAAGCTCCTGTGAGCGGCGGGCGCGCAGTGGAGGCCACAACGGGTCAGGATGCCGAAGCGCTGTTCCAACTCGTAGGTCACCGCGGCGTTGTCCTGGCTAAGGAAATCCAGAGAGATCACGCCCACCCGGTTCTCAACTCTGTCCGGACCGCACAGACGCACCCCTGAGATGTCACGTATGCCGTTCAGAAAGTGTTTGGTCAGCTCCACCTCATGGGCCCGCAAGGCGTCGATGCCCTGCTTGCCGACAAAGCGCATGGCCGCCTCCCAACCGTAAATGCCGGGCAGGTTCAGGGTGCCGGATTCAAAGCGGTCCGGCAGGAAGGCGGGGAGGTATTCGCTGTCGGAAGCGCTGCCTGTGCCCCCGGCTACCAAAGGGGAGAGCTTGTTGGCCATCTCGTCCGTCAGGAGCAGCGCTCCTATGCCGGAGGGCCCCAACAGACCCTTATGTCCGGGAACGGACAGGGCGCTGAGCCCGAAACGCTGGAAGTCCAGAGGGAAGTGCCCCGCGGTCTGTGCCCCGTCCAAAGCGAAGGGAATGCCGTACTGGGCGGCGATCCGTCCGATGGCCTCCGCATCCTGCACGGAGCCGGATACGTTGGAGCCGTGAGCTATGACGATCAGCTTCGTGTTGGGTCGAACCAGACCGTGGATATCGTTGGGATCGATAAAGCCCTCTGAATCGGCCGGGAGCCTGTCGAATGTGATTCCCATCATCTGCAGCAGGGGCCGCATGATGGCGTTGTGCTCCATGGCGCTGACGATCACATGGTCTCCGGGTTTGAGGAGCCCTTTAATCAGAAAGTTTAGCCCGTAAGTGTTGCCCGGGGTTAGGATCACATGGGTGGCCTTCTCGGGGAAATGGAAGAAGGTTTTGAGCTGTTCCCTGAGGGACAGGGTGACCAGCTCCGCCGCCTGGGCGCGACCGTAGACGGAGCGGTTCAGGGGGGCGCCCACCTCGGTAAGGTAGCGCACCATGGCTTCTGCCACACCTTCCGGCTTCGGAAAGGACGTGGCGGCGTTGTCAAGATAGATCGTATCCATAGGGTAAGGATAACACAGCCGGGGAGAAATGTCACATATATTTTTCTCATGGCAGAGGAAGGAGAGCACATGCTGGACATCAGCATCCGACAGCTGGAGGTCTTCGTGGCCACGGCGGAATACTGCAGCTTCACCAAGGCGGCGGAGGACCTGCACCTGACTCAATCCACCGTCAGCATGCATATACGCACCCTGGAGGAGCTGCTGGGGGCCTGTCTCATCGAACGAGGGGCCCGGAAAAAGGTGATCCTGACGGAGGAGGGGAAGAGGGTCTACTCCACGGCAAAAGACATCCTGTCCCGCATGGAGGCCCTGCAGGAGGGCCGAACCGAGGGGCGGGAGGAACCGCTGCGCATCGGCACGTCCACCGTACCCGCCCAGTATCTGCTGCCGAAACTTCTGTCCGGGTATATGAAGAAGCATCCTCAGACCAAATACATCCTGCGCAGGGGAGATAGCGAGCAGGTTTTGAATTGCCTAAAAAAGGGCGAGGTGCGCATCGGGTTCACCGGCTACAAGAACAGGGACAGGTCGCTGATCTTTCAGGAGATCGCCCGGGACCATCTGGTGCTGATCACAGAGAACAGCGAAGCGTTCCGAGCCTTGCAGGAGGAAGGGAAGACGGGGCAGGACCTGCTGCATTTACCCATGATCGCCCGGGAGGAGAGCTCCGGCACCCAGCATGCCGCCGACGCCTTTCTGCAGCGGCTGGGGGTGAGGGATGTCAACATCGTAGCCAGGATGGACAATCCGGAGAGCATCAAGATCAGCGTGGGAGAGGGCATGGGCGTTTCCATGATCTCCGATCTTGCTGTTTCCGCCGAGGTCAGGGCGGGCAAACTCCTGGCCTTTCCCTTTGCCCCTGAAGCGGAAGAGCGAAAGCTATATGTCGTCTGGCCAAAGGATACGCTGCTTTCCGCCGCGGAGCTTCGATTCATACAATATGTCAAAGCCCAGACGAGCGCTATTCTTCTATCGGAATAACCGATACTTAAAGAGTACCTATAGGTATTTTCCATTCGATTTTTGCCTAATACGCTCCTATAATGGAGGGGAGAAAACCGATACGTTCGGAGCTTCGGAGGTAACAGAATGAAAAAAGTGAATTGGACGGTCGTTCTGGCCGGTGTGGCTGTGGGCATCGCCGCTCTTGCCCTGAGCGCTTTAGGCAACCCGGCCAACATGGGCTTCTGCATCGCCTGCTTCGAGAGGGATATTGCGGGCACCTTGGGGCTCCATTCCGCCGCCGTCGTTCAGTATATGCGTCCTGAGATCATCGGCTTGGTGCTTGGCGCGTTGATCATGGCCCTCATCAAGGGCGAATTCAGGGCTAAGGGTGGTTCCTCGCCGGCCACCCGGTTCCTGCTGGGCGCTCTCGTCATGATCGGCGCCTTGGTGTTCCTGGGCTGCCCCCTTAGGATGGTCCTCCGCCTGGGCGGCGGCGATCTCAACGCCCTGGTGGCCCTGGCCGGCTTTGCCATAGGCATCTTCGTGGGCACCCTGTTCCTGAAGAAGGGCTTTTCCCTCAAGCGCACCTACACCCTGGGCACGGCGGAAGGTTCCGTCCTGCCTGCTTTTCTGATCCTTGCCGGTGCGGCGTTCGTCCTGTTCCCGACCCTGTTCAAGATCAGCACCGAGGGCCCCGGCTCCATGCACGCCCCCTTCTTTGTTGCCCTCATCATCGCCGTCGTTGTGGGCGCCCTTGCCCAACGGGCTCGCCTCTGCATGGTGGGCGGCCTCCGGGACGCCATGATGTTTAAGGACTTCAAGCTTCTCTATGGGTTCGCAGCCATCTTCGCCGTCACCGTGATCGGGAAGCTGGCTTTTGGCGGTCTGGGCTGGGGCAAGCTTACTCCCTTCAACCTGGGATTTGAGGGTCAGCCCGTGGCCCACAGCAATCACGTCTGGAACTTCCTGGGCATGGCTCTGGCGGGCTGGGGCTCCGTGCTCCTGGGCGGCTGCCCTCTTCGGCAGCTGATCCTGGCCGGTGAAGGCAATGGCGACTCCGCCGTCACCGTGTTCGGTATGATCGCAGGCGCGGCCATCTCGCACAACTTCGGCTTAGCCGGAGC
>CADCNE010000050.1 GCA_902802805.1 uncultured Eubacteriales bacterium
AGGCTCGATAGTTCACGGAGAGCACGATGCCGATGGTAGCCAAGGTGGCCAGCATGTTGCTGCCGCCGTAGCTGATGAAGGGCAGCGGGATGCCCGTCACGGGCAGCAGGCCCATGTTCATGCCGATATTTTCGAACACGTGGAAGCCCATCATGGCCACCGTGCCCACGCAGAGGCAGCGGCCGAACATGTCCTTGGAGCGGCGGGCCACCATCAGTATCCGAAGCAACAGCAGGAAGAACAGCAGAATGAGGATGGCGGAACCCACAAACCCCAGGCCCTCGGCGATGCTGGAAAAGATGAAGTCCGTTTGCCGCTCCGGCACATACTTCTTCTGCGCCATGGTGCCCACGGAGAAGAAGCCCTTGCCGAACAGTCCGCCGGAGCCCACCAGTTCCTTGGAACGGAGCACATTGTACCCGTCCCCTTCCAGGTCCAGCGTCGGGTCCAGGAACACCCGGATGCGGGCCTTTTGGTCGTTGTCTAAAAGATACCGATAGATGAGTGGCAGGCTCAGCACCGTGGTCGCGCCGCCGCCCAGGATATAGAGCCAGCTGATGCGGGCGGCGAAGACCACCCCGGCGAAGATGACCGCAAAGACCATGGCCGTGCCGAAGTCCGGCTGCATCATGACCAGGGTGAAGGGCACGGCGAAGATGATGACCGCCTGCAGCACGTCCCAGAAGTTGTTGAAGTGGCCCCGGCGATCGTACGCCTCTGAGACGAACTTCGAGAGGGCCACCAGCAGCACCACCTTACCGAGCTCGGAGGGCTGGAACGCCCGGGAGGTGCCGATCTTGAACCAGCCGAAGACGCCACGGGTGTTCACCTTGACCACCAGCAGCAGCCCCAGCAGCATGCAAATAAGGATATAGGCGGTCTTGACGAAGGGCTTATACTGATCGTAATTGAGAAACGCGATGGGCACGGCCACGGCCAGGGAGATGAGGATGCTGACCAACTGCCGGTTGAAGTATTCGAGGTTCAGCCGGCTCAAAAAGCCCTCCAGTCCCACCTCCGTGCCGTCGAAGGGATCGGAGAGAACGTTCAAAAGCGCGACAAGGCCAAAAAGGAGCAGCACCGTCACCAGAAAGATGATGACGATGTCCACTCCTTTCGTTGGCTTGGTCTTGCCGGGTTTAGCCATTTACAGGATGTACGCCGGGTCTTCCGCCGGACGGGCAGCGAGCTCAGCCCGCTTCTCGTCGAAGCCGGGCTTGCCGAGAAGCGCGTAGGTGGCCTTCTTCCCTTCCTCCACGCCGGGCTGGTCGAAAGCGTCGATGCCCAGGAGCTCACCCGCGAAGGCGGTGGCCACCTCGAACATGTAGAGGAGCTCGCCCACGGTGAAGGGATTCACCTCGGGCAGGGTGATGGTGTAGTTCACGTGGCCGGACTTGGTGAGCGCGTAGGCCGTGGCCGCCTGCTCTGCCTGGATAAGCTCGTTATGGGTGTGTCCGGAGAGGAAGTGCACGTCCGGGATATCAGGATAGCCCTCGGGGATGGGGGTCACGGTGCGGAACTTGTCTACGCCCAGTATGGTGACCACCTTGTCGAAGGGGCCCTCGGTGTAGAGCTGGACCTGGGAATGCTGATCGGTGACGCCCAGGGCCTTCACCGGCGTCTGACCCGCATGGACCACTTTGCCGTCCAGGCCGAACTTCTTGCCCAGGGACTCGGCCCACAGCTGGGCATACCAGTCGGAAATGTACTTGAGGGAATCCGCGTAGGGCATCATCACGTGGATGTTCATGCCCCGGTCCATGGCCACCTTCTGCAGGGCGCCCAAGACACAGGCGGGGTTTTGGAGAACGTTCTCGTTTTGGGTGAGCATATCCATATATGCCGCGCCGGCCAGGAGCTCCCGTATGTCGATGCCGCAGACCGCGGCGGCCACCAGCCCCACCGGGCACAGCTCTGAGAAGCGGCCGCCCACGCCGTCGGGGACGATGAAGGTGGTCAGGTTCTCCTGCTTGGCGATCTTGATGAGATTCCCCTTCTCCTTGTCCGTGGTGGCGATGAGGTGCCGGGAGATGTCCTCGCCCACGGCCTTCTTAAGAAGGTCAACGGCGATCAGCAGCTGAGACATGGTCTCGGAGGTGCTGCCGGACTTGGTGATCACGTTGAACACCGTCTTTTGGATGTCGATCACGTCGAGAAGGGCCGCGAACCGCTCGGGATCCACGTTGTCAAGGACATACAGCCGGGGACCGCCCCGCTTCTCCCTGGGCAGTTCGTTGTAATTTAGGTGACGAAGGGCCTGATGTACGGCGATGGGGCCCAGGGCGCTGCCGCCGATGCCCAGCACCACGAAATACTCCGCTTCCTCACGGACCCAGGCGGCGGTCTCCTCAATCTTCGCTACGATCTCCTCCTGGTTATGGGGGAGCTCGCGCCACTTGAGCTGGCCTCGCTTAGCAGTCATAGCCTTGAACGCAGCCTCGAGGGGCAGGGCCTTGATCTCGTCCGCGGTGAATCCGTCGAGGATCAGGGTGCTTTTCATCATGTTGTTGTAGTTGATCTTCAGTCGCATGCTCTCGCGCCAGGCAGCGGTCTCGTAGTCCTTCATAGCGACACCTCAAAATCGTTATTTAAAGTGTGGAAAGAGTGGTTTTCATGGTCTCAAAGGACGATCTGAGCTCGTCCAGATCCGTATACATATCGCTGTACACCTCGATGAACGCAGGGCCTTTGTAGCCCTTGTCCACCATGGCCCTGCCCAGGGCCGGGAAGTCGCACTGCCCCTGCCCGGGCATCTTCAAACTAAGCTTGCCGGCTCCATCGAAGGCGTAGTCGCACAGGTGCCAGTTGGCCATGTCCTCCCCCACCGCCTCCACGAAGGCGAAGGGGTCCTCCCCGGAGCGAACGGCCTGCTTGATGTCCAGCACGAACTTCAAGCGGTGGTCCCCCAGCCGTGCCTTAAGCTCCGCCCCAAATGATGGGGCATGGAAGAAACACCAGCTGACGTTTTCAAGGCATAGGGTGATGCTGTATTCCGCGGCGATGTCCAGCAGCTCAACGAACACGGGGGCGATGCGCTCCAGTTCCAGGTTCTTGGCCGTGCCGCCGAGATGGGGCGAGCCGTGCATCACGTAGTGGGTGGCGCCCAGGATGCGGCCCGCGTTCAACGCATCCCGGTAAACGGAAAAGGCGTCCGCCTTCTGCCGGGGATGGATGGAGAAGAGTTGGGCTTCGAATTGGTTGCTCATGGGATGGACGCTGTACACGGTAAGCCCCGCGTCGTCGATCCGCCGCCGGAGCAGGCGCACAAAATCCGGACGGTACTCAGAAAAGGTGTTCAAAAACACCTCGATGTTTCGAACGCCCATAGGAGACAGCATGGCGGGGATATCCTCCACCATGGCCTTGTTGAATATGCTTGCTGTGGAAATACCTACGTTCATGCTGTCCTGTGGGCGTTTCAAACAAAAATGTAACGAGCAAGCAGTAAGCCGAGTTCTGTCGCAGGTCGACCTGCGGACGATTATCTATCTGAGGCCGCCAGTTGCCTGACGGCTCATGCGATTATCAGGAGCGCAGCGGGCCGCTGTTATTGCTCCCATTCCAATCTTGCACCGAGTGGGGTTTACATGGCCGGTCCGTCGCCGGATCGCCGGTGAGCTCTTGCCTCGCCTTTCCATCCTTACCCGAAGTGGGCGGTTTATTTCTGTTGCACTTTCCCTGATGTCGCCATCGCCGGGTGTTACCCGGCACCCTGCCCTGTGGTGCTCGGACTTTCCTCAGCCTGTAAGGCCGCAATCGTCTTGCTTACTCGTTACAAACCTGTACTAATTGAGCTTCTGATACAGTATCCGACCGCAGTTCTCGCACTCCATGACGTTATCCTGGTTGTTCAGCTTCTTGATGACGGCCATGGGGAGCGACATGTTGCAGCCGCTGCATTTTTCGTTGACCACCGGGACAACCGGCATGCTGTGATGGACTCGTGCTCGTTTATACTTGGCGAGGAAGGTGGGGTCAACCTGCCGCTCCACGGTCTCCATCTCCTTGGTGGCGGTGGTGATGTCAGCGGCGCCCTCGCTCTTCTCTACCTCCACCACGGCCTTGAGACGATCGTACTCCTTCTTGGCCTTGGCGCCCAGGGAACGGGCTTTCTGGAAGTCAGCGGAGGTCTTCTCCAGCTGATCCAACAGGCTCCTCACGTCCTTCTCGAGACGACCGAGCTCCCGGTTTAGCCGCTCCACGTCCGTGCGGAACTCTGTCAGCTCCTCGGCGGTCACCTCTTCATCCGCCTCCAAAGTCTCCATCTCGGAATGGTTAAGCTCCAGCTCGTGGGACAGGCTCTCCTGCTGGGCAAGGAGCTTGCCTAAAGCGGTCTGCTGCCCGTCGGCGTCCTCGGTGAGCTTCTGGATGGTGGCCTGCTGCTCCCTGAGGAGCTTGGTGATCTTGTTCAGCTTCTGGCGGCTCTCCGTGGTGCGCAGGCTGTTTTCCAGCTGCTGCTTCTTAAGATCCGCTTTCTGATACATGAGCAGGTATTCTAATTTGGTCATGGTTCCTCCTTTCAGGAGAACAGCAAAGGCGCCTTCTCCCGAAGCGTTATATAATATTGTACATCAGGAGCGAGGATTTGTAAACGGTCCTGCAAAGATTTCAGCACCACCCGCTCCGTCTCATAGTGGCCGCAGAGGATCAGGGGCAGATCCATCTCCCGCGCCTCCAGTATCTGATTGTGCTTGGCTTCGCCGGTGATGTACGCCTCCGCCCCAGCGTCCCTGGCATACTCGATATCGCCGCCTCCGGCCCCACCCAGGACCGCGATACGGGACACCAGCCGATCCGGGTCACCTGTATACGCGGCGCGGCTGTTTAGCAGGGCATTGCATCTTTCCACCAGCGCGGAGAGCTTTATGGGGCTTGCCAGGACGCCTATGCGGCCGATATTTTCCGGGGGAATGGGCTCTTCGTTTTGAAGCTCAAGGAACCCGGCCAGGGTGTCGTTCACCCCGCCCTCCGCCGCGTCCAGATTGGTGTGGGCCGCATAGTGGCCGATGCCATGGCGCAAAAGCAGGGCCGCGGCTCCGGTGACGGGCGAGGAGAAGCCGATGCTCTTGACCCCGTGGAAGAACTGGGGATGATGGGTCACCAGCAGGTCCACGCCCAGGTCGATGGCCTCCCGGGCTGTGACGGTGGTGCAGTCGAGGGCGATCAGCACCTTCCTGATCTCAGCATGGTCCGGCTCTACCAGCAGGCCCACGTTGTCAAAGTCCAGGGCCAGGGGCCGAGGCGCTATTTGGTCCATGCAGGCGCAAAACTTCGCTAATTCCATTGGTGTATCTCCTTTATGATCTGTTCCAGTTGTCCGGCTTCCCGGAAGAGCCTGTCCTCCCCCGCCGTGCCTACCGCCTGCCGCAGTTGCAGGCGGCGCTTCTTCAGAAGCTCCTCACAATAGGGCCTTAACAGTCTGTCCCGATCTGCGAAAGAACGATACCCCACCAGCCAGCAGTCTTGGGGAAAGCCCTCGGGCCAGGGGTAAGGTATATCTCCTTTGTGAACGGACAGTAGTTGATACCATCGGTGTCCAATGGCGACCAGGCGATCTTCTATCACATGATAGCTGCTTTCATATAACCATTGCCGCAGCTCCTCAATGCCGGACATGGGCTGCAGCACCAGGCGGTTTAGGGACGATGCCACCTCCGGCGAAGCTTCCAGCAGTTCTATCATAAGCTCCCCACCCATGCCCAGTATGGCTGCGGCGTCGCATTCGCCAGGGGTGAGGATGGTAAGGCCGCTGCCCAGGCGGACCTCCGCTCTGTCCTGAAGCCCGTTTCGCTCAATAATGTCACGTGTCTTTTTGAGGCACTCGGGGCTGATATCTCCGGCGATCACACGTTGACAGCCGCCGTCCAGCAGCATGGCCGTCGTTAGCTTCCCGTGGTCGCAGCCGATGTCGGCCACGGCCTTTGCCCCTTGCAGCATCTCGAAGGCGCAGCGCAGCCGCGCGTCCAGGCGGATCATAGGTTGATCCTCTTCAGGGGCTCGGTGGCCTCGATGGGCCCGCCGCCCAGACATTCCTCACCCCGATACAGCACGCACCACTGGCCCGGAGTCACCGCCCGCTGGGGCTCCCTAAAGCGCACGAACGCGCCGCCGTCCAGAAGCTCCACGGTCACATTCTGGTCCGGCTGGCGATAGCGGAATTTGGCCGTGCATTCAAAGGATTTGGGAAGGTCTTCGTTTGGAATGACGTTGAGCCGATCCACCGTCAGTGACAGGGAATAGAGCTCCTCGTGCTCCCCCTGCTGGACGATGAGCAGGTTTCGCTTTAGGTCCTTGCCGATGACGAACCAGCTTTCGCCGCTGCCGTCGCTCCTGCCCCCGATGCCAAGGCCCCGCCGTTGACCCAGGGTGTAGTACATGAGCCCGTCGTGGCGGCCGATCTTCTTCCCGTGCTCGTCCACCATGTCCCCGGGACAGGCAGGCAGATACGTCATCAAAAACCGCTTGAAGTTCCGCTCCCCGATGAAGCAGATGCCGGTGGAATCCTTCTTCTCGGCCACGGGCAGGGCGTACTTTCGGGCCAGGTCACGGACCTCACGCTTCTGTATGGCGCCGATGGGAAACATGGCCCGGGAGAGCTGTTCCTGGGTGAGGCCTGCCAGGAAGTAGGTCTGGTCCTTCCCCTCATCCAGCCCTTTCAAAAGGCGGACGCCGCTCTCATTCCGGGACAGCCTGGCGTAGTGGCCCGTAGCCAGAGCGTCCGCGCCGGACTTCATAGCAAAGTCAAGAAAGGCTTTGAACTTGATCTCCGTGTTGCAGAGCACGTCCGGGTTGGGGGTCCGCCCGGCGGAATACTCCGACAGGAAGTAGGAGAAGACCCGGTCCTGATACTCCTTGGTAAAGTTGACCGTGTAGTAGGGGATGTCTAGGGCTTCGCTGACCCGGCGCACGTCCTCGTAGTCCTGCTCCGCGGGGCAGGTGCCGTCCATATCCTCCCAATTGCGCATGAAGACGCCCGTGACTTCAAAGCCCTGCTTCTTCAGCAGCATAGCCGCCACGGCGCTGTCAACGCCCCCCGACAGGCCCACGATGACGCGCTTGTTGTCCCCTTGAAACTGCATATAAAACGACCTTCCTGTGGTATGCAAGGAGTATACCACAGGAAGATGCTGAAATCAATCGCAGCGGCTTACACAGCCCAGGGTTCAGACGCCGCAGCTCCGGCCGATGGTGTTGGAGCCGCCGCAGCCGCATCCACAGCCCATGTCGTTGTCTCCGCAGTACCGGGAGAGGAGCAGCAGCCAGATCAACGTGTCGCAGTTGGCGCAGCCGCCGCTGCCGCCCTCGCCCAGGATGAGCAAGAGGACCAGGATCCACATCAGGTTATTGTTGCCAAAGTTCATGTTTCTATCCTCCTTTGTTCAGGCGTTCCGTCCGCCCGTATACATCATAGTACGTACTTCCCCGCCATTTTGTGCGTCCGTCCTTTTCCTTGACAAATCAGGCTTCCCGCATATAATGGAAAGGTATACTGTGCCCATGGCAGAAAAAGGAGGGCAATATGAGCGAATTGACGATGGATAAACTGGTTTCTCTGTGCAAAGGCAGAGGCTTTATATTTGCGGGAAGCGAGATCTACGGCGGCCTTGCCAACACCTGGGACTACGGTCCTCTGGGCGTGGAGCTGAAGAACAACATCAAGAAGGCCTGGTGGAAGAAGTTCGTCCAGGAGAGCCCCTACAACGTGGGCCTGGACGCGGCCATTTTGATGAACCCCATGACCTGGCAGGCCTCCGGGCACCTGGGCGGCTTCTCCGATCCCCTTATGGACTGCCGTGAGTGCAAGGAGCGGTTCCGTGCCGACAAGCTCATCGAGGACTGGGCCAACGAGCACGGCGTGACCCTTGAAAAGCCCCTGGACGCCTTCTCTCAGGCGGAGATGAAGGAGTTCATCGAAACAAACAACATCCCCTGCCCCTCCTGCGGCAAGCACAACTTCACGGACATCCGGCAGTTCAACCTGATGTTCAAGACCTTCCAGGGCGTCACCGAGGACGCGAAGAACACGGTGTACCTGAGGCCCGAGACGGCCCAGGGCATCTTCGTGAATTTCGCCAACGTCCAGCGGACCACCCGCAAGAAGATCCCCTTCGGCATCGGCCAGATCGGCAAATCCTTCCGCAACGAGATCACCCCGGGCAACTTCATCTTCCGGGTCCGTGAGTTCGAACAGATGGAGCTGGAGTTCTTCTGCGAGCCGGGCACCGACCTTGAGTGGTTCGATTACTGGCGTTCCTACTGCCACAACTTCCTGCTGTCCCTGGGCATGAAGGATGAAAACCTGAGGCTCCGGGACCACGATCCCGAGGAGCTGTGCTTCTACTCCAAGGCCACAACGGACTTCGAGTTCCGCTTCCCCTTCGGCTGGGGCGAGCTCTGGGGCGTGGCGGATCGGACGGATTACGATCTGACCCAGCACATCAACACTTCCGGCAAGGATCTGAGTTACTTCGACCCGGAGAAGAACGTCCGGTACATCCCCTACGTCATCGAGCCCTCCCTGGGCGTGGAGCGCACGTTCCTCGCCACCCTCTGCAACGCCTACGAGGAGCAGGAGCTGGATAAGGGCGACACCAGGGTGGTGCTACACCTGCACCCGGCCCTCGCTCCCTTCAAGGCGGCGGTGCTGCCGCTGAGCAAAAAGCTGGGCGAGAAGGCCTCCGCCATCCATGCGGAGCTTTCCAAGTACTTCTCAGTGGACTACGACGAGACCGGCTCCATCGGCAAGCGCTATCGCCGTGAGGACGAGATCGGCACGCCCATGTGCATCACCTACGACTTCGACTCCGAGAATGACGGCTGCGTCACCGTCCGGGATCGGGACACCATGGAGCAGGTGCGGCTGCCCATCGCCGAGCTCAAGAGCTATATCGAGAGCAAGCTGGAATTCTGACGAGGATCAGTACCCAAGCCCGCCCCCACCGGCGGGCCTATTTTGAAAGGATCGGATATGGCGTTTCTGGAACTGGTATGGGACGTATTCTATGAGGATTGCCTGATGCTCTTCCCCATCCTGTTTTTGACCTTCTTCTTTATTGAATATCTGGAGCATCGGGCCGGGGAGAAGTTGCTCCGCCGGGTGGAGCGGGCCGAAAAGACGGGCCCCCTGTGGGGCGCCCTCATCGGCTGCGTACCTCAGTGCGGGTTCAGCGTGTCCTGCGCCCACCTCTTCAACGGCGGCATCGTCACCGCGGGAACGCTGGTAGCCGTGTTCCTCTCCACCTCCGATGAAGCCCTGCCCGTGCTCCTCTCCCACCGGAGCGCGTTGCCCGTCATCTGGAAGCTGCTGCTGGTGAAGGTGATCCTGGCCGTTGTGGCTGGGTACACCCTGGACTTCATCTGGAAGCGGGAACAGCAGCACCAGAGCTTCGCCAAAAAGAACATCGAGCATGAGTGCCACAGCAAGGAGAGCTCCATAGGCGAGCTCCTCCGGGAGTCCCTCAAGCGCACCATCGAGGTATGGATCGCCCTGTTCATCGTGTCCATCGTCCTCACATTTGTCATGGAGAACGTACCCAAGGAGAGCGTACAAAAGTTTTTACTGACCGGGGCCTTCCAGCCCTTCCTGGCCGCCCTGTTCGGCGTGGTGGCGGGCCTCTCCTCCGCCGCCGGGCTGGGCATCCTCGCCCTCTTGCGGGGCAAGCGGGGTATCAGGACCTATGCCGCCATCCTGGCCGCCTGCTATGTGGCCGCGGTCCTGGCGGGATCGCTGATACAGCTTTTGGAGTGATATGGAGATCTCAGGCGTCGTAGACAGGATCATATACCGGAACACCGACAACGGGTACACCGTTCTTTCCCTGCGCACGGAAACGGCGGATGGGTTCATGACCCTGTGCGGCACGCTGCCCCTCGCCTCCGCCGGGGAACAGCTCCGGGCGGAAGGCACCCTTACGTATCACCCGAAGTACGGTCAGCAGTTCGCCGTCACCTTCGCCGAGACCCTGGCTCCTTCCACACAGCTTGCTATTGAAAACTATCTTTCCGGCGGCACCATCAAGGGCATCGGTCCCGCCATGGCCCGCCTCATCGTGGACCGATTCGGCATGGACACGCTGCAGATCATGCAGAACGAGCCCGTGCGCCTTTTGGAGGTATCCGGCATCGGCCGCAAGAAGCTGGCCATGATCATAGAATCCTTCAACGAGAACCGGTCCATGCGGGACATTCTCATGGCCCTCGCCCCCTACGGCATCACGGTGAACCAGGCCTACCGCATGTACAAGACCTATGGAGATCTGGCCCTCGCCAAGGTCCAGGAGAACCCCTACCAGCTCATCGACGACATCGACGGCATCGGCTTCATGACCGCCGACGCCATCGCCCAGCGGGTGGCCGGCTTTGAGACCAACTCCGCCGCCCGGCTGTTCGCCGGCATCAAGTTCGCCCTGCAGGACGCGCGCACGGAGTACGGACACACCTATCTTCCTTACGATAAGCTCATCATAAAAGCCAGCGGCCTCCTGTGTACGGACCAGGAGCTCCTCTCCGACGCCGTGGACGCCATGCTCGCCGAGGGGACCCTCGTCGAGCAGTTCGTGGGCGAGCAGCGGGGCATCTTCCAGCCCTTCGTGGCCCGCATGGAGTCCGCCATCGCCAACAAGCTCATCCAGCTCTCCGAGCCACCTGCAGCCAATCCCTTCTGGGACGTGGCCCAGTATGAGAAGGAGTTGGGCCTCACGCTCTCCGAAAGCCAGCGGACGGCGGTGAGCCGCGCCTTGGACGCCGGGGTCATGATCATCACCGGCGGACCTGGCACCGGCAAGACCACCATCATCCGCTGCATCACTCACGCCTTTGCAGGAATGGGCATGACCTTCGCCCTGGCAGCCCCCACGGGCCGGGCGGCGAAGCGCATGACGGAGGCCACCGGTTCCGACGCCAAGACCATCCACCGGCTCCTTGAATACAACCCCCAGGAGGGATTCGTCCGGAACAAGGACAATCCCCTCGTATACGATCTGGTCATCGTGGACGAGATGAGCATGGTGGACGTGCCCCTGATGCACGCCCTGTTGAACGCCTTGCCCCGAGGAACCAGGCTACTAATGGTGGGAGACGCGGATCAGCTCCCTCCCGTGGGCTGCGGCGACGTGCTGCGGGACTGCATGGACAGCGGTCGGCTGCCGGTCATTCGGCTCACGGAGATCTTCCGTCAGGCCGCCCAGAGCCGCATCATCACCAACGCCCACCGGATCAATCAGGGACAGATGCCCATTTTGAGCAGCGAGGACTCCGACTTCATCTTTGAGGAGATCCTGCCCCCTGAGCGCATTTTGGAACGGGTCCGGGAGCTGTGCGTGAAGGAATGCGGGAAGCTGGGTACTTCGGAACCCCTGATGGACGTGCAGGTCCTGGCCCCCATGAAGAAGGGGATGCTGGGTGTGGAGAACCTGAACCGGGTGCTGCAGGCGACGCTGAACCCGGCCGCCGAGGACAAGCCCGAGCATATCTTCGGGGAGACCATCTTCCGTCAGGGCGACAAGATCATGCAGATCAAGAATGATTATAAGGTCACCTGGTACCGTCAGGAAAAGAACGGCCTTATGCAGGAGGGGACCGGCGTCTTCAACGGGGACCTGGGCACCCTGTATCGGCTGGACAATCTCAATCGTACCCTCCACGTGCTCTTCGACGACGGGCGGCTGGCGGAGTACACCTTCACCCAGAGCGACGAACTGGATCTTGCCTACTGCATCAGCATCCACAAGAGCCAGGGCAGCGAATTTCCCACGGTGCTGCTGCCCCTCGCCGGCGGCCCGGCCATGCTGCTGAATCGAAACCTGCTCTATACCGCCGTCACCCGGGCCAAGGCCATGGTCTACTGCCTGGGGCACAAGGACACCGTAGCCCGCATGGTGCGCACCGTACAGTCCCGGCGCCGGTACACCTCCCTGTCCATTCGGCTGCAGGAGGTATAGCATGGAACGGGTCGAAGAGCTGCTCGTTTCCCTGATCGCGCCGCCCAATCATCAATGCTATCTCTGCGATCGAGAGTGGCCCACCGCTGAGGACGGCCTCTGTGACGACTGTCGTCGAGCCCTGAAGCTGGCCATCTCCCCCGCCCCGCCCGTCGGTCTGGACGGATTGTCCGTAGGCATACAGTATTGCGACGCCCTCAGCAGCGTCTTTTATCGCTTCAAAAACATGGAGCGAAGGGATTATGCCCCCTTCCTCGCTCAGTTCATCTCCATTCCAGAGGAATGGAACGCGGAACTGCTGCTGCCCGTGCCGCTCCACTGGTGGCGGGAATACCGGCGCACGTACAACCAAAGCTACCTTTTGTCCGAATACGTGTCCTCCCGTTTTGGAATTCCCATCTGTCCGGATCTGCTGGTCCGCATCCGTCACACGCCCCAGCAGAAGATGCGGTCCGGAAAACAGCGCCGCAACAATCGAAGGCTGAAGGGCGCCTTTCGGGCGGCTCCGGAGTGTGCCGGCCGGTCCATCGTCCTGATCGACGACGTGATCACCAGCGGCACCACCCTCTCCGAGTGCGCTCGCGCATTAAAAAAGGCCGGCGCACTTCATGTGTACGCGGCCTGCGTCGCCTGTTCAACAAGATAACTATTGCCCCTCTTTTTCGTGCATATACTTCTCTCTGGTCGCCAGACCGCCCCGAATGTGGCGCTCGGCCTTGTTGGTGTCCAGCACCTGGCGCACCCGGGCATAGAGGGCCGGATCGGCCTGTTTGAGCCGTCCCGTGACCAGTTTATGGACCGTGGACTTAGAGGTGCCGTAGAAATGGGCGGTCTCCCGCACCGTGGCTCCGTTCTGCACCATGTACCGTCCGTACAAACAGGCTCTTTCCTTTCTATCTTGCTTCATGCGCTTCCCCCGATCCCTGACCTTTGCTCATGTATATGCGGCCGGGTTCGGGGGTATGCGCGTCAGAATTGATCTATGTTCACCTTCTGTACGTTATCGGCGGACACCGCGTCCAGATATCTGCGGGCGATGTCCAAAATGCCGGTGTCCTCGTCGCTGACGAAGTAGGATACGTGGTTGGGCCTGTCGCTCCCAGGGAGATCGAAGTGAGTCCGAAGCCCATGGGACAGGGCTTTGCCCACGTTGATGAAGGTGACCTCGGGCATGTGTTTTTCCAGGGTATGCGCCAGGAAGGGGTAGTGGGTACAACCCATGATGATGGTATCCACGCCGGTGTCCCTGAACTGGGAGAGATACCGTTCCACCGTCATCTCCGTAATGG
>CADCNE010000051.1 GCA_902802805.1 uncultured Eubacteriales bacterium
AAGGTGCGAAGCTTCCAATAGATTCCTTATAATCCTAAATCTTCCTTCACGATCAGCACGTGGAAGGCTTTCACCGGCCTTGTGGGGGCCTCCAGGATGAAGGTCACGTTGCACATGCGGGCGGAGGTGCGGCAGTCGTGGCACTGGTCCGTCTTCGCGCAGGGGGTATCGAGGCCCAGCCGCCGGGCGTTGGTGGGGCAGGTCTCCCGCTTGATGCGGTCGATGGCCTCGTCGAGCCCGTTCACGATCTTGTTTTTGCCTACGATGACGATGACCTCGTGGGGGCCGTAGATGAGCCCCGCGGCCCGGTTGCCGGTGCCGTCGATGTTCACGAGCCGCCCGTCGGCGGTCAGCGCGTTGGTGGAACACATGTACACGTCCGCCATCAGCGCCTTGTCCCGGGCGGCCTGCTTCGCTTCTTTGGCGACGAGCCAGTGCCAGTATACCTCGTTCCCGTTCTCCTGCAGGGCCTCGGCCAGCTTCATGTCCCGCACGGTGGCACTGCCGCCGATGCCCACGCTCTTTGTGCCGATGATCTCAAGGGCGGCCGCCTTCGCTTCCGCCGCCGTGTCGAACACCTGGGGCAGGAATCGGCGGGAGGATAGGGCTTTCGTGAGGGCGTTGTAGTCGATCTCTGTCATGGTGTTTTTCTCCTTTTTACTTGGTATAGGTGAAGAAGCCCCGGCCGGACTTCACGCCCAGCAGGCCCCCTCGGACCATCTTCCGAAGCAGAGGATGGGGCCGGTACTTGGGGTCGCCGGTCTCCGCCTGCAACACCTCCATGATGGCTAGCACCACGTCGAGGCCGATCATGTCGCCCAATGCGAGAGGCCCGATGGGGTGGTTGGCCCCCAGCTTCATGGCGGTGTCGATGTCCTCGGCGCTCGCTACGCCCTCCGCATACACGCCCACGGCCTCGTTGATCATGGGGATGAGGATCCGGTTCACCACGAACCCGGCGGCCTCGTTCACCTCCACGGGGGTCTTGCCCAGCTGGATGGCGATATTCTTCACCTCCTCTACCAGCGCCCGGGGGGTGCTGATGCCGGCGATGACCTCCACCAGCTTCATGACGGGGGCGGGGTTGAAGAAGTGCATGCCGATGAGGGGCCGATCGAGCTGCGCGCCCAGCTCCGTGATGGACAGGGAGGAGGTGTTGGAGGCGAAGATGCAATCGGGCTTCACGATGGTCATGAGCTCCGTAAAGGTCGCTTTCTTCACGTCCATGTTCTCGAAGGCGGCCTCCACGATGAGGTCGCAGTCAGAGCAGATGTCGTTGGTGCCAGTGGTGATGCGGCCCAGGATGTCCCTGGCCGCATTTTCGTCCATCTTGCCCTTCGCTACCCGCTTCATGAGCTGATTTTCGATGCGGCCCTTGCCCCGGGCGGCGATGTCCGCCGTGATGTCGCATAGTCTGACCTCGAACCCTTCGCACTGGGCGAAAGCCTGGGCGATGCCGGACCCCATGGTCCCCGCGCCGATGATGCCTACGATCATTTTTATTCCCCTTCCTTGTTAGTAGTTTTACCGGTTTTGCTTGCAAAATTGCCGCGCCGGTCCGCGGCAAAGGAAAAACTACAGGTGTGAAAACCTGTTTTCACACTGACCTCACTATTTATTCTGAAATTCGATGTTCTTCTGCTTGTTCAGAAAGCCCGCCATGCCCCGCTTCTGGTCCTCCGTCTCGAAGCAGCCGGAGAACTCCCGGACCTCTGCGTCCACGGCCTCGTCCATAGGAAGGTCGATGCCCTCGTTCATGGCGGCCTTGCAGGCCCGGACGGCGATGGGGGCGTTTCGGGCGATGCGCTCGCCGAGCTTTCTCGCGGCGGGCAGCAGCTCCTCCGGGGGATAGACGGCGTTCACAAGGCCCATAGACCGGGCCTCCGCCGCCTTCACGGTCCGGGCGGAGAAGATGAGCTCCTTGGCCTTGCCCATGCCCACGAGGCGCATGAGCCGCTGGGTGCCGCCGAAGCCCGGGGTGATGCCCAGAGTGACCTCCGGTTGGCCGAAGACGGCGTTCTCGCTGCACAGGCGTATATCGCAGGCCATGGCCAGCTCGCACCCGCCCCCCAGAGCGTAGCCGTTGACGGCGGCGACGGTGGGGAGGGGGAAGGTCTCGATCCGGCGGAACACCTCGTTGCCCCGGCGGGAGAAGGCCGCGGCCTCCTCGGGGGTCATATTTGCCATGGCGGCGATGTCCGCCCCGGCGGCAAAGGCCCGATCGCCCACACCGGTGAGGATGAGGCAGCGGACCGTATCGAGGTCCACGGCGTCTAAAGCCGCGTCCAGATCATCCAAAACTTGCCCGTTCAGGGCATTCAAAGCCTCCGGCCGATTTAGCGTGAGGGTCAGGATGGGCCCCTCCTGCATGGAAGTCACAAAGGACATGCTTGCCTCCTTAGTCCCGTTCGACGATGGTGGCGCAGCCCATGCCGCCGCCGATGCACAATGTGGCGAGGCCCTTCTTCGCGTCCCGCTTCTGCATCTCGTGGAGCAGGGTCACCAGGATGCGGCAGCCCGACGCGCCCACGGGATGGCCGAGGGCGATGGCGCCGCCGTTCACGTTCAGCTTATCAGGGTCAAAATGAAGCTCCCGGGCCACCGCCACGGACTGGGCGGCAAAGGCCTCGTTGGCCTCGATGAGGTCGAAATCGTCCACGGTAAGCCCCGCCTTCGCCATGGCCTTCCGGCTGGCAGCCACGGGCCCCACGCCCATGATGGCCGGGTCCACGCCGGCAAGAGCGCCGGTGACGAACCGGGCCATGGGCACTACACCCAATTCCTTCGCCTTCTCCTCGCTCAAGAGGACCACCGCGGCGGCTCCGTCGTTGATGCCGGAGGCGTTGCCCGCGGTGACCACGCCGTCGGGCTTGAAGGCGGGCTTGAGCTTTGAAAGGATCTCCACAGTGGTGGCGGGTCGGGGCCCCTCGTCCGCGACCACGACCACGGTCTGCTTCTTCTGCTTCACGGTCACGGGCACGATCTCGTCCCGGAACTGGCCCGCCTCCACGGCTTTCGCGCACTTCTGCTGGGAGCAGGCGGAGAACTCGTCCAGCTCCTGCCGGGTGATGCCCCAGCGCTCGGCCACGTTTTCGGCGGTGATGCCCATGTGGTAGTCGTTGAAGGCGTCCCAGAGGGCGTCGTTCACCATGGTGTCCACCAGGGTGCCGTTGTTCATCCGGTATCCGAACCGGGCCTTGGGCAGGGCGAAGGGAGCGTTGCTCATGCTCTCCGTGCCGCCGGCCACCACGATGTCCGCGTCGCCGGAGGCGATGAGGGCCGCACCCATGTTCACCGCCGCAAGGCCGGAGCCGCACACCACGTTCACCGTGAGGGCCGGGGCCTCCACGGGCAGACCGGCCTTCAGGGCGCACTGACGGGCCACGTTCTGCCCGAGGGCCGCCTGGATGACGCAGCCCATATAGACCATGTCCACCTCGTTTGCGGGCACGCCTGCCCGCTTCAGGGCCTCCGAAATGACCAGAGAGCCCAACTCCACGGCGCTCTTGCTGCTCAAAGCGCCGCCCATGGTGCCGATGGGCGTCCGGCACGCGCCGGCAAGGACCACATTTTGCATATGACAGGATTCCTTTCCATAATTCTCTAACCTTATCATACACTATTTTGATCAACATTTAAAGGGGAAAACTAATAAAACCGCCGGTCCCCAGGGGGACCGACGGTCATGTTTTTAGGGGAAGGCGTCAGTAAACCACGGGGATCTCCACCAGATCCGTCTTGAGCTCGGTGCCCGCCTGATCGTGCACGGTGATCTCAAATTGCAGGGAAATGCTGTCGATGCTCTGGATGTTCTGGGCGGTCAGCGCATCCTCGTCGATCAGCAGGGAGCTGATCGCATAGCTGTTCGAGGAGAGCATCTCGTTGCCGAAGAGATCCACGGCGATCCCGTTGATCTTAACGGTATCGGTGGCCAAGTACACGTAGCTGCTGGTCCCGTTCTCGATCCACAGGACCAGTTCCGCGGAGGAGCCGTAGCAGGGCTCCAGATGCCGGGCGATGATCTTGATGTCATGGTCGTCCCAGACGCAGACGCCGTCCTCATCGACGGCTTGGACAAAGCCTTCCGGCGCGTCGGTCCTGAGGTGGGTGCGGGGCGTATCCAGCATCATGGAATAATCGGAGGAGCTTACGGAGAAGCTCACGGCAAGGTCCGCGATGGTGGTGATCTCGGCCCATCTGAGTACGTCGTCATCCAGCAGCAGCGTAGCTTCTATCGTAGCGCCGGGATCGACCTCCTCATACATGGACCCCATCATATCGAATCCGTTCACGACCAGCAGGTCGTTGGTGACGATGAGCTGCTTGTCCGTCCGGTTCTCGATGGCAAGATCCAGCTTCACAGATTCGTAGGAGTAGGCGGGGTAGGAGATGGACTTGGCCACGATCCGCACCGCGTCCATATCCGCGAGGACGGTCTCCTGGATCTGCGTCTGCACCATGGGAGCGGGTTCGTCGCTCGACTCTTTGAACAGCAGCGCGCCGGCGGCGGCCACGCCGGGACCGGCAACGGCGCTCCCTTTGGCTGCCTCGGGGATCTCGATGGGGGCGATGCTGTTGAAGTCGCTGAGACGGCATTCTGCCTTGGCCACGCCGATCTCCACGTCCACCTCATAGCCATCCATGCCCTCCGCACTTGCCAGGGCCAGCTTCATCAGGTCCTTCATCATCCCGGACATGTCCATGGAGTATCTGAGGGGCAGATGGGTCTCGGGATCCACATACATGACCACGTCGATATCCCCGAGTCCCCCAAGGTCGCTGGCCGTCAACCCGCCGCCCGTAAGGTCGGACATAGCTTCGGTGGAGCCGCCGGCTTCTTCCATGAGCTGCTGCAGGAAGGAGGTGCTCAGTTTCCCCGCATACACGGTGGTCTCCGTGCCGTCGACGAGCTCCTTGCCCGCGGCGCTGAAATCCTTAGAGCTGTTCACGAGCACCGCGGATATCTCCAGCGGATCGATGCTGGGGGCGTCGGCCTGCTTGGCCGTCCAGCTCACGCCGTTGTCGCTGGAGGAATAGGAGGTGATGACGCCATCCTCCTTGACCGTATAGAAGAGGATGTCCTGCTTCTGGGCGCTGCCCATGGCGTTCATCTCCAGGTTCATCTGACCCCCAAGGAGAAGGGGCTCCTTCTGCTCGGCCATGTCCACATGCATGAGGATGTTCATGGGCACGCTCATCTTCTGGCCGGAATAGGAGACGACCACGTTCAACTCCACCGTGATATCCATATCAAGGTGCAGGCTGTCGAGGGTGTTGAGAGCGCCGAACACCTCTTTCACTACCTCTTCCGAGGACGGATCGGAGGAGCTCTTCGTCGCCGAGACCAGACTGGTGGCTTCGCTGTGGCGCATGGGGAACAGGAGCGTCATGCTGAGCAGCAGCGCAAGGGTCAAAACCAAAGCGATCCCTTTTTTCATATGTTTTTTCTCCCATATCCTTGCAAACAGGCAAGTTTTTTCAAAACAAGTATGTCATACGGACCGGCGGCTGTCAAGGCGTCGGGCAGGCTGCGGGCACAAAAAAGGAGAAGCCCTTCGACTTCTCCTGCATCGGTCTGCTTTTTTATAAGCTCAATACTTGCGCTTGCGGGCGGCTTCGGCCTTCTTCTTGCGCTTCACACTGGGCTTCTCGTAGTGCTCACGACGACGGACCTCGGCGAGGACGCCACTGCGGGCGCACTTGCGCTTCCAACGCTTGAGAGCGCTTTCCAGGGATTCGTTTTCTCCGACTCTGACTTCCATTTTTTTCCCTCCCCTCCTGAGCCAACAATAGGTGCAAAAATCACCAGCACACCGACAGATTATACCCGAAGCCCGCCCGTTCGTCAACCCCCTTTTTGCGTTTTTGACAAGCGGATGAAAATGAAGTATACTTATCCCATCATTTCAGGGAGGACCTGTCAGCATGGCAAAGCTGTATTTCCGCTACGGGGCCATGGGCTCCAGCAAGAGCGCCAACGCCCTCATGGTGCGGTATAACTATCTCGAACGGGGCAAGCACGTGCTCCTGATGAAGCCCTCCACGGACACCCGGGACGTGGCGCACCGCATCCTCTCCCGCTGCGGGCTGGAGGCCGAGTGCGTGCTGGTGGAGGATATGGACGTCAACGAGGTGGCGGAGGGGAAGTACGACTGCATTATCGTGGACGAGGCCCAGTTCCTCACCAAGGATCAGGTGGAGCTTTTCGCCTACATCTGCGACATGTACGACGTGCCCGTGATCTGCTACGGCCTCAAGACCGACTTCCAGGGCAACTTCTTCGAGGGGAGCCACTGGCTCCTTGCAAGGGCGGACGCCATCGAGGAGGTCAAGACCATCTGCTGGTGCGGCAAGAAGGCCACCCAGAACGCCCGGCTGGACGGCAAGGGCGGCATCACCAAAGTGGGCGACCAGGTGGTCCTGGGGGCCAACGACACCTATATCGGCCTCTGCCGCAAGCACTGGCGGCTGGGGGACCCGGGGCCGGGCCTTCGGGCGGAGGATCTCAAACGAAACGAAAGCGGAAACAACTGAAGCAGGGCGTCTTCACGCAGGTATTCGGCACCGCGGCCTTCCTGATCGTGGGCCTCTGTTTGTGCATCCTGTTCCTGCTCATCTATCCGAGCGGCCAGCTGTGCCGCCTGTTCGAGTACGCCCTGGTGATCCTGTGCGTCGGCTACGCCTGGGCCTGCCGGAGCGGGGACCTGGATGGGCTTTTGGCCTTTTTGGCCCTGCTTTTCACGGCGGGGGCGGACCTCTTTCTGGTGGCCCTGAAGGAGGCCCAGTGGATCCCGGGACTCGCTTTGTTCTGCTTCGTCCAGCTCCTGTGGGCCCTAAGGCTCCTGCGCATGGAGGAGGGCCGGAGGCGATTCGTTCACGGCGTCACCTGGGCGTCGCTATGCGGGATAGCGCTCATCGTGGTCATCATCGCGGCCCGGGGCGGGGACGCGGTGCTGCTCCTGTCCACTGTGTACGCCTCCCTGCTTTTGACCACCGTGTTTTTCAGCTGGCTCACGCCGCAGAACCGGCTCTTCACCCTGGGCATGAGCCTGTTTCTGTGCTGCGATATCTTCGTGGCGGTGAACAACGCCGCCCTGTACCTGGACCTCGATGCGTACCCGCTGCTCAAGACCCTCCATGACATTCGGTTCAACATGATGTGGCTCTTCTACGGCCCCAGTCAGATGCTGCTGGCTCTCTCGAGCACGTTCGGGGACCGGGAGGAGCACTGATTTTTTCTGCGGGAATCTTGCGTTTTCACCATAAAAAAGGTATAGTATATTGTACTAACTTCTGTAAGGGAGCCTATGGACTATGGAAAACAAACGGCCAATTGGTCACGGAAAGAAAGTCGGCACCGGTTCCGCCCACGCCCAGAAGGGGGAGCAGGTATCCTCCCGTCCCGTGGGCACGGGCAGCGGGCGCACGGGGAGCTTCGATCAGCGCCCCGGACAGGATCGGGCGGGGGGCGAACGGTCCACCGCCGGCAAGCTGGGTCTGCTGGCCCTGCTGATGATCCTGCCGAAAAAATACCGCCGCCTGCTGCTGCTCGTCATCGCCGTGGTGGCGGTGTTCGGGCTCCTGACGGGCCGGTGCGGCGGCTCCTTCCTGGGCGATGACGGTTCCGTCACCGAATACATCCAGTCTTCCACCGCCGTGCCCTATGTGACCCAGGCGCCGGTGGTCACCCAGGCGCCGGTGGTCACCCAGGCGCCGATCGTCACCCAGGCGCCCGTGGTCACCCAGGCTCCCGTGGTCACGGCGGCCCCGGTGGTGGGGGAGGCCCGTGCAAAGCGGGTCGTGCCTCTGGGCAACGGCAGGGACACCGTCACCGTCATGATCTACATGTGCGGCACGGACCTGGAGAGCAAGTACGGCATGGGCACCAGCGACCTCAATGAGATGGTGAAGGCCACCATCTCCGACAAGGTCAACGTGATCGTGGAGACCGGCGGCTGCAGGGCCTGGAAGAACAACGTCATCTCCAGCTCCGTCAACCAGATCTATCAGGTCCAGACCGGCGGTCTCAAGCGCCTGGAGAGCAATTTCGGCACGCAATACATGACGGACCCCGACAACCTGGCGTCCTTCATCCAGTACTGCACGAAGAACTTCCCGGCGAGCCGGAACATCCTGATCTTCTGGGACCACGGCGGCGGCTCCCTCTCCGGCTACGGCTACGACGAGAAGCAGTCTACGGGCTTCACCACCTCCGCGGCCTCCATGACCCTGCCTCAGATCGACGCGGCGTTGAAGAAGGGCGGCTGCACCTTCGACTGGATCGGCTTCGACGCCTGCCTCATGGCCACGCTGGAGACCGCCATGGTCTGCAATACCTACGCCGATTACATGATCGCCTCCGAGGAATCCGAGCCCGGCACCGGCTGGTACTACACTGACTGGCTCACCAGCTTATCGAAGAACACCTCCGCCTCCACGGAGAGCATCGGCAAGATCATCGTGGACACCTTCGTGACCGCCAGCCAGCGGGCCCAGGCGAACGCCCAGGTCACCCTGAGCGTGCTGGATCTTGCCAAGATGCAGGGCACCGTGCCCCAGGCGCTGCGCAGCTTCTCCACCGCTACCACCGCCCTTATCAAGGGGAACGGGTACAACCAGGTGGCCAACGCCCGCGCCAACGTCCGCCAGTTTGCAAGATCGAGCCGGATCAATCAGGTGGACATGATCGACCTCTGCGATCGGATCGGCACCGCGGAATCGAAGACCCTGGCGAACGCTTTGAAGGGCTGTGTGGCCTACAACAAGACCACCATCTCCCGGGCCTACGGCGTGTCCGTCTATTTCCCCTATGAGACCCTCAGCGGCGTCAAGAGCGCCATCTCCACCTACAACAGCCTGGGCATCGACTCCGAGTTCACCAAGTGCATCCAGAGCTTCGCCAGCGTGGGCCAGGGCGGCCAGTTCGCCTCCTCCGCGTCCCAGCAGAGCTACGGCTCCTACTCCTCCGGCGGCGACCTGCTGAGCACGCTCCTGGGCGGGTTCATGGACAGCTCCTCCTACGGCAGCTCCGGCGGTTCCTCCTACGGCTCCTCCTCGCCCCTGGGGTCGTTGCTGGGCCAGTTTACCACCAGCTCCGGTTCCGGCAGCTACTCCGCCGGCAACAGCGTGGACGTGTCCACCATCTACGACCTGCTGTCCGCCTTCTCCGGCCGGTCCATGCCCGCCGCCCTCGACTGGGTGGACACGGACCTGGTGGCGTCCAAGGCCGGTGAGATCGCCGAGAATCGCCTCGATCCCGCCCGCATCACCGTCACGGACAAGAAGGGCGTCTCCACCCTGGTGCTGACCGACGAGGAATGGGGCCTCATCGAGACCGCGGCCGTCAACGTGTTCGTGGACGACGGCCAGGGATTCATCGACCTCGGGTACGACAACTATCTGGAGTATGACGCCGACAACGACCTGATCCTGGGCTTCGACGGCACCTGGATCTGCGTGGACGGCAACGTGGTGGCCTTCTATATGACCTCCGCCGAGGAGGAGGGCACCTACGGCCGCGTCCCCGTCCGGCTCACCCGGGCAGGGGAGGACAGCTTCATGAACCTGCGGCTGTTCATCGATCAGGAGGGCAGCGTGACCGTGCTGGGGTACGATCCCCTCTACGCCGGGGAAACGGACACCGAGGCCAAGGGTGCCATCCCCGTGGAGCAGGGCGACGTGATCCAGCCCCTCTGCGATTACTACAACTATGACGGGACTTATGAGAGCAGCTGCGAGCTGGGCGACGCCTTCACCGTAGGCAGCAGTCTCACGGTGGAGTACCTTGAACTGGACAACGCCGGCAGCCTCAGCGTCAGCTACCGCCTCACCGACGTCTACGGCTACGTCTACTGGACGCCGGCCTGTATCTACTGAGAAGCATCCGACGCGAGCGCTCCTGCGGGGGCGCTCGTTTTTCCCTCCCGTGCCCTCCTGAAGCCCCCTTGTCATCCTGAACGAAGTGAAGGACCTCTGAACGCCCCCCCGTGTCATCCTGAACGAAGTGAAGGACCTCTGAACGCACCATCTAAGGAGAAAAACCATGGAATACGTCTGTTTCAAATGCGGCCGCCGGGAAAGCGTCGCCACGAGAAAGCCCAGGTGCGACTGCGGGGGCCTGTGGACATTGGACTATACGCCGCCCAAATTCGATTTAGGTAAGGTGGATAGGGGAGAGTGGAGCATGTTCCGCTACCGGAAATATATGGCGCTGGAAGGGTTTGTAAGTAGCAGCGAGGTGGTCAGTCATACGATTAACAATGTCGATGTGTTCACAATTACATCCGACGAAAAGATGGCCTTCATCAACTACCTCCACGTCTCGAATGGCAGCATCAACCAGAGTTTTACCATCGAATACAAGAAGAAACTGAATGAGACCGACGAGGAGTTGTTGCAGTTGGGTATCATCGAACTGAGACAGCGATTCAAGAGCGATTCCAAGGAGATTATCGTACCTGAAGAAGTGAATATCGAACTGGAAAACGTAACCTTCACAGTTCCTCAAAGAGGCGATAAAAAGACCCTTCTCGACCTCTCTATTCAGAACGGAAAACAATACAAGTTCGACCGTCTGAAACAGGCCGAGAAACTGAACCCTGAACAGAAGCAGACGCGCCTGATGAAAGAACTGCAAGAGAAGCTGCATCTGCCTAAACTACCCTATCATATCGAGTGCTTTGACAACTCGAATATCTCTGGTACGGATGCTGTCGCTTCGTGTGTTGTTTTCAAGGCAATGAAGCCCAGCAAAA
>CADCNE010000052.1:0-17043 GCA_902802805.1 uncultured Eubacteriales bacterium
CGATCCTGATCCATGCTCACACCTCCTCCGGCATCACGCGCTCGAAGACCAGCTCGGGGAACAGGGTGCCCTTTTGAAGGGCCTCCGCGGGGCAGTATCCCGCCCGATAGGTCTGGTTGGGACAATAGACCGTAGCGAGGGCGCATCCGCCCCCGGGCGCAAAGCCGCAGGTCCCGTCGCTGGAGACCTCGCCCGCCATGACCACGTTGATTTCCGTCGTAGGGTCGATGCCGGGGCTGCGGCCCGTAAAGCAGCAGGCGTCGCCGCTCTGATAGTTTTGCTGCATCTCTTTACATACCTCCCTTTGAGAAAGATACCCTATACTATGCAGCTATCTCCGGGAGGCGTGAAAAAACAGCTGTCGTATAAAGCGACAGCCGTTTCAAATCCAATTGGATTTACCAGGCGTTTTCCAGAACGAAGTGGTTTTCCTCTTCGGTGGCCTTTTCGTATCCCCACTGATCGAACCAGGGAGAGTAGGTCGATACCTCGATATTGCGGCTCATGGGATCGAACCGAAGCAGGCGCAGGAAACCCTTTCCCTTCATCCGATCGTCCTGAAAGTTGTACATCATGATGGTCACGGAGCGCTCCGGCTCTCCGTCTCCGTCGTCGTCGAACCATTCGGTGCGGGTCATGGAGCCCCGCTGGTGACCGCAGAGGATCAGACGAAAATTGGGACAACCGGGCATCACATCCAGGAAAATGGCGCGGGTCTCCTTGGTGAATGCGCCGGTCTCCTGCAACCCCTTGTGAAGGACCGTGATGACCACGTGGTCGGGATGCTCCGAGATGACCTCGTTCATCCAGTCGGTGCAGACCACTTCATAGCCGACGCCGAACACCAAAAAATCCATGCCGGCGGCCCGGAAGGTCACATATGCGGCCGATCCGTCCTGGAAGATCTGGCCCTCTTTCTGGACCATCTGGGCGTAGGGCTGCTGGAGGAAATAATACTGGCTGCCACTCTTGGAGATGTCGTGATTGCCGCTGACCACCATGCCGGGCAGGACCTCCAGGATGGGCACCAGAGCTTCGGCGGCGTTGCCCCACATGAAGGGGCTGAACCCGTCCACCACGTCTCCCGTGTGGGCGACGAACTGGATGTTCTCTTTCTCCCGGTTATCCAGTATCCAGTCCCGTATGGCGAAGAACACCTCCGGGTCGTTCCGGGTGTAGTTCTGGGTATCAGACATCCACACCAGCGTGAAGGGCGTGGGCTCTGGGGTCGGTGTAGGTGTGGGCGAGGGGGTGGGAGAGGGCGTGGGCGGGACCGTGGGTGTGGGGGTGATGACCTCCTCGATGGTGTGCTTCTCAATGGGCTGCGGCGGGACGGGGGTATCGGTGGGGACAGGAGTGAGCGCAGGCGTGGGATCAGGCGTAGCCGCAACGGCTTCGGTATTGGACATGACCAGGCAGCCCAAAAGCAGCAGACACGACAGCAGCATGCACATAGCTTTTCTCATGGCCCTGACCTTCTTTCCAAACGATATCGCTATTTTATCCGTTGCGCCGTCTTTCGTCAAGTTCTGACAGCCCCTACGCCTGCATAGGATGGGGCAGGAAGGAGGTGCGTATGGAGCTGAGGACCACGTTTTCGGACCTGAAGTGCAAGGAGGTCATCAATATCTCGGACGGGGGACGATTGGGGTGCGTGACGGATCTTGAACTGGATCTGTGCACGGGGACCATCCTCGCCATCGTGGTGCCGGGGGAGGGTCGCCTGCTGGGGCTCATTCGGGCCCGGGACGGGGTGGTGATCCCCTTCTGCCGCATCCAGAAGATCGGCGAGGACGTCATTTTGGTGGACCTTCGGGAGTACCCGGCCTGAATTGTTAATAGCATGTTTACATCATCCTCAGAGGAAATAATGCTATACTTTAATCAGTATTATTGTACCATCGGAGGACAAGCCAATGAAGTGTCGTTACTGCGGCAGCATGGAGAGCAAGGTCGTGGACAGCCGTCCCAATGAGGACAGCACGGCCATCCGCCGCCGGCGGGAGTGCATACAGTGCGGTCGTCGGTTCACCACCTTCGAGAGGATAGAGGAGAACCCCATCATGGTGGTCAAGCGGGACGGGCGTCGGGAGCCCTTCGAGCGGGAGAAGATCGCCACGGGCATCCGCAAGGCCTGCGAGAAGCGGCCCATCTCCACGGATGTGCAGAACCAGATGGTGGAGCGCATCGTGCGGGAGGTGAACAACTCCCTGGATTCCGAAGTCTCCACGGCCACCCTGGGCGAATTGGTCATGAAGCAGCTCAAGGGCGTGGACGAGGTGGCCTATGTGCGCTTCGCTTCCGTGTACAAGGAGTTCAAGGACACCCAGACCTTCATGGAGGAGCTGCAGCGGCTCCTGGACGAGAACGCCGGCGCCTGATGGACAGGAAGACCTTTACCGAAGCATACGACAAGATGCGGCCGGACTTTGCCTACCGTGAGCAGGGAGGTGTGGGCATCTACACCCTGCCTGCCTTTTCGGCGCGACCCGAGATAGACCATGGCTTCTCCGCCCGGATCGGCGGCGTGAGCAAAGCCCCCTTCACGGGGCTGAATCTCAGCTTCACCAACGATGAGCGGGCCGACGTGATGGAGAACTATCGCCGCTTCGCCCATGGCGCCGGGTTCTCCGCGGAGTCCATGGTCATGGACAGCTACGAGCACGGGATCACGGTCCGGAAGGTGGACCGGCGTGATCGAGGTCGGGGTTACACCCGGGAGAGCTTGCCCCCCTGCGACGGTCTCATCACCGACGATGCGGAGGTCACGCTGATCACCGGCCACGCCGACTGCATGGCCTTCTACTTCTTCGATCCCGTGAAAGGGGCCATCGGCCTTTGCCACGCCGGCTGGCGAGGGGCGCTCGGCCGCATCGGCGGGAACGTGATCGCCCAAATGAAAATGGCCTATGGGTCCGATCCCCGGGACATGCTCTGCGGGGTGGGCCCTTCCATCTGCCCCAAATGCTTCGAGGTGGGGGAGGATGTTTGCCAAGATTTCGAGACCGCCTTTCCCGTCTGTCCCCTCCGGGGCGTCAACGAGCGGGGGAACCCCACGGTGGACCTCTGGCAGGTGGCGGCCTGTCAGTTCATGGAGCAGGGCGTGCTGCCCGAGAACATCTCTCTCATGGGCGTCTGCACCCGGGAGACCATGAACCTCTATTCCTATCGTCGGGAGGGCCGCACGGGGGGCATGGCCGCCTTCCTGCGTTTGAAATAATGGAATAATCGTGAAAAAAGCAGGGAAGGAACCGCCTTTGAATTGACAAGGGCGGTCTTTTATACTATAATTCACAGGATTGTTTAGAAAAAGAGCAGGAGAAAGACATACCATGAAACGTCAGACCAAGAAGATCATCCTTTTCGCCGCAGTGGCCCTTGCCATCATCGTGCTGGTGGCCGGCCTCATCATGCTGCTCCGGAAGGATACCTTTGGGGACAACTACTTCGCCCGCAACAAGACCGTGGCCACGGTGAATGGCGCGAAGATCGGCAAGAACCAGTTTGCCGTATCCCTGAGCAACTACTATAGCAACATCGACACCTATAATATGTACGCCCAGTACTATGGCTACGGGAAGTACTACGACACCTCCACCGAGGCGGGCATGAAGAGCCTGAAGAACGATATCCTCAACAGCCTCATCGACAACGAGGTGTATATCGCTATGGCCAAGGACCTGGGCATCACCCTGACCGGTGAGGAGTTGGCCCAGGTGAAGACGGAGGCTCAGGAAGCCCTGACCAACCTGAAGGAGCAGATCCTGCAGAGCGCCAAGTCCTCCGGTTCTCAGAACCCTGAGACCTATGCCACCACCATGCTGGCCAATTACTTCTCCAACATGGGCATCAGCAAGAGCACCTTCCTCAAGCGCAGCGAGCATTCCGCCCTGGCTCAGAAGTACGCCACCAAGCTCCAGGAGCATTTCGCCGCGGAGCGGAACGTGACCGAGGAGGAGCTGCCGGAGATCTACGCCGCATACGTCAAGGAGCATTACCAGGACGCCTACACGGACGGTTCCTACGCCCTGAACGAGTCCTATGTGGCCCAGGGCTATACGGACATCCCCTACCTTTACATCCCTGAAAACTTCATCTTCGTCCGGGTGATCCAGCTCTCCGACAAGGTGAAGGCCACCGACACCCTGAACAAGATCCAGGGCGGAGAGGACTTTGAGACCTTCTTCGCCAGCGATGACAACGAGAACACCAACGGCAAGGCCCTGGGCGACCAGCCCCAGGCCATCGGCGAGAACGACAGCGCCTTCGACGCCAAGGTCTATGAGGAAGCCAGCGCTGCGGCTATCGATGACGTGACCCTGATCACCGTGGAAGGGACTGACAGCAACGGGAACGCCACCACCACCTACTACATCGTGAAGCGGGTGGAGGGGACCACCGGCGTGGTGCCCTATGAGGATGTGAAGGAGAAGATCGACAGCACCCTCAAGAGCCATGAGGAGAACGAGTATTACACCGAGCAGGTGGACGCCTGGCGAGAGAAGGCCGACATCGTCATCGACGATGATATCGTGAACGCCTTTGATCCTTCCAAGTAAGGAGACGACATGCACAGCCGCTTCGTTCGTTGGATGTGTATCCTCATGGCGCTGCTGATGGTCATCGGCCTCATCTTTACCATCGTGGCCAGCATCGCCTCTCTATGAGTTCAACAGGAGCCGAAAAATATCGGCTCCTTTTTCATTTTCCTTGAAACGCTTTGACGCTGTGATTCGTTATATAGATGTAACGCGAAGGGAAAGGAATCAAACGGATGACCCGGGACCTGTACGAACGCCATTATGAGGAGCTGATGCGGTACTGTCTGCAGCTGTGCCGCAGCCGGGAGATGGCGTTGGACCTGGTCCAGGAGACCTTCCTGAAGGCCCTGGAGCGGGAGGAGGTCATGGAGGCCTTCTCTCCCGAGCAGCAGCGATCCTGGCTCTACCGGGCGGCCAAAAACCTCTTTCTGGACGGGGTCCGCAAAAACGCTCTCCTGCAGCGGAAGCAGCACATGCTCCTCGATGAGGAGGAAGGGGAGGAGGGCGGCTTCTCCCGGGCGGAGACGGAGCTGCTGCTCCTGCGGCTGCCCCAGGAGGACAGGACCCTGTTCCGGCTCCGGTACTTGGAAGGGTACAGCGCCGTGGAGCTCGCTGAGATGTTCCACATGCCGCCCGCCACCGTCCGCACCCGGCTCCTTCGCGCGAGACAGCTATTGAAAAGGGAGATGATCGTATGAGGAAGCAATTTGTTTTCCGACCGGAGCGGGGAAAAGATCGGTATCGCCGGGAGATAGAGGATCGGCTGAAGAATCGGCCCACCTTTGACCCGGTCACAGGGAATATGGTTTGGCAAATGGACCTTTTTGAACAGAGATAAGACGATTTTTAAGGAGGATGAGGCCATGAAGAAGATGATCGTGAACTGCGCCACCTGCGACATGCGGACCGTCAGCGAGGAGACGCTCCAGAGCTATGAGCAGATCGTGGTGAACAGCGCCCTGGTGCTGGTGACGCCCCGGACCAAAGAACTGCTGAACCGATACAGTGTAATGCTGAACACCGCAGACATGATGGAGGTGCCCGAGGGGGACAACGTGCGCCTCAACAGCCAGAACGGCTCGTATGAGCTCACTTCCGACGGCATGCCGGAGGCGGGGGTGATCGCCCTGCTCATGGTGAACGGCTCCCTGACCGTCGGCGAGGACGCTCTCGAAGCGGCCCGGGCCTATCAGAGCATACGGGTCAACGGGGCCGTCAACATGCCCAAGAGCATGGCCGGGAAGCTCACCAACCTGAGCGTCAATGGTTCCATCGAGACCTATCCCGACGGAGCCATCCGGCTTCGCCGGAACGCAATCATCGACAAGACCTTCCCCCTGCGCATCCGGGAGAACGCCCTCTACTGGGCGGCTCGTCGGCTGGTGTTTACGGACCCGGCCTTGGACGTAGAGAAGCTGCGGGCTATGGGCGTGCGGTTCTCCGCCAAAACGGCCCTGATCGCGGAATCTCTGGCGGAGGCGGTGACGCCCCTGCTGACAGAGGACACGGATATCCTGATCGTGTCCGACGGCACCAAGTTCATCAACGGCTACGGCAAGCTGGATAAGCGCTTCCTGAAGAAGCACGGTCCCAAGGCTTACATCAACGGGGACCTGTTCGTGGAGGCCGACGCTGCCGAGGTGCTGCCTAAGATCGAGTACCTGTATGTGAACGGAACGGTAAAGATCCCAGCGGACCTGGTGGACGCTTTCGAGGAGATCGACGCCCACTATGAGGAGTTGAAGGTGGTCAAAAACTGGGGCAAGATCATCGAGGACAATGTGCGGGTCAAGGTGGACGCCGCCCTGCTCGAGAAGTACCCCACGGGAGTGCTGGTGACGGACTGCGCCATGGTGAAGATCGCCAAGGACCTGACGCCGGAGCTGATCATGGAGAGGCTCTCCCTTTCAGACTGCGCTCAGGTGTTCTGCACCGAGGAGCAGGAAGCGGCCATCAGCGCCATCGCCGAGGACGTGGCCATGATCGGCGGCATGGGGGACGCCATGGACGGTATCGCGGACATGGTCACCGGAAGCCTGGGCCTGAACCCGGACCTGAAGGTCGTCAACGCCGCCGAGTATGTGATGTAAAACGCTGGATTTGCCGCTTTTTCTTTTCAGTGAAAAGAAAAAGCGGCGCAAAAAGAAAAGCTTAAGAAGAATGAGGGGGCTATGTGTGAATACATAGTCCCCTTCTTAAAGTTCTTTTGGTCCTTTTCTTTCAAGAAAAGGATCGGGCTTGATTATTTCCTTATTTCTTCAATTCCAATGCTCTCGCGTACACCTGCTTCTTGGGAAGCTTCAACGCTTCGGCGGCCTCCCGGGCGGCATCCTTCAACGTCATGTGCTCCATAAGCTGTAACAGAAGCGTGTCCAGTTCCTGGTCCGTAGGCGCTTCGGCGGCCTTCGGCGGGATGGAAAACAGCAGCACACACTCGCCTTTGACCTCGTCGGGGAGAGCGGCCAGGACCTCTGAAATGGTGCCTTTCACGCAGCTTTCATGGACCTTGGTCAGCTCCCGCACCAGGGCGCAGGGGCAGTCCCCGGCCGCGGCCAGTACGTCGTTCAGGGTGTCCCTTGCCCGATGAGGGCTCTCGTAGAGGATGGCCGTGCAGCCGCAGGTGGAAAGATCAACCAGGGCCTTTTTGCGCTCCGTCCCCTCCCGTGGAAGAAAGCCGAAGAAGGTGAACCGATCGAGGGGCAGCCCCGACAGTACCGCCGCCGTAAGCACCGCCGAAGGGCCGGGGAGGACGGAATAAGGGAGATCAGCTTCGATACATGCCTGGACCAGCACCGCCCCGGGGTCGGAGATGCCCGGCATGCCCGCGTCGGATACGTAAACGATATCAAGCCCCGCCTTGAGCTTCTCCAAAAGCTGGGGAGCCTTCTCCTTTTGGGTGTATTCGTGGCAGCTTATGAGGGGCTTTTTGATGCCCAAATGATTGAGGAGCTTGGCCGTTTGCCGGGTGTCCTCACACCAGACCTCGTCACAGGACTGTAGCATCTCCACCGCCCGATAGGTGATGTCCCCCAGGTTGCCGATGGGGGTGGCGATCAGGTACAGCATCAATGCGGGAAGCAATGCGTTCCTCATATCGTTGGGCCAACTCGTTTTGATCGAGATTGCTGATATACACGGTGGCCAATCGAGAGGAATTGCGCTGATCGGCGATAGCAAACAGACTTTCCGCCGTCACGTTGGGGATCATGGGTTCCGTGCCAAGATCATCCAGCACCAGCAGCGGGACTTGGGTGAACCGAAGCAGGGGAGAGGTGTTGGTGGAGAAACCCTCCATGACCTCCTCTATCATACGATAGGCGGTGAGACGAAGACTGTCGATGCCTTGTTCAATGGCATAGGCGGCAATGGCGTTGCCCATGTAGCTCTTGCCACGACCTCCGGGACCATACAGATACAGCTGGGGGATCTTCGGATGCGGCAGAGCGTTCGCATATCTTTGGCACAGGATGGCGATCTTCTTTCCTTCCTCCAAGGAGGCAGGATCGGGATAGATGCTTTCTTTGAAGTTGGCGAAGGTCTCCCTTTCGTTGATGCGACCGGCCTCAGCCCGTTCCCTTTGCTCCAGCTTCAACCGGCAGGCACATTTACGCTTGATAGGCTCGCCGACATATCCCGTATCCTTGCACAGGGGGCAGGTATAGGTGAGCTGAAGATAATCCTTGGGCAACCCGAACCGTTTCAACAGAGCTTCTTCCTCAAGACGGATCGTGCTCAGCGCCAGCTTGCCTCCCTGGGCAGGCATGGAGAACACCCGGTTCCGCTTCGCTTGCAGGGCGGCGAAAGCTGGGTCCAGATTTTCACACTCCCGACGCCTCGCTTCCAACTGCCGCACGGCTCGCCGGTGCAGGTCGGAATAATAGGAATCAAAATTCGTATTCATAGTTCGTCATCCAACGTCAATTCAATATCCTTTAGATCTACATGAGCAACGCTTGCTCCGGAATAGTTGAAAAATGAATTCTTTTTCTGTTTCTTAGGGCCGTATGACTTGGCATAGGCCGTCTGCCGCTCGCTGAGCGCCTTCTGCGCCTCCTCTACGGTGCGCACCTTCCGTTCGGACCAGTCCTTCAGGATGGCCTTCAGCTTTCCAAAGGGCCGCTCCGCGTCGGCGCACTCCTCGGCGGCCAGCAGCACCACCTCCCGGGGAAGGCCGTCGGGACCGTCCAGGAATACGGAGAGCTGCCGGATCTCATCCTTGGTGGGCATGGACACCTTGCCCATGCGGGCGAAGACCATGCGGGCGAACTCCCGCTCGTCGCTGACGGCCTCATTGTCTGCCTGTATATCCTCGGCCTTCACCTTGTTCTGCTCGTAAAGCTCCCTGAGCCGGTCGCCCAGGGCCTCGAAGGAGGGGCTTCCCGTGTTGGTGAGCCGGGGGCACACGGCCAAAATGGCCTCGTCGTCGAAGCCCCAGTCCTTCACCCAGCTGTCGTACATAGCCATCTCATCCAGGGTGGGCGAGCGGCGCTTGTTCCACCGGCGCAGCACCATGGTGGCCCCGTGTCGGCGCACCGTGGCGTTGGCGATGTATTCCCGGGCCTGCTGGTAGGTGACGATGCCCGCGTCCGCCCAGCTCTTCGCCACAGTGACGATGTACTGGACGCGCACATTCCGGCCCTTTTCTTCCATGCAGTGGCTCACCAGCTCCAGCACCGTCTTCTCCTCCAGGTGGAAGGTCTCAATGCAGTCGTAGATATGCCCCAGCTCGTTCATGTTGAACCGGCGGGGGGCGATGAGCTCGTTGAGGGCCCGGACGAAGGCCTGATACTTCATGGGCACCGCCGTGGTCACCGCAGGCTGCTCCACCGTGAGGTACTCCACCTCCAGGGGCTCGTCCTTCAGGATGCGGACCAGGCCCTTGCTCTGCCAGTACACGAAGGCGGAGCGGACCGCTCCCTCCGGCAGGTTCAGGGCTTCTGCGATGCCGATATCCCCCATGGAAGGGAAGCGGCACTGCATGAGCCCATAGAGGTACACCTTCACGCACTCGCCGTCGGCGTCGGGCATGAATTCGCTGAAAAACAGGTTGTCCACCGGGGTCTGTTCCCGTTTCTGGGCCTCGGGTGAAAAATGGATGTTCATATGCTGAGAGTATAGCATAGGCCATACCAACTTTCAAGGCGGGGAATAGGACAGAAACAACAATAAATGTTTACCGCTTGTTCGTCAATTATCTATTTATTCTGCAAATAAATATGCATATAATGGTACCATGAGCAAGAAGAAGCGTTCCCGCAAAAAACAGAAGGTCTATACCGTCCACTGGCCCGTCCTGCTGGGGCTTACGTTCCTGCTGGTGGCGGTGGTGCTGCTCATCGTGGGGGTCGTCCGCGCCTGCGCCCTGCCGGCGGGGGAAGCCTACGTGACGGAGGAGACCGACGAGCCCATCATCGCCGCTCCCACCTGGTCGCCTCTGCCGGTGGACATCAACTTCACCAAGGTCCATCGGACTACCGTGAAGGTATTCTTCCCGGACGAAGGGGAGATACGGGAGATGCTGCTCGAAGAGTATATCCTGGGCGTGGTGGCCGGGGAGATGCCTGCTTCCTACGGGCTGGAAGCGCTCAAGGCCCAGGTGGTGGCCGCCCGGACCTATACCCTGTACTCCATCCAGCACGGGGGCTGCAAGACCAACCCCAACGCGGATATCTGCACCTCCAGCAGCTGCTGCCAGACCTATCGCACCGAAGCCCAGATGCACAAGACCTGGGGCGTGCGGTACACGTACAACTATTCCCTCCTCGCCAAGGCGGTCATGGACACGGCGGGGGAGGTCCTGCTCTATAAGGGCAAGGTCATCGACGCCATGTACCACGGGGCCTCCGGCGGCTGGACGGAGAACAGCGAGAACGTCTACAGCAACGCCATACCCTATCTCAGGTCCGTGGAGAGCGCTCACGAGATCGGCAGCCGGCAGACCGGTGAGGTGACCTATGCCCGGGCGACCTTCGTGGAGAAGGTCAACGGGGCCCGGCCCAACGCCCATATGACGGAGGAGAACCTGGAGGACCAGGTGAAGACCCTGTCCCTCTATCCCAGCGGCCGGGTGGAGAAGCTCCAGCTGGGGGAGGACGTGATCACCGGCAAGACCGCCCGGAAGATCTTCGGCCTGGACAGCTCCATGTTCACCGTGGAGGTCACGGACAGCGAGGTGATCTTCCACACCAAGGGCTTCGGCCACGGGGTGGGCATGAGCCAGGCCGGCGCCAACGGCATGGCTGCCGACGGGGCGGATTATAAGGCCATCCTGCTCCATTACTACACCGGCGTCTCCATCGGCGTCATCGGTCAGTATTGATCCCATGCGCTGGGAAAGCCTGCAATACAAGGAATACGGCATCTATCAGGACGAGGCTCTGGGCCGCTTCACGGAGGACCCGGTGCGCCTGGTCCATTTTTTGAACGCGAAACAAAGCGAGCGGGCGGTGGATTTGGGCACGGGCAACGGCATCATTCCCCTCTACGCCAACGCCCTCTATGGCTGCCCCTTCGCCGGACTCGATACGGATGAAGCGCAGCTTCGTCTTGCCCGCCTGTCCGCTGAACGTAACGGGCAGGACATCCCTTTCCAGGTGCTGGACGTGAGCGAAGCACCGAAAGCTTTGGGCTTCGGCAGATACGACCTGGTCACCATGAACCCGCCCTACTATAGCGAGGCATCGGCGGGGGAGGACCCCCAGCGGGCCCGGCAGCGGCACGGGGACAGGCTCAGCGACTTCCTCAAGGCGACCTTTCTGCTCCTTGACAATGGGGGACGGCTGTGCCTCTCCTACCGGGCGGAAGGCCTGGTGGATCTGTTGGTGCTGCTGCGGCAGAACCGCCTGGAACCGAAGCGGATGGAGCTCGTTCAAAATAGCGGACGGATCAAGCTCGTCCTGGTGGAGGCCAAAAAACTGGCAAAACCTGGTTTGCATATCTCTGTTTCCCGGGGGCAAGACTAAGGGCATCACTTGGAAAAAGGAGGTATGCCCCTTGGAACGAAACAAGATCCGGATCTTTCTTGGGACGGTGTTGACCATCATGGCGCTGCTGGGCGGCTGTACCTGCCGCGCCAGCGTGAAGCCCATGGCCACCGCTGTGCCGACGGTAACGGCCAGCATGGCGCCCGTGGCCACGGCCGTCATCACGGTCGTTCCCGAGCCCAGCCAAACGCCCATGGCTTCCGATCCCGTCAACCCTTCGATGAGCCCTCTGGCCAGCGAAGGCACGGGCACTGGCACCCCGTGATCGAACCCAAAAAGATTCAAGTGAAAACAGGACGGCATCACGTCCTGTTTGCTGTTTTTGGGTCGGAACGGCCTCTGAAAACCTAGAAAAAGTACTTGACACACCTTTGCTGCTGTACTATAATAACAAATTTTTAACTAAATAAGCCTTTGACAATGGGCGGGGGCATGTGCTATACTACCTATAGCAAGAGGGAAAGGAGGCAAGCTGCACGTGTTTCAGGTGGGCGATATGGTTTGCTATCCCATGCACGGGGTAGGCACGGTGGAAGCTATCGAGGAGCAGAGCATCCTGGGCGAGACCAATCAGTATTATCTGCTGCGCTTTCTCATGGGCCGCATGACGGCTCTGGTGCCGGTGAAGAACGCCCAGAACGTGGGCTTGCGTCCCCTGATCGACGAGGGCACCTGCGGCAAGGTGGTGGAATACCTCAAGACCGGCGCCTGCTCCCCCGAGAGCGACAACTGGAACCAGCGCTACCGGGAGAACCTGGACAAGCTCAAGCAGGGCGACGCCCTGGTGGTGGCCGACGTGGTCAAGTGCCTCATGAAGCGGGATCAGGAGCGGGGCCTCTCCGCCGGGGAGCGGAAGATGTACCTCACTGCCCGCCAGGTACTGGTGGCGGAGCTCTGCGCCTCCACCGGGCGGGGGGAGGAAGAGTTTTTGCCCCTGGTAGGCGGCGCGTAAGTCAGCCGGAAACAGCAGATCATGAAATGGTGCCTGACGGTGCCTTTTTTATTAAATCAGATCGCCCGCTTCTCGACCGATGGAGCGCAGCGAAAGTTTGAAATTTTCCTTGACAGGGCAGGACCTTTCCCGTATAATAGTCAAGGTTCATTTTGGAGGATAGCGCGTTAGGCGCTTTTTTCCGTGAAGATATCCTAAACTAAGAGAGAGGTGTATGGCATGAAACGCACTTACCAGCCGAAGAAACGGCAGCGGAGCATGGTCCATGGTTTTCGTAAACGCATGGCCACCGCCGATGGCCGCAATGTGTTGAAGCGCAGGCGCGCCAAAGGCCGCAAGAAGCTGAGCGCCTGAGTTATTTCTGGCGCCGATCTTGGCGGAGGGCGGGAGCATATCTCCCGTGACGCGGCATACGCCGCAATCTTTGTAGCGCTGCGGCAGGCTCTGGCTTGCCGTGCGTTGCTATTTAGGGAAAGTAAACACTGCTTTTGGATCGGACGTATTCCCTGAAACGGCATAAGGAGTTTCGATTCACGTATCGGACCGGCCGTCAGGTCGGTGGCGGAAGCTTCGTATTGGTGACGGCCCGGAACCGAAAGGACAAGGTCCAGGTCGGTTTTTCCGTATCCAAAAAGATCGGCAACAGCGTTCAGCGCAACCGGGCCAAGCGCCGGTTGAAGGCCTGTTTTTCGCCACTTTTGCCCGTGGTGAAGCCGGGATACAACCTGATCTTCATCGCCCGGTCCTCCGCGCTGACAGCGCCCTTTCTCTCCATGCAAAAGAGCATGGTCGCGGCCCTGCAGCGGGCAGGCGTCTATGAGGAGCCTCCGGCTCAGGAGGCGAAGCCATGAAGAAGGCGCTGCTTGCCATGATCCGCTTTTATCAGAGGCAGATCTCGCCCCACTTTCCCGCCCACTGTCGCTTTACCCCCACCTGCTCCCAGTATGCCTGGGAGGCCATCACGAAATACGGTGCCCTGAAAGGCACGGGCCTGGCCATCTGGCGGATCCTCCGCTGCAACCCCTTCTGCAAGGGCGGCTACGACCCCGTTCCCTGAACCCGGCACATCGAATAAAGGAGATCCATAGTGACTAAATCCTTCTTCCTCACCAAATGGCTGCTGGCCGGCATGCGGTGGCTGTATGAGACCATCATGTCCACCACGGGCATGCAGGCCTCCTATGCCATCGTGCTCACCATCTTCCTTTTCACCCTGGGCGTTCGCTGCCTGACCGTCTTCGGCGATATCCGGTCCCGCAAGTCCTCCATGCAGATGCAGGAGATCCAGCCGGACCTGGACAAGCTCATGAAGAAGTACCAGAACGACCCCAAGCGCATGAACCAGGAGCGCAGCAAGCTCATGAAGGAGAAGGGCGTCAGCACCATGTCCGGGTGCCTGCCGCTGCTCATCATGATGCCGCTTCTCTTCATGTTCATCAACGCCTTTCGCGCCTGGTCCAATGAGCAGATGCTGTCCCTCCTCCTCACCATGGACAAGGACCCCCAGGCCGGCATCGCCCTGTTCAACCAGTACAAGTTTTTGTGGATCCTCAACATCTGGCGGCCCGACAACCTGACCAGTTCCGCGGTCCTCACCGGCGAGCAGTTCTGGCGCACCTTCGCCCAGACCAGCAGCACCACGGTGGACAAGTTCATCTTCTACACCGAGCACCAGGCGGCCCTCGACGAGCTGCTGCTTAGGATGGGCTTCTTCGTGAAGGACGCTGCCGGCGCCCTGTCCATTGCCGAGGACAACACCGTCTTCCTCACTGCCTATGAGACCATCATGGGCCCTTGCATCGACGCCTACAAGGGCTACGTGAACGGTTACGCCATCCTGCCCATCCTGGCCGGCGGCACGTCGTTCCTCCTTTCCTGGGTGTCCATGCAGCAGCAGAACAAGGGCAAAAAACAGGAGGAGACCAGCAACACTGCGAACCAGGCGGCCAACATGGGCAAGAGCATGATGTACATCATGCCCGCCATGTCCGTGTTCTTCTGCTGGCAGTATGACGCCACATTCTCCATCTACTGGATCGTCAGCAACCTCATCGCCACGGGCATCAACGTCATTCTGAACAAAAAGCTCCCCGCCATCGTCGAACGGGACAAGAAGAAGCGGGAAGCTAAGCTGATAAAGGAGAGCAACTGACCCATGAGAAGTATGGAATTTTCCGGCAGGACCGTGGATGAGGCCATCTTCCACGGCCTGAATGAGATGGGCGTGACCATCGACCAGGTGGACATCATCACCGTGCAGAGCGAGACCAAGGGCATCTTTGGCTTCGGCGCCCGCAACGCCATCGTGCGTTTGGTGGAGCGGGAGACCCCCGTGGTCCCAGATTTCACCGCCATCAACGAGGAGCGTCGGGAGCAGCGGGAGGAGCGCCGGGAGCGCCGTGACCGCAAGGATGATCGTCGAGGCGGCAAGGGCGACAAGCGGTCCGACCGTCGTAGGGAGCCCCGGGAGGAGAAGGAAGCGGAGGCCGCCCCTGTGGAGGAGGTGCCCTATTCGAAGGAGCTGGCTCAGGAGCTGGATTCCGCCAGGTTTCTGCAGGAGCTGCTCCGGAAGATGGGCGTGAACGGCACCGTGTCCGCCTTCGAGAATGAGGAGGGGATCAAGCTCAAGATCGACTCCGACACCGATGGGCTTCTGATCGGCCGCCGGGGCGAGACCCTGGACGCGCTGCAGTACATCGTGTCTCTCTATGAGAACAAGGACCGTAAGGAGAACGGCTACCGCCGCATCTCCATCGACACCGAGGGCTACCGGGCCCGCCGGGAGGACACCCTCCGTCGTCTCGCCCGTCGCAACGCCCTGAAGGTGGCCAAGTCCGGCCGTTCCTTCGCCATGGAGCCCATGAACCCCTACGAGCGCCGGGTCATCCACTCCGCGCTCCAGAGCTTCCGGGGCGTCACCACCCACAGCGAAGGGGAAGAGCCCAATCGCCGGGTCATCATCACGCCGGAAGAGTAAGTATGATTTTGCGCCTTTTTCTCTTTGGACAAAGAGGAAAAAGGCGCCCCAAAAAGAGAAACTTAAGAAGGGAAGTATCTTCAAAATGAGGATCATGCTCCCTTCTTAAAGTTCTTTTGGACACCTTTTCTTACAAGAAAAGGTGTAAGCTTTCAATTATTCCCTTAAAAAGAGGTTACTATGACCACTGACACCATCTACGCTCCCTCCACCGCCATCGGCGGGGCCATCGCCCTCATCCGGGTGTCAGGGCCGTCGTGCGCCGATATAGCAAAAAAGATGCTGGATCGGGATGTGACCAAAACGCCCCGGATGCTTCGCTTCGCCCGCATGGTGGACGGAGAGCGGGTGCTGGATGACGGCATGGCCTGCTTCCTGCCGGGGAAGGGCACCTACACTGGCGAAGACATGCTGGAGCTTTCCTGTCACGGCGGCAGCCGCACGGTGGCCCGTGTTTTGGAGCGATTGAGCAAAACCGGCGCACGGCCCGCGGAGCCCGGCGAGTTCACCAAGCGTGCATTTCTGAACGGTAAGATGGACCTTAGTGAGGCCGAAGCGGTCATGGACGTGGTTTCCGCCCGGGCGGAGGAGAGCCTTCGGGCGGCCCTCGATCAGCTCCACGGCAAGCTTTCGGAGCGCATCACCGGCATCGAAGACCTGCTCCTCGACAGCCTTTCCGCCATCGACGCGGCGGTGGACTACCCCGACGAGGTGGAGGAGGACGTGAGTTTGGCTCTGCCCGACAGCCTCACCCTGGCCCAACAGGAGATCGAAGCCCTCATTGCGGAGGGCCGCCATGGCCGGGTCCTGAGGGAGGGGGCCTATGTGGCTCTGGTGGGCCGGCCCAACGTAGGTAAAAGCTCTCTGTTGAACGCCCTCATCGGCACGGACCGGGCCATCGTCACGGATCTCCCCGGCACCACGAGGGACACCCTGGACGAGGAGACCAGCTTCTTCGGCGTGCCCGTGCGCCTGGTGGACACCGCGGGCATCCGGGAGAGCGGCGATCTGGTGGAGAAGATCGGCATCGACCGGGCCAAAGCCGCCCTCGACCGGGCAGACGTAGTGGTACTGCTCCTCGACGGCACCCAGGCCCTTACGGCGGAGGATGAACGGCTTTTATCCATCACAGAGGGCAAGACCCGCCTGATCCTCCGCAGCAAGGGGGACCTGCTGCAGGGCTCGGATACCTTTGGGGAGCTGACCATAAGCGCCAAAACGGGCGAGGGGCTTGACGAGCTGAAGCGCCGCATCGTCGCCCTGTCCGGGGCCCGAGAGGGGGCGGCCATCACAAACGAGCGTCACATCAAGGCCCTGGAGAACGCATGCTCAGCTCTTGCCCACGCCCAGACCGCCCGGGAGCTCACCCTCATCGCCACGGACGTCCGGGACGCTCTCCACCACCTGGGCGCCATCACCGGCCGGGACGTGGACGCGGACGTGCTGGACCGCATCTTTTCACGGTTTTGCGTTGGAAAATAAAAGAACAGGGAGCCGGTCGGCTCCCTGTTTTGTATCTAAGTCAATCCTCATACTCCTCTGGCCTCATGGGACCGTGGAAGGGGTCAGAATATCCCTCGTTCTCCCGAT
>CADCNE010000052.1:17058-27818 GCA_902802805.1 uncultured Eubacteriales bacterium
AGGAGGGAGCGAAGTTGGTCCGGGTTCAGAGGGCTACCGCCCTCGGGGGTCACGCAGGCGGAGCAGGTATAAAGGCACTCCGGGCAGACGCAGCCACTCTCCACGCCTTGCTCCCGCTGGACCATATAGGTGCCGCACACCTTGCAGCTGCACCGCATACAACTGTCTCCTTTTCGTATCTTTTGTAAATTCAGTATAGCACACCCTTTCCCCGAACACAAGAAACATGGTATACTGCACCCATGAAACGAATGCTTCTGCTCCTGCTGGCCCTGCTGTGCCTGTGCGTGGGCGCGTCAGTCCTGGCGGAGGAAAAGGAAAGAGAGACGGTGACCCTGGGCAGCAAGGGCCAGCTGGTGGTGCGCATCCAGCAACGGCTCATGGACTTGGGCTACTACAACTATAAGCCCACGGGCAGCTATCAGGCGGTGACCCGGCGGGCGGTCCTCGCCTACGAGCGGGCGGCGGGAAAACGGCAGGACGGCCAGCTGACCCCCCAGGAGCAGGACGAACTCTTTTCCGGCATGGCGGAACGGGCCCCCTTTTCGGCGTCCATCGCCCTGAGCTTCACGGCTCAGACCACCCCCTTTCAGGCAACGGGGGAGCTGTGGGACTGGTCCGAGGTGAAAACAGAACTGGTGGCGGGGGAGACCTATACCGTCACCAACTGCGCCACCGGCGAGAGCTGCAAGATGATCTTCCAGGACGGGGAGCACCACGCTCACATGACCCCGGCGACCTTCTATACCAATGGCCAGATGCTGAATAAGTGGCTGGGGGAAAGCAACAGCTACTACAAGATCGCCGTCAATATAATCCACAGGATAAGTTTTAAAAGTGAAATAGATAATAGCGAGCACTGCCGCGGCGCACCCTGCGGCGATCAGTTTGTACAGCAGGGAACGGTCTTTCTTCACTTTTTCAAACACCGAGGACGGCCCGCCAGAATGTACAGATGTATCGTGACGGAATCGAGGGCAGTCAAGTTTAGCTGCTCTTTTTCTATGCCCTGTGTCAGAGGAGTCATGGCGATCAGGTCCACCGCCTGTTCAGAGGTGAGGCGGTATGTGCTGCAGATCTCCCGGCTGTCTGACAGGTCGAACCGCTCTTCAAAGAGTCTGACCACCCGTTCATTGCTGTAGCTTTCGGAACGCAGGCGATCCTTTACGAGGGCCCGGACCTCCTGCAGATACCGTTCCCCGGGTACAACCTTCAGCACCGCGCCGCCGGGACGGAGCACCCGGCCGAACTCAGGGTAGTTGGCGGGGGAGAGGATGTTCAAAATGGCGGCCATGCTGCCGTCCTTCAGGGGCAGGCGACTCAGGTCTCCCACAGCCCAGAGCCAACCACCGCCACCCCGGGCCGCCCGCTGTATGCCGGGCCGGGACAGGTCAAGTCCAACGCAGGGCCGCGTCGTGGGGTCGGGACAGATGGCCTTCAAAAAGCTTCCCTCGCCGCAGCCCGCGTCCAGGATGGGGCCATCGGGGGCATACTTATTCAGCAGAGCGTCCAACGCTTCGATCAGCTCCCCATAGAACCCACCCGCGATGAACCGGCTCCGGCTGTCAAAGAGGGCGTCGTCGTAGGCCCCCGCCCTGGCCCCGGGGCAGAAGTCGGCGTAGCCCTTCTTCGACAGGGCGAAGTCGTGGCCCTTTTCGCAGCGCAGGGAGGTGTCCCCGGCGCTCAAAGGTCCGTGGCACAGGGGACAACGGAATAGGGCCGCCTGGCTTAAAATGGGCTTCATTCGTTCATGCATGGGTACAGTATACTATAGAAAGCGCCTGAAATCCAGTCACCCTTGACAAAAATGGGCGACCCCGCCCATAATAGGACCATGATACCCGAATACGTCAACTTCATCCTTCTCCGGCTGCGGCAGGCGGGCCACCTGGCCTTTGCCGTGGGCGGCTGTGTGCGGGACATCCTGCGGGGCGAGACGCCCCACGACTGGGACATCTGCACCTCCGCCCGCCCTGAGGAGATCGAGGAGGTCTTCTCTGACTTCCCTTGGATCGATACAGGCAAAAGGCACGGCACCATCGCCGTGATCGTGGACCACAGGCCCGTGGAGATCACCACCTTCCGGGCGGACGGGGCCTATCTCGACAACCGGCACCCCCAGACGGTGACCTTTTTGAACGATCTCGAAGGGGACCTTTCCCGCCGGGATTTCACCATCAACGCCATGGCCCTCGATGAACAGGAGCAGCCCATCGACCTCTTTGGCGGGCGGCAGGACCTGCAAGCCCATATAATCCGCACTGTGGGCGACCCCAGAGAGCGCTTCCAGGAGGACGGTCTGCGCATCCTCCGGGGCCTTCGGTTCGCGGCCCGGCTGGACTTTACCGTGGAGCCGGAGACCGCTCGTGCCATGATCGAGGAGCGGGACCTGCTCAAAAACATCAGCGCCGAGCGCATCTTCACCGAGCTGAAGGGCATCCTCGTCGGCCCTGCCGCCGTTCGCATTTTGCGTGAGTTTGCGCCCGTGTTCTTCACCATCTTGCCGGAGTTGGCTTCTATGGAGGGCTTTGAGCAGCACAGCCCTTACCACGACAGCGACGTGTGGGAGCACACCCTCCGCGCCTTTGAGGCCAGCCCCGCGGAACCGGTATTCCGCCTGGCCCTGCTTTTTCACGACTGCGGAAAACCGGCCTGCTTCACCAGGGACGAAACGGGCCGGGGCCACTTCTACGGCCACCCCAAAAAGAGCCGGGAGCTCGCCGAGCAGGCCCTGCGCCGGTTAAAATGTGATAGCGATACTTTGGACAGGGTGCTGTATCTCGTGGAGAAGCACGACACCTGGCTGCCGGAGACGGAGAAGAACATGCGCCGTTTCCTCCTTCATGAGGACGTGGACCGGGTGCGGGACCTGCTGATCGTGGAGCGCTGCGACGCCCTCGCTCACTCTCCCTTTGGCCGGGATCCGGCCATCGCCAACGTGGACAAATGGGAGGCCCTTTTGGCCGCGGTATTGGCCGAGAAGCCCTGCCTTTCCCTGAAAGACTTGGCCGTCTCCGGGGGCGATCTCCTTTCCCTGGGCATGGCCCCCGGTCCCCTGATGGGCCAGCTATTGAACGACATCCTGGAACAGGTGGCCGACGGCACTTTGGAGAACGACCGGGCCGCCCTGCTTGCCTATGCGAAAAATCACATCTGAATCCATGCAACATATCTGCGCCTCCCGTCGTCTAATCAGTAGATGATCATCGAAAGCAGAAAGGAGCGCGTCATGAGCAGCCAGGAACACGACGCCTGGTTCTCCCGAGAGATCGAGAAGCTGGGCCCCACCCTGTTTCGCGTCGCCTTTGCCATTTTGCGCAACCGGACCGATTGTGAGGACGCCGCCCAAAACGCGGTGCTGAAGGCGTACCGAAATCTGGGCTCCCTGAAGCAGCGCGGCTATTTCAAGACCTGGCTCATCTCCATCTTAAAGAACGAGTGCTTCGACATGCTCAAGCACCGCCGCCCCACCCTGGACGTGACGGAGCAGGAGTTGAGCTACGAGATGGCCGTGCCGGATGTGGACCTGAACCGGGCCTTTGATCAGTTGAGTCCCGAGGAGCGCCTCACCATCACCCTCTACTATTACGAAGGCTACGACACCCGCGAGATCGCCAAGCTCACCGAGGTCAGCGAGGGGACGGTGCGGAGCCGTCTCTCCCGGGGCCGCGCCAGCCTTCGGGCCATGCTGCAGGAAAAGGAGGCAGCCAAATGAAGAAAAACGAGTTTGACAACAGGCTCCAAAACGACCTGTTCCCTGAAATGCCCTCGTCCTTCGAGCGGAAACTGAAGCAAGCTATGGAAAACGAGGGCGTAAAGGTCAAAAAGCGCCCCACCGCTACCGGCATCTTCACCGGCGCCGTCAGCGTGGTGGCGGCCGCCGCTGTGCTGGTGATCGTCCTCGTAGGCGTGCTGAGCGGCGGGAAGAGCAACCCCATCCAAGCCGCCGCCCCGGGGGAGACCAGGGCCACGGCAGCCCCCTGGAAGACGAAGGTTTTTACCCTTAGCTCCGGCTTTGAGTTTGCCAATGAGGAAAAGTTCCAGGCCCTCTGCCAGAGCATCCTGAGTTTTCTCATGGAGCAGGGTAAGAACGAGCCCGACGAGCTGTGGCTCTGCGCCATCAAAAACCGCTATGTAGCGGCGGACACCGGGGACCGGGCGGACGGGTATTTGAGCGGCTACTACGTCCTCGCTCAGCACAGCTTCGGCCCCGCCGACGGTCCCGAGCTCTACTGCCTGTCGGAGGATTTCGAGGTCCTGTGGGCTACGGAGGGCAGCAGCCCCGGCCCCAACCACGCCGTGAATCCCGAGAAGGATAACTATACTGGAACCTATCAAGGCCACTTCCTCTATGGCATGGCCCCCGCCTACGCCCATGTGACCCGTGGCGCTCTGGTGGGTACGAACCCCAAGGAGAAGACGGATATCGAGTTCTCCATGGCAACCTCCCTCACCCAGGTCCAGGAACGGCTGGAAGGGAGCGCCCATCTCAATCTGGCCCGGGAATATTTCCTGATGACCGTCCCCGCCCACGACTGGGACAGCGTCATAGAGAACCCCATTTTACGCTTTGATACGGCAGAAGGAAATGTGGACATAAACATGAAGACGGATCTGCCCAAGTCGACGGTGGTCCTGGGCGACCGGTTCACGTTCAGCCCGATCCCTACTTTTGAACCGAACATACCCCCTGAACCTACGACGACACCGAACATTCCAGACCCGATCCCCACCATGGACCCGGATTCCACCCCCAAGCCCATGGAGACCACGGAGACCAAGGTCCTGGACCTGACGGGACGGACCTGCCTGACGGGAGAGCCGGACTATGGGGCGCTGATTCTGCGGGCTCTGGCGGCCAACGGTGTGAGCACGCCCCGGGAGCTGTGGCTCTGCGCGGTGGACCCCTTCAGCGAGAACGAGGACACCAACGGTCTGCGGGCCCTGGTGCTGGCCCAGTATACCTTTGAGGGGGCCACGGGGCCGGAGCTATTCCTCTATGAGGATGGCCGCATCCGTTGGATGACCCGGGGTTACGAACCCGAGAGCGTCAACGTGCTGGTGGACGAGGAGTGCCACATCACGGTTCTGTTCGGCGTCTCCAACGCTTACGACGGCAGAGCTCTGCCCATGACGGAAGGGACTGTGACCATCGCGGGCGACGAGCCCCGCACCTTCGGCCCCGTGCTGCCTCTCGAAAAGGTCCAGCAGATCGTGGAGGAGGGTCCCAACTACGATTACGCCCGGGAGTTCTACCTCTGCTCATTGCCAAACGGAGGAGAGGTGACGGGCATGACCATCGAAGCTGCCGGTAAGACCTTTGCCTGCACCGGAAGGGTGAATACCCTTTCGCTGCATGCGGTCATGGATGATCTGGAATAGGCAGTGGATTACTGTTTACGCCTTGTTCATATCTTGTATGCTATTTTGTTGCAGAATTCCTGTACAATAGGCACAAGATATTGACGAAAGGTGGATTCCTTCGTTGAAGATACGAACGCTGATGATCGTCCTGTTGTGCACCATATTCCTGGTCGCCTGCGGCAAGGGAGACGCAGCCGTCGCGACCCCCACGGCTGCTCCTGTGGTGATCCAGGAGGCCGTGGTCTCCACTGCCGTGCCCACGGCCACGCCCCAACCCCAACAGCAGGTGATCATCGACCTCGCCACCAGCGAGGCGACGGTCGCCCCTGCCGCCACCATGGCTCCCACGCCGGAGCCCACCGCGGCACCGACCCCTGAGCCCACGGATACCCCTGCACCGAAGCTGGGGGTGTTGGACGGGAAGTTCGCCGACAAGTTCGTCACCGGCGCTCCGGTGCTCACCGAAAACAGCTATCAGACGGACCGACTTGCCATCTTCATCGAACGGGTGGTGGACGATTCCAAGACCATCACCAACCACACCTTTGTCTATTACATGGCCGACGTGTATTTCCAAAACATGGAGGACTTTCGAAGCGGCGCGGCCAAATCCTGGACGCAGCTGTGGGACAACGCCATGCTGGTGGACTGCGCCAAGAAGAGCGACGCCATCTTCGAAAGGTCTGGTCATCCGCAACGGGGAGCTGCTGCAGAGCGAGCACGACGATAAGCGGGATGTGGGCGTGATCTACCTGGACGGGCGTATGGAGACCTATTTGGCCGACGAGGCGCCTGCGGAAGAGATATTGAACGATCCCACCGTGTGGCAGATCCTGGGCTTCGGGCCGGAGTTGCTGGACGGGAACGGTCAGCCCAAGACCAGCTTCAACGACCCCAACAACGTGAGCCGGGCCAACATCCGAAACGCTGTGGGCTACTTTGAGCTGGGCCATTACTGCTTCGTCTACGTGCAGCCCTACAAGGAGCGCAAGGACGGGACCTGCCTCGACATGGAGAGCCTGTCCCGGCTCATGCACGAACTGGGCTGCGTCCGGGCCTACAACCTGGACGGCGGCGGCACGGCTGGTATGTATTTCAACGGCAAACTGGTCAGCGACAAGGGCCTGGGGCAGACCCGGAAGATCCACGATTTCTACTACATTCCCAAGGCATAACGGCGATTTGACGAAGAAATGGCGCCTTCGGGCGCCATTTTTGTATGGAAAAAGCGGCTTGCAAGCGGGGACGGAAGATAGTATCATATATAAAACGAGGGGCGAACGGTCCCGGAATGGGAGTAAGCGTATGAGGAAGGGTTTCGCTTGGCTGCTGATCGCGGTGCTGTTGATCAGCACGGTCATGGGAGCAGGGTCAGCATTCGCGGATGGGGAAGAGGCTCACGTCTATGACGACGGCCGGGCCCGGCCCTCCAATGCCGGGAAGCTGCAGGTGGTGGACGGGAAGCTTTGCGACGAGCAGGGGACGCCAGTCATGCTGCGGGGCGTCAGCTCCCAGGAGCTGATCGTCACCGAGAGTTTCCTCAACGAACAGCTGTTCGAGGAGCTGTCCCGGGACGCGGGGGTGAACCTGTTCCGGCTGGCCGTGTATACCCACGGCGTGGGGATCATCGGCTACTGTACCAAGGGGGACAGGGCCCGCTACGACGCGGATGTACAGAAGGGCGTGGAGCTGGCTAAAAATGAGGATATGTACGTGATCATCGACTGGCATATCCTCAGTGACGGCGACCCCAACATCTATAAAGAGGAAGCAAAGGAATTTTTTATGAGATCTGCAACGAGCCCAACGGCGTGGACTGGGCCACGGTGAAGGGGTACGCCCAGGAGATCATCCCCATCATCCGGGAAAAGGACCCGCGGTCCGTGATCATCGTGGGCAACCCCGACTGGTCCAAGGACCTGAGAACCGTGGCGGCGGACCCGCTGGGCTTTGACAACATCCTCTACACCCTCCATTTCTACGCCGCCACCCACGGTCAGGACGTGCGGGACATGGTGGAGGAGGTGAGCCAAAAGGGCCTGCCCATCTTCGTCACCGAGTACGGCGTTACGGCGGCCAGCGGCGACGTGCCTCGGGACCTGGATAGCGCGGATCTGTGGATCGACCTCTTGGAGCGGGAGGGCATCTCCTACTGTATGTGGTCCTTCTCCAAGGTGGCTGAGGCATGCTCCGTCATCCGGTCCACCGTGCCCAAGTATAAGGGTTTCACGCAGGAGGACTATACAAAGACCGGCCTGTGGCTTATGGATACCCTGGCGAAGCACACCTCGAGATAAGAATAGTTCATCAAAGCAAAACCGGCTGGAGCTCGTACCCAGCCGGTTTTGCCGTATCATACAGGAGGAAATGTATCAGATGGTGAGGGTAACGGTGCAGACGGGGCCGTCGCTGAGGGGGATGAGGTCCCCGGCTATGGGCTTTCCGTCCACCATCAGGCCTTTAGCTTCTCCCCGACGGACGGTGATGTCGTAGCGCACGCCCCGGAATGTGCGGCAGGCGGTGAAACCGTCCAGTTTGTCGGGCAGACAGGGATGGATGCGCAGGCCGTCGTAGTCGGGCCGAATGCCCAAAATGCCCTGACTGACGGCCAGGAAGGACCAGGCGGCGGTGCCGGTGAGCCAGGAGTTCTTGGCCTCGCCGTAGTTCTGGGCGTCCCGGCCGGCGATGGTCTGGCTATAGCAGTAAGGCTCGGTGCGATGAACGTCGCTCTTATCCTCGATATATGCCGGAGCATTACGGGTGTAGAGGTCAAACGCTCCGTTGCCGTCGTCCACCGTGCAGTAGGCCAGCGTGACCCAGGGGTTGTTGTGGCAGAACACGGACCCGTTCTCCTTGTAGCCCGGGGGATAGGAGGAGATCTCGCCGAGGTAATCCCGGTACGTGGTGTAGCAGGGGTGCAGGACTTCGAGGCCGTACGCATTGCCCAAGTACTTCTCGGCAGAACGGAGAGCCTTCACACCGTATTCCTTCCCGCCGATGCCCGCCAGGACACAGAAGCCCTGGGGCTCGATGAAGATCTGGCCTTCGTCGTTCTCTTTGCTTCCGATGGGCCGCTCGAAGGCGTCGTAGGCCCGGCGGAACCATTCGCCGTCCCAGCCGGCGGTCCTGGCGGCGGTCTCGATCTCGTCCACGGCGGCAAGGACCTGTTTCGCTTCGTCCCCGAGGCCCAGACGCCCGATGAGCTCCGCGTACTCCTTGCCGTACTTCACGAACATGCCCGCGATGAACACGCTCTCCGCCTTGCCGCTCTCGAAGTTGGAGCAGGTCTGGAAGCTCTCGCCGGGGGTGTGGCTGAAGCAGTTCAGATTCAGACAGTCGTTCCAGTCGGCCCGGCCGATGAGGGGCAGGCCGTGGGGGCCCCGGTGGGTCATGGTGTAGGTGACGCTGCGGCGAAGGTGCTCGAGGAGCGGCGCTTCGCTGCCCTTCTCGTTGTTGAAGGGGGTGGGCTCGTCCAGGATGGTGAAGTCCCCGGTTTCCCGGATGTAGGCGCAGGTGCAGGCGATGAGCCACAGGGGATCGTCGTTGAAACCGGAGCCCACGTCCGCGTTGCCCCGCTTGTCCAGGGGCTGGTACTGGTGATAGGTGCTGCCGTCGGGGAACTGGATGGAGGCGATGTCGATGATCCGCTCCCGGGCCCGCTCGGGGATCAGGTGCACGAAGCCCAGCAGGTCCTGGCAGCTGTCCCTAAAGCCCATGCCCCGGCCCATGCCGCTCTCGTAATAGGAAGCGCTGCGGCTCATGTTGAAGGTGACCATGCACTGGTATTGGTTCCAGATGTTCACCATGCGGTCCAGCTTCTCTTCGCTGCTCTTCACGGTGAACCGGCCGAGCAGCCCCGCCCAGTAGGCTTTGAGATCAGCGAGGGTGGCGTCGAACTGCTCCACGGTCTCATAGGCGTTGAGCAGAGCGTGGGCCCGGGTCTTGTTGATGACGCCGGGGGCCTCGAATTTTTCAGCCTCGGGGATCTCCACATAGCCCAGACGGAACAGGAAGCTCTTGCTTTCGCCGGGGGCCAGTTTCACCTCGAGCTGCAGGGCGGCCATGGGGGCCCAGCCGGACGCCTTACTGTTATAGGAAGTCCGTGCCTCAACGGTCTGAGGCTTGTCCCAGCCCCGGAACCGGCCCAGGAAGGTGTCCCGGTCCGTGTCGTAGCCCGCGATGAGCGCGTTGACGGAGTAGAAGGCGTAGTGGTCCCGGCGCTCCCGGTACTCGGTCTTGTGGTAGATGGTGCTGCCCTCGATCTCCACCTCGCCGATGTTCCAGTTCCGCTGGAAGTTGGTGGAGTCGTCCACGGCGTTCCAGAGGCAGAACTCCACGGCGCCGTAGACCGTCAGAGTCTTTGCTTCCGTATTCGTATTGGTAAGGGTCAGCTTCTGGAGCTCGCAGGCTGCGCCCATGGGCACCATGACCGTCAGCTGAGCGCTCACGCCCTGCTTCGTCCCTTCAAAGACGGAGTACCCAAGGCCGTGGCGGCAGCGGTAGCTGTCCAGGGGGGTCTTGGCAGGCAGGAAGGCGGGGCTCCACACGACATCGCCATCACAGATGTAGAAGAGCCGTCCGCCCTCGTCGTGAGGCGCGTTGTTATAGCGGAAGCGGGTGATGCGCCGCAGCTTGGCGTCTCGGTAGAAGCTGTAGCCGCCGCAGGTGTTGGAGATGAGGGAGAAGAAGCCCTCGTTGCCCAGGTAATTGATCCAGGGCAGGGGCGTGTCGGGACGGGTGATGACGTATTCCCGTGCATGATCGTCGAAATGACCGTATTGCATATGGCACCTCTTTTCTATGGTGATACAAATGTTTCGTAATCGATTAAGTATACGTGTATATTATAAATGTTCGATTCCCGTTTGTAAAGGGCAAATCCAAAATATACCGAAAATATTTTTGGAAAAAGATTGATTTAGGGGGTTGACGGGAGCAAAAGGGCCCTTTATAATAAAAGTATCGAAATCGATTACGCCCGATTTTCTCCCTTTCGGGACCGAATTACGGTTTTTCGAGCTAAATCGTTTTCAAAACCCCAACGTGGGGCGGGAGGAAGGGTGCGGCATGGTCACGATCACGGATATCGCCCAGCGATGCAATGTGTCCCGAGCCACCGTCAGCAAAGCTCTCAACGGCCAAAGCGACATCAACGCGGAGACGGCGGCCCACATCCGTGAGGTCGCCAGGGAAATGGGGTATCTCCCCAACGCCACCGCCCGGGCCCTGAAGATGGGTCGGTCCCACAACATCGGGGTCCTGTTCGTGGATCAGACCGCCAGCGGCCTCGCCCATGAGTTCTTCTCCCGGATATTGGAGAGCGTGAAGCAGGAGGCGGAAAAGAGCGGCTACGATATCACCTTCATCTCCCGGGATATCGGCGCCATGTCCATGGA
>CADCNE010000053.1 GCA_902802805.1 uncultured Eubacteriales bacterium
TCTTTTCTTCATATTTTTGTCACAAATCGCAAATTAGCCTTTGCTTTATGCCCGCTCGTATAGTATACTAAACATCAGAGTGGCAGGGTATGCCATGGATATCGAAAAGAAGGAGGGCGTTCACCTTGGAAGAAGTCAAGTCCGCCGCGGCGCAGGCACCCTATGCCATAGAGATGCTGCACATCACCAAGCGGTTCCCGGGTATCATCGCCAATGACGACATCACCCTTCAGCTGAGGAAGGGCGAGATCCACGCGCTCCTCGGTGAGAACGGCGCCGGCAAGAGCACGCTCATGAGCGTGCTGTTCGGCCTCTATCAGCCGGAGGAGGGGATCATCAAGAAGGACGGGAAGGAGGTCCAGATCAAGGACCCCAACGACGCCAACGATCTGGGCATCGGCATGGTCCATCAGCACTTCAAGCTGGTGGAGTGCTTCACGGTCCTCGACAACATCATCATGGGCGTGGAGCCCACCAAAGCCGGATTCCTCCAGAAGGATGAGGCCCGCAAGAAGATCCTGGCCCTGTCCGAAAAGTACGGCCTGCAGGTGGACCCGGACGCCTACATCGAGGACATCACCGTGGGCATGCAGCAGCGCACCGAGATCCTGAAGATGCTCTACCGGGACAACGAGATCCTCATCTTCGACGAGCCCACCGCCGTGCTCACCCCCCAGGAGATCGACGAGCTCATGGCCATCATGAAGAACCTGTCGAAGGAAGGCAAGAGCATCCTGTTCATCTCCCACAAGCTCAACGAGATCATGGCCGTGGCCGACCGCTGCTCCGTGCTTCGCAAGGGCAAGTACATCGGCACCGTGGAGACGAAGAACACCACCGCCGAGGAGCTGTCCGCTATGATGGTGGGCCGCAACGTGAACTTCCATGTGGCCAAGGAGCCCAAAGAGCCCGGCGAGGTGGTCCTCTCTGTGGAGAACATGACCGTCGCTTCCAAGGCCCACAGCAACAACGCCGTGAAGAACGTGTCGCTGAAGGTCCGCCGGGGCGAGATCGTGTGCATCGCGGGCATCGACGGCAACGGCCAGACCGAGTTCGTCTACGGCCTGACGGGCCTCGAACCCCTGGTGTCCGGCAAGATCATCCTCAACGGCAAGGACATCAGCAAGGCCCCCATCCGGGAGCGGAACATCCTGGGCATGAGCCACATTCCCGAGGATCGGCACAAGCACGGCCTGGTCCTCGATTACTCCCTCGAATACAACTTCATCCTGGAGCGGTATTTCGATCCCGAATTCACCAGCAAGGCGGGCTTTTTGAAGCGGGGCAACATCCGCAAGTACGCCGAAAAGCTCATCGACCAGTACGACGTCCGGTCCGGTCAGGGCCCCATCACCACCGCCCGGAGCATGTCCGGCGGCAACCAGCAGAAGGCCATCGTGGGCCGTGAGATCGACAAGGATCCGGAGCTCCTGGTGGCGGTGCAGCCCACCCGCGGCCTCGACGTGGGCGCCATCGAATACATCCACAAGCAGCTGGTGGCCCAGCGCGATGCGGGCAAGGCGGTGCTGCTGGTGTCGTTGGAGCTCGATGAAGTCATGGACGTGCCCGACCGCATCCTCGTTATGTACGAGGGTGAGATCGTGGGCGAACTGGATCCCAAGAAGACCACACAGGAGGAGCTGGGCCTCTACATGGCCGGCGCCAAGAGAGATGAGGTGAAAGCACGAAGAAGGGCAGACTCTTAGAAAAGGAAGGGGTACAGGCGCTGATCGCCTCCCTCATCTGCATCCTGCTGGGCGTGCTCATCGGCTACATCGTGCTGCTGTGCATCAATCCCGAGGGCGCGGGCGAGTCCATCGTCAATGTGCTCAAGAACTATATGACCTATAGTAAGCCCGCCACCCAGTGGAAGAAGTTCGCCAACACCCTGGCGAAGACCATGCCCCTGGTGCTGTGCTCGCTGAGCATCCTGTTCTCCTACAAGGTGGGCCTTTTCAACATCGGCACCGCCGGTCAGTACGTGGCGGGCGCCTGTGCCTGTCTCTACGGCGCTCTGGGCCTGAAGCTCCCCTGGTACGCCTGCATGCTCATGGCCATCTGCGCCGGCGCGCTCCTCGGATGCATCGTGGGCTTCCTTAAGTCCTACTGCAACGTGAACGAGGTCATCTCGGGCATCATGCTCAACTGGATCTCCCTCTACACCACCAACACGATCCTGTCCAAGGTGAAGGAGTCCACCAGCCCCTACACCATGTACATCAACAAGGTGAACGCCTCCGCGTTCCTGCCCAAGATGGGCCTTGACAAGCTCTTCGGCAAGAACGAGTACGTGACCATCGCCATCCCGCTGACCATCCTCATCGCCATCGCCGTGGGTGTGGTGCTGAATAGGACCAAGTTTGGTTATGAGCTGAGGGCTACCGGCTACAACAAGAACGCCGCCAAGTACTGCGGCATGGCCGAGAAGCGGAACATCATCCTGACGTTGGTCATCTCCGGCGGCCTTGCGGGCCTCGGCGCGTCGTTCCTCTATCAGACGGGCTACATGCGCTGGGAGTGCACCCAGTCCTCCGTGCCGGGCATGGGCTTCAACGGCATCGCCGCGGCCTTCCTGGGCGGGCTCAATCCCATCGGCGCCATCTTCTCCTCCTACTTCATCCAGCACATCACCGACGGCGGCGCCTTCGTGAACACCAACATGTACTGCGCCCAGCTCTCCGATCTCATCTCCGCGGTGATCATCTACCTCTGCGGGTTCGTGCTCTTCATCAAGCTGACCATTCGCAGGTTCCTTGCGAGGCAAGGGGAAAAGGCGGCTAAGAAAGCGATCCCCGCCGCCGCGAAAGGAGGCGATCGGTAATGCTGCTGCTCATTCAATACACGCTCATCTTCTCCTCCGTGTTGACGTTGGTGGCCCTGGGCGGCTGCATCTCCGAGCACTCCGGCGTCATCAACCTGGGCCTTGAGGGCATCATGGTCATTGGCGCCCTGGGCGGCGCCCTGGTCATGAGCAACCTGGTCACGGCCCTGCCGCCGGCGCTGCTGGTCATCGTGGCCATCCTCGCCGCCATCGTCTTCGGCATGATCTACTCCTGTTTGCTGGGCGTCGCGTGCATCAACTTCAAGGCGGACCAGACCCTGGTGGGCACGGCCATGAACCTCCTCGGCACCGCGGGCGCCACGGTGTTCGTGAAGGCCATGAACACCGCCATGAATCCCGACAACCATTCCTCCGAGATCAGCTACGTGGCCGCCCGGGAGCGGTTCATGGTGAATATCGGCGGGTTCGAGTTCAACTGGTTCATGCTCCTGGTGATCGTCGCCGTCGTCGTGGTGTACATCCTGCTCCACAAGACCAAGTTCGGGCTCAGACTCATGGCCTGCGGCGAGCATCCCCAGGCGGCGGACTCCGTGGGCATCAACGTCTACAGGATGCGCTGGTCCGGCGTGCTCCTCTCGGGCATGCTGGGCGGCGTGGGCGGCCTCTGCTACATCCTAGCGGGCGTGTCCCTGTGGAAGTTCGAAAACGGCGTGGCGGGCTTCGGCTTCCTTGCCCTGGCGGTCATGATCTTCGGCCAGTGGAAGCCGCTCAGGATCGCGGTGTCGGCGCTGCTGTTCGGCCTCTTTAGGGCTCTGTCGAACGTGTACGGCGGGTTCGACTTCCTGGCGTCCCTGAACATCCCCGGGAACGTCTACAACATGCTGCCCTACATCATCTCGCTGGTGGTCCTCGCGTTCACGTCCAAGAAATCCCGGGCCCCCAAGGCGGAGGGCATACCCTACGACAAGGGACAGAGATAAAAACACGATGCAACACAAAAGCAGGAAGCGCATGCTTCCTGCTTTTTGTATGCCGGAAAACTTACTTTCCTTTCTTTGCTTCCTTCCGCTCCTTCTTCCTGTCGTCGCCGAGATGGAGCAGGGGAGAGACGCGCTTGTAGAGGAGCATGGTGAGGAGGGAGACCACCACGCCCTTTAGGAGGTTGAAGGGGACCACGGCGAAGAGGACCAGGGTGGACACGCTCTGGATGGCGCCGTTCACCTTGGTGCCCATGCCCACGATCACGTCCAGGGGCATCCCGAACAGGGCCGAGAACTTGGGCAGCAGGTAGACGGCGTTGAAGGCGCTGCCGAAGACGGTCATGACCAGGGTGCCCACGACAAGGCCCAGGACGGCCCGCTGGCGGCTGGGGCGGCTGTGGTAGAACACGCTGGCGGGGAGCACGAAGGAGCAGCCCACGGCGAAGTTGGCGAAGTCCCCCACGAAGGCGGTGGTGGTGCCCTTCAGGATCAGCTTCAGGGCCACCTTCAGAAGCTCAGAGACTACGCCTGCTACGGGCCCCAGGTAGAAGGTGCAGATGAGTACCGGCAGCTCGCTTAGGTCCAGCTTATAGAAGCTGGGGGCGAAGAACAGGGGGATCTCAAACAGCATCAGCACCCCAGCCACGGCGGAGAGGACGGCGGTGTAGGTGATGTAGTGGGTGTCGGACAGCTTCTTGCGCTCCTTCATCACCAGCTTTTCAAGCCACAGGGCCAGCAGGAACAGGCCCGCGAAGATGGCGAGACACACTAAAATGAACTTGACATTTTCCATGGAACGACCTCCGAAAGAAAGAATTCCTGAAGCTTCGTCAGCCTCAGGAATCCGTGGAGCGTCATGATATTTCATCACAGCGCGAACGTCTTTTCCCATCCGGACTGTACCGTCGGTCCCGGAATCGCACCGGGTCGGCCTCATACTGAGGTTCATGGACTATACCATCGGTCGGGAGTTTCACCCTGCCCCAAAGACTGTCTATTCGCTTCGTTGGAAAGTATAGCACAGGGGAGGAACGGTGTCAACCGCGGGCCCATATTCGTCAAAACTGTAAAATAGTTGTAATATACGGCCGTTTCCGTTGACAAGCGGTTCTATTCTTATATACTTAAGACAAGATCGATCGAACACAAAAGACTACCTCGAGGAGAAGAACATGGACACACGGCTCAAGGACAACGAATGGATCATCCTGCATGCAGTATGGCAGGAAAACCCCATCGACCTCAAGTCGATCATCCGGTACGTGCAGGCGCACAACCCGGACATCGCCTGGGATTACAAGACCTACCACAGCTTCCTCCGGATCCTCCTGGACAAGGGGTATCTGAAGGCGGTGAAGGTGGGCAAGAACAACCTCTACAGCCCCGGCATCACCTATGAGGAGGCCATGTCGAGGGAGGCGGACAGCATCGTATCCCGCCGCAGCTTCTACGGCTCCGTGTCCGGTCTCATGGTCAACATGGCCGAGCAGGGGAAGCTCACCGAACAGGAGAAGCGGGATCTGATGGAGCTCGCTGAGCGGCTGGCAAAGGGCGAGGTATGATCCCGACCTCGGAAGCCGCACGGGTCATCCTGACCCATCTTCTGGAGATCGGCGTCTATGCCCTGGTGATCTTCGGGGCGGTCCTGGCCTTTCGCCGGGTCTTCCACAACAAGACGAGACCGGCGCTGCGGTTCGGGCTTTGGCTGCTGCTCCTTCTGCGGTTGACCGTGCCCTTCACCGTGAACAGCGCCATCCATCTCATTGTACTCCCGGCGTCGCAGCCCACCGAAGCCGTCGCCGTCCGGACGGAGGCAAGCGCGCAGCCCATCCGTCCGGCCACGGTCACCAACCCCACGGCCATGCCCACCGGCGCACCGGACGCCGCGAAGGCTCCCACGGAGGAAGCTCAGGCGGAGCGGGCGCCTGCGGCGGGGCTCGGGGTCTCCCAATGGCTGGTGATCCTTTGGGCCGTAGGCGCAGCGGCGTTCCTGGTCCGCCGGGCGTGGATGGGGGGACTGCTGGCCGCCCGCGTCCGGACCAGCGCCAGGGCACCCGATCCCGAGACCCAGAGGGAATTTAGGCGGCTCTGCCATAAGATGCACATCCGGCGGCCCGTCAGGCTTATGGAGATGGCGGACATCACCAGCCCCGCCCTGACCATCGGGCTCAGGCCCACGGTCCTGCTGCCGTCGACCCTGGCGGGGGCGGACCGGGACCAGGCGCGGCGCTTCGCCCTCCTGCACGAGCTCACCCACCTCAAACGGGGGGACGACCTCATCCTGCTCTGGTACGGCGTCCTGCGGTGCCTCTGGTGGTTCCATCCTATCCTTTGGCTCATGGAGAAGCCCTTCCGCATGGACATGGAATCCGCCTGCGACGCGCGGGCGGTCCGGGGCATGAGCCGGCAGGAAAAGCTGGCCTATGCGGCCCTCCTGCTGGAACTCAGCGGGGAAGGGAGCCTGTAGGCCACGAACACACATGTAAATGAAAGGAGTAGAATCATGAAGATCATTGATACGAAGAAATCCACCCAGGAGCTCATAGGCCTCGGCATGGCCCTCCATGGGGACAAGGACACCCTGGAGACCCGGATACGCGGGGTCTTCAGCCGCAGAAGGTCCGCCCGCGTCGCTTCCGTGACGGCCGCGGCGCTGGTCCTCGCCCTGGTGTTCGCCTGCTTTACCACGGCCTGTCAGCCGGTGGTGGCCAACGCGGCGGCGGTGACGGCGGTGGTGACCTCCGATAAGGTTGCGGCAACGGAAGGCACCCTGCTGTCCTTCGGCGGGTACGCCAGGGGCACCCTGGACGGAAACAGGATCACTGTGACGGACGCGAAAGGCGGCAAGCATGAGTTCACCTGGGTGGACGAGGGCGTCCGCAAGACCGCGGACGGAGCCGCGGAGCTCTCCGAACCCATCCCGGAGGGCACCTACGTAGCCCCCGGCGAGGCGGCTCTCCACGCCGCCGAGACGGCGGTCACCATCTGGGGCGACGCCGTCACCGCCCGTGAGATCCACGTCAACATGTACACCGGCAACGGCCTGGAGCTGGTCTACTACGGCATCGGCTTCGACGACACGCCCTTCGAGTCCATGGAACAGATATACGGGTACGTGGACGCCGTGACCGGCACGGTGCTGCATCTTGACTGCAACCACTGGGGCCAGTCGGTGCAAAAATACGGCAACGACACCATCAACGGGAAGGTCCGCGACTGGAGCTGGGACAGCGAAGCCTACGGGGCCGCCCACACCTCCGACAAGGCCCTTTCTACGGCCATGGAGCTCATCCGCACCTGCTTCCCCACGGGGGAGATCGTGCCGAAGGACGCCACCGTCTGGGACGCCGGCTCCCACACCGACGGGGAGCAGATCGGCTGGGACGGCGGGTATGAGGCCATCGTGGACGCCTACATCCGCATGGACAAGGACCCGTGCTACTACGTGCAGGTGGCGGTGCCCCTGGAGGAGGGAGCTGAGCCCGCCATCACCATCTTCGGCTGCTACCCCCTGGGTTGGGACTACTGCTGCAACCAGATCCACGATCCCGCCGTCCTGCGGGAGGAGATGGCGGATCTGGAGGCCATTCGCAATAGCGTCAAGGTCAACGCCGGGTCCAAGGGGCGGTCGTACCCCGTCTTCGACGAGAAGCTGCTGCAGGACCGCGCGGACTACGCCGCCAAGCAGGTGGGCATGAAATTCTATCACAGCGACGACGCCTATGATAAGGAGTTCATGGAAGCGCAGGGGCGGGAGCGCATGATCTCCATGGCCTTCATCGACATCTCCCTGGGCACGGCGGACCCCTGGTCCGTCCAGTGGCTGGACCTCAGCACGCCGGAGGACGTCATTCGCTGCGCCCTGCCCGGCCAGACCCTGGAATTCTCCGGCAGCGGCCTGTGGGCGGTCTACGTGGGGGACGGCCAGTGCGTCTACGCCAAGGCCGAGCCCGACGAGGCGGTAGGCGTCCTCACCCGGGCGGCCGTGGCGGACATGATGCAGGGCGACCACTGCCACCTGCAGATCAACGACTACATGACGGTCTCCCCGGCGGTGGAAAAGCTGTTAGACCCCAACGATAACTAAAACACTTGCGCTGAGTACAAACGAACAAACGCACCCCGGGGTCGCCGAGGTGCGTTTTTTTGTATTCTTAAGTTCTTTTTTTGCACCTTTTTCTTGTCTAAGAAAAAGGTGCAAAGCTTCCAATAGATTCCTTATAACTGTGCGCTTTCCAAGGGACTGTCGCCCATGATGTCCCGCGTCAGCTGGCCCTCGGTGACGGCGGCGCTGGCCAGGACCATCTTGCCCGCCTCCACGGACCGGGTGAGCCACACGCTGCCGCCGATGACGCAGTCGCTGCCGATGCGGGTCCGGCCGCCCAGGATGGTGGCCCCGGCGTAGATGACCACCCGGTCCCCGATGTCCGGGTGCCGCTTGATGCCCTTCACCGGGTTCCCGTCGGGGCCCAGCTCGAAGCTCTTCGCCCCCAGGGTCACGTGCTGATACAGCTTCACGTGCTCCCCGATGGTGGTGGTCTCGCCGATGACCACGCCGGTGCCGTGGTCGATGAAGAAGGAGTCGCCGATGGTGGCCCCGGGGTGGATGTCGATGCCCGTGGTCCTATGGGCGTACTCGGTCATCATCCGGGGCAGCAGCGGCACCTTTTCCAAGTACAGCACGTGGGCCAGCCGATACGCGGCGATGGCGGGGAAGGCGGGGTAGCAGAGGATGATCTCCTCCACGCTCCCGGCGGCGGGGTCCCCCTCGTAGGCGGCGTTCAGGTCCGTCTGCAGCTGCCGCTGCACCTCCGGCAGGGCGGAAAACAGCGCTTCCGCCACGGCCTCCGGGTCCCGACCCTCCGGGAGCACGCGGGCAAGGCACACGTTCAACAGCTCCGCCGCCTCCAATAGCGCGCTTTCCCGGGACAGGGCCGCGGCGGCGTAGGGCGGGAACATGGCCGCGATGAGCCGGTCCGTCAGCTGCTCCGCGTTCTGTCGAAAGCCCCGAAAGCTCTGGCCCTCCTGGGCCCGCGTATTCTCGGTCAGTGCCCGGGCGGCCCCGGCGACCCGCTCCATCATCGATTCGCTCATATCACGCACCAAACAAGGCGGTGGACAGGTACCGATCCCCGGTGTCGGGAAGCAGGGCCACGATGGTCTTGCCCGCGTTCTCGGGGCGCTTAGCGAGCTCCAGAGCGGCCCACAGCGCCGCGCCGGAGGAGATGCCCACCAGCACGCCCTCGGAGCGGCCCATGCGGCGGCCGGTGGCGAAAGCGTTCTCGTTGGTCACGGGGATGATCTCGTCGTAGACGCCGGTGTTCAGCACGTCCGGCACGAAGCCCGCGCCGATGCCCTGGATCATGTGGCTTCCGGCCTTGCCCTCGGAGAGGACGGGGGAGGAGGCGGGCTCCACGGCCACCACCTGCACGTTGGGATTCTGGGATTTCAGATACTCGCCCACGCCGGTGATGGTGCCGCCGGTGCCCACGCCGGCCACGAAGAAATCCACCTTCCCGTCTGTGTCGGCCCAGATCTCAGGGCCCGTGCTGGCATAGTGGGCGGCGGGGTTGGCGGGATTCACGAACTGACCGGGGATGAACCCGCCGGGGAGCGCCTTAGCCAATTCCTCGGCTTTGGCGATGGCCCCCTTCATGCCCTTCGCGCCTTCGGTG
>CADCNE010000054.1 GCA_902802805.1 uncultured Eubacteriales bacterium
GCGCCGTCCGTTCAGGGCTGATCGCCCGGGTGGAGGCATCGCTGGATGCGGCGGGGATCTTCCATGTGGCGCTGGGCGGCGTGGTGCCAAATCCTCAGCTGGAAATGGTGTATGAAGGAATAGCGCTTGCCAAGGCGAATGATGTGGATTTCATTCTTGCGGTGGGCGGCGGTTCGGTCATCGATTCTTCGAAGGCCATTTGCTATGCCCTCGGTGAGCCGGAATATGACGTAAAGGACCTGTATGAGCATACCCGTCAGGCCAAGGCGTTCTTCCCCCTGGGCGTGGTGCTGACCATCGCCGCCGCCGGCAGTGAAATGAGCGACAGCAGCGTGATCTCCTATGAGAATAAAAAACGGGGCTATAATAGTGACCTTTGCCGGCCGAAGTTCGCCATCATGGACCCGGAGCTGACGTTGACCCTGCCGGATTATCAGACCTGCGCCGGCTGCTCCGATATCATGATGCATACCATGGAACGGTACTTCACCAACGGTTCGAAGATGGAGATAACGGACGCGTTGGCGGAGGGCCTCCTGCGCACGGTCATGAAATACGCTTCTATCCTTCACGTCGATCCGCAAAACTATCAGGCCCGGGCGGAGATCATGTGGGCCAGCAGCTTGTCCCACAACGGTCTGACCGGCTGCGGGAACGAAGGGAACGACTTTGCCTCCCATCGGCTGGAGCATGAGCTTGGAGCCTTGTATGACGTCACTCACGGCGCGGGGCTCACCGCCGTTTGGCCCAGCTGGGCAAGATATGTGTACAAGAACTGTCTGCCCCGCTTCGTCAAGTTTGCCGTGAACGTCATGGGCGTCGCACCTGGAGCCACCGACGAGGAAACGGCCCTTGCGGGCATCGCCGCCATGGAGGACTACTTCAGGTCCATCGGCATGCCCGTGACCATTCAGGAGCTGCTGGGCAGGGTCATCTCGGAGGACGAGGTGCAGCAGCTCACCAAAAACTGTGTCCTGGCCACCGGCGGCAAGGTGGGCAACGCCATGGTCCTATATGAAGAGGACATGGCCAACATCTACCGCATGGCTAAAATATAGTTTGAACACGATAGAAGGAGGCGTCGCTGGACGCCTCCTGTTTTTTAGTTCTGGTAGACGCGTACAAGACCGTGCTCCGTGAGTTTGTAGAGCACGGGCGTGACCTCCCGGATAAACTTCCTGTCATGAGAGACTGCCAGGATGCACCCGGGGAACTCGGAAAGGAGCTTTCGCACGGCGGGGCAGGAGAGGGGGCTGAAATTCCGCGTAGGTTCGTCCAGCAGCAGCACGTTGCTTTTGTCCAGGATGGCCTTGAGCAGCAGGAGCTTGGCCCGCTGACCGCCGGAGAGGTCGCTGACCGCGTGGCTCATCTCATCTGTGGTATATTTCATGCTGCCGAGATAGATGCGCGCCTTCGTTACGCTCTCTTTATCCCCGCAAGGAGCCAGGAACTCCTCCGGCCGCATGCTGTAGCTGACGCCTTCACCGTAGTTTTGGGGCATATAGGTGCAGCGCATGTCCCTGCGTGAGAGCAGCTCCTCAGCGATCCGGTCCATCAGCGTGCTCTTGCCGCAGCCGTTTAGCCCCAGGATGCATACCTTTTCCGGCCCGATAACCTTGAGACGAACGTTTCGGGACAGGAGCTTATCCGCCACCCGCAGCTCGTCAATGGTATAGTCTATGACCACCTTGCCGCGGCTCAGTTCTATGCCCGGTTCCCACTTGGGCAGGATAGCCCACTCCGCCTCGGGGAGCTGGGTCAGGTTTTCCTCCTCCTTATCGAGTCGTCGTCCCATGGATTTCACCGCATGCATCTTCTTTTTCAGCAGCCGCCCCGTGGAGGGGTCTCGCCGCGTCAGGTTTTCCTGGGCGTGTTCCACAGCGTTATAGATGGACAGGTACCGATCCTTCTTCTTCTGAAAGTCCGCCTTCTCGAACCGGGCCACCTGCTCCTGGTGGGCGAACTGCCGTTCCCGCTGGTCCATATAGGCCCGATACCCCTCCCGGGACACGGTGGATCGGCAGATGGTCTTGCGGCGCACCTGTTCAAGGTGGATGACGATGTCCGCCGTCTCCTCCAGCAGTACCTCGTCGTGGGAGATATAGAGGATAGCCCCGGCAAAGGCGCACATAAAGCCGGACAGCCATTCCAGCGTCTCGATGTCCAGGTCGTTGGAGGGCTCATCCAGCAGCAAAATATCGCATCGGCTGAGCAGCAGAGCCGCCAGCTGGACCTTAACCCGCTCCCCGCCGGAGAGGGTCTCCATGGGTCGGATTTCCTCAAAGAGGGCGGGGGAGAGACCCAGCCGGGTCGCGGTATCGTTGATCTCCCGTGGCGACAGAGAGAAGAAACCGCAGGCGCCCTCCATAAAGGCGCAGACGGGCAGGGCTTTCTCCTCTTTGGACAACTCCTGAGGCAGATAGCCCATCTTGCCGGTTATCACCCGTTGGCCGTAGACCTCCGCATAGGCTTCCACCATTCCGGGGTCGTATATCCATTTCAACAGAGTGGACTTGCCGTTGCCCTCCTCGCCGATGAGGGCGGCCCGTTCACCTTTGTGCAGCGTAAAGGAGAGGTCGCCCACCAGTTGGCGATCGTCCCTCCTGGATCGTATGGTCACGTTTCTGATCTGCAGCATATCTGCCTCCTGTTTTCGTTCCAGCGCTCAAAAAACACAAAAGCAGAATAGAAAAAGCCTGCGGTCGTGATCCTTGAGCGCATACATACATCGACACGGTTCGTGTCGCTGGTGTTTGTGTTGCGTTCAAAATGATCAGTTGCGCATGCTTTGATTGAAATGCTCCTTGTTGGTTTATCGTCAGTATAGGGGGAAGGAGAGCTTTTGTCAAGAGAGCGAGGTCACAGCCAGTTCCCGAAGATGCCCCGGGCGATGGCGTTGCCCAGTTTCCGACCAATCTTATTTAGAACGGTATTGGTGGCTGATTTAGCCACCTTTTTAGCGGCCTTGCCCACGGTACTCTGCTGCTTTTTCTTCGCGGCGGCAGTCTTTTTCTGTTCGGCGGCCTGTTTTTCGGCAGCCTTCTTTTGCTCGGCTTCCTGTTTGGCTACGGCTTTTTGTTCCGCCTCCGCCAGCGCTTTCTGCTCCTTCGCGTCCGTTTCCTCCTTCAGCTTCTCATAGGCGGAATACCGGTCCACGGCCTCCTGATAGGAGGCATACAGTGGGTCGTATTGCAGGACCAGCTGACGGACCTCATCCTTCGCCGGTGCCATGAGGCTCTGGGGCGGCAGGATGTTGGCACGCTCCACTATGGTGGGGATGCCCTTCTCGTCCAGCAGGGAGACCAGAGCTTCGCCGGTGCCCAGGTTCATGATCTCCTTTTCGGTATCCAGGGCGGGATTGGGGCGGAAGGAGTTGGCCGCTGCCTTGACGGCCTTCATCTCAGAGGGAGTGTAGGCCCTGAGGCCGTGCTGGATACGGTTGCTGAGCTGAGCCAATACGTCGTTGGGGATATCGGAGGGACTTTGGCTCACGAAGTAGATGCCCACGCCCTTAGAGCGGATGAGCTTCACCAGCTGCACGATCTTCTCGAGGAACGCCTTGGGCGCGTTTTGGAACAGCAAGTGGGCTTCGTCGAAGAAAAACACCGCCTTGGGCTTCTCCGGGTCGCCCACCTCGGAGAGCCGCTCAAAGAGCTCCGAGACCAGCCAGATGAGGAAGGTGCTGTAGATGAGGGGGCTGCGGATGAGCCGCGTAGCGTCCAGGATGTTCAGCATGCCATGTCCCTCCTCGTCCACCCGGAGGAGGTCATCGACGGAGATGGAGGGCTCGCCGAAGAATACGTTGCCGCCCTCATCCTCCAGCCGCAGCAGAGCCCGCTGAATGGCGCCGATGCTCTGGGGCGTCACGTTCCCATAGGTGGTGACCAGGTTCGCTCGGTTTTCGGACACCCAGGTGAGCATGGCCCTCAGGTCCTTGAGGTCGATGAGCTCCAGGCCGTTGTCGTCCGCCACCCGGTAGACGATGTGCAGGACCCCCGTCTGGACCTCTGTGAGACCCAGCAAACGGGAGAACATAAGGGGGCCCATGTCCGACACCTGGATGCGCACGGGGATGCCCTGCTCGCCGAAAATGTCCCAAAAAGCAACAGGGTATTCCCGATAGCTCCAGTGGTCCCGAAGATCGAATCGGTCGATCCGCTTCTGCATGCCCTCCGAATCCACGCCGGGCTCCGCCAGCCCCGACACGTCACCCTTCACGTCAGCCAGGAACACGGGCACACCCATATCGGAGAAGCATTCCGCCAGCACCTTCATGGTCACGGTCTTGCCCGTGCCGGTGGCGCCGGTGATGAGACCGTGGCGGTTGGCCATCTGAGGCAGCAGGAACAGCTTCTTCCCGTCCGCGTTGGCGATATATACTTTTTCATCGAAATACATGTAAAAGGACCTCCTGTTCGTTCGCTACTATAGTACCATCCTTTGCTTGAGCGTACAATAGGAATTAAGAAATAAACGGTATCCCTCTCTTAAAAGCTCAGCACCCCGTCGAATCGGGACAGCTTCCTTTCGGAGAACTGATGGGATACCACAAGCATGGTCCTGCCTTCTATGGATAGCAGCAGGTCCTCTATCTTTTGCGCCGTAGCTTCGTCAAGATTCGCCAACGGTTCGTCCAGGATCAGAACGTCCGTATCCCGCAGCAAGGCGCGGGCCAGGCAGATGCGCTTTTTCTCACCACCGGACAGATTGGCTCCGTTTTCGGACACGGTTTCGTCCAAAGCTTGAGCAGTAGCATATTTGCCAAGACCGAGATCGCTCAAGACATGTACCAGCTTTTCGTCCGCTATTTCTCGATACATGGTCAGATTGTTCCGTAGGGAGTCATGGAAGAGCACCGCCTCCTGCCGAACCACCGTCATGCAGTCATAGGTGCTGTCGTAGGCGGACAGAGGCGTCCCGTCGATCTCGATGCTGCCGCCGGTAACGTCATAATACCGCAGCAGCAGGTTGACCGCCGTGGTCTTGCCGCAGCCGCTGGGGCCCTGTATCAGGTATCGCTTTCCCTTCTTCACCTCAAAATCGAGATCCTTCAGGATCGGCTGGGCGTTGGGGTATGCAAAGGACACGCCATCGTAGCGGATGCCGCTTCTCAACTTTGACAGGCGTTTGCTCTCCGATGGTCCGCTGCCCTCCTTGATAAAGCGTTCCATGGCATGGCAGGACGGTCGGACGGAGACCAGCTTACGAATGATCTCAGCCAGGGAGATCAGGGGATAGGAAAGCTGGTCGATCATGCCGATGGCGACGAAGAAGTTTCCGGCGGTGAAATCGCCCTTGAGCACGAGCCAGGCGGCAACGGCCAGCACCACGAAGTAGGAGAGATAGGAGATCAGCGTGGTGATCAGCTGGGAGACCGCCCCCAGCGTCGTATCCTGCAGCAGCTTATCCATGGCAAGGTCGTTGACCTCGTCGAATTGTCGCAGGATCGCTTTTTCCACAGAGTAGTTTTTGATGATCTCGAATCCGTTCAGCCAGTCGGTGATCCTGGACAGGGCTGCCTCCACCGCCTGCACATATTCCGCCTGAGCCCGCTGCAATCGCTTCTCGATCAGCTTTGGGATATAGAGAGGGGTGGTCAGCAGACCGATGGTGACCAGCGCGATGCGCCAGTCCAGCAGGAACAGGGCGGCGCTGACAAACACGATCCGGAACAGGATCTCCCAAAACAGGGGCAGCATCTGGAAGCGCCGCGCCTGGATCATGTCCGCTTCATTGGTATATTTTGCGATGTATTCCCCTTGGGAAAGCTGCTTATAGGAAACGTACCCGCGGCGCAGGATGCTTTCAAAGATATCCCGCTTCAGGAGCTTTGTACATCCCACGACGAAGCGGGCGGTAAGCCGTTTGTAGATGAAATAGAACAGGACTTCGCCCAGGATGCAGGCGAATAACAGGACAGCGTATCGGAGAGCTTCGGCAGATGCTCCGGAAAGGGCATGATCCAGTACGTCCCCTTTGAAGAATTGAAGGACCACCGCAAAAGCGATACTGATCAGTATGCAAACCATGGCCCCTGCGAAACAGGCGCCGCTTCGCCGTTGATATTTCTTCATGTTTACCTCCTATGCAAAGTATGCGATAGAAGGATGAAATGGATTTCCTTCTATCGGTCAGAAGGAAACACGAAGCTTGACCATGATAAGCCCTCCCTGTATTTGTATACAGTATAGTATGATCCCGCCGGATTATCAATAGGCATTCAAGACAGCAAAAAACAGTTGTCCACACAAACAAAATACGCTATAATACAATCGATTAAAATGGAGCAGTATGTAGATGCAGGCAAAACGGATCGAACCAAATCGAATAGAGCTGCAGCGGGGCATGGCCCAGGAGGTCTTTGACCGGGTAGAGGGCCGGGGGAAGACCTATCATATCGAGACCTACGGCTGTCAGATGAACGTGCGGGATTCCGAGACCATCGCGGGGCTGCTGCAGGAGATGGGCTATGCGCCTGCCGAAAAGAAGGAAACGGCTGACGTGATCCTGTTCAACACCTGCTGTGTGCGAGACCACGCGGAGAAGCGGCTGCTGGCGAACATCGGGGCGCTGAAGGAGCGGAAGGAGGAGGATCCGGAGCTGATCATCGGCATCTGCGGCTGTATGATGCAGCAGGCGGACGTGGCCAAAAAGGTCATGCGCCGGTTCCCCTTCGTGAACTTCGTCTTCGGTACCAACGTGCTGTGGCGTCTGCCGGAGCTGATGCTGAGCAGCCTCAATGGGGAGCGGCTCATCCTCACGGAAGAGGAGGGCTTCGCCATCTCAGAGGGTCTGCCTGCCCGGCGGTCCAACCCATTCTCTGCCTTCGTCAACATCACCTTCGGCTGCGATAACTTCTGCTCCTATTGCATCGTGCCCTACGTGCGGGGGCGGGAGCGATCCCGGGCCCTGGAGGAAGTGGTGTCCGAGGTCCGCGCCTTGGCGGAACAGGGGATCACGGAGGTCACTTTGCTGGGGCAGAACGTGAACTCCTACGGCAAGGGCATGGGCGTGGACTTCGCGGACCTTTTGAAGGCCGTGAACGGTGTGGACGGTATCCGCCGCATCAGGTACATGTCCAGCCACCCCAAGGACCTGTCGCCCCGGCTCATGGCGGCCATTGCGGAGAATGAGAAGGTGTGCCACCATATGCACCTGCCCGTTCAATCCGGAAGCACCGCTATCCTGGAACGGATGAACCGGCGCTACACCCGGGAAGGGTATTTGCAGCTGGTGGACGAGCTCCGCCGGACGGTGCCGGATATCGAATTGACCACGGACGTCATCGTCGGTTTTCCCGGGGAAACCGACAGGGATTTTGAGGACACCCTGTCCCTCATGGACCAAGTGGGCTATGCCGCCGCCTTCACCTTCAAGTATTCGCCCCGCAAGGGCACCCGGGCGGCCGAGGCGGAGGACCAGATACCCGAGGCGGTGAAGAAGGAACGGTTGAAGCTCTTGAACGACCTGCAGGCAAGAAAGACCGCTGAGAACAATTTGAAATACCTGGGACACAAAGGAGAGGTGCTGGTGGAGGGCTTCGATAGGCGGCAGGAGACCGTCCTCTTCGGAAAGCTGGACACCTTCAAGATGGTCTACTTCCCCGGCGACGAGAAACTGCTGGGGACCTATCAGACCGTAACGGTCACGGAATGCGCGCGAAACTCCCTGCTGGGAAGAATGGAGTAAGGATATGGAAGAAAAGAAGAAGGGCATGCTGGACGTGCTTTCAGCCGACGAGATCCATCGGTATCTCAAGGCGAAGCGGGCCGTCAACGAGGATACGGAGCTCTCCTCCATGGTGAAGGAATATGAGGAGGGCAACGCCCGGCTGGAGCAGCTGGTGAAGGCGGGGGACTTTGAGTCCGATGAGGTGATCCGCCTCAGCAACGATATGGACTACATCGGCTTCATTTTGAGCCAGAATCCAAAGATAGTGGAGCTGCAGGCGGCCAACAAGGCCATGAATGATTACCTGGCCGCCGCCAAGGGCACCGTGTCCTTCTCCTGCGGCGGGAACTGCGGGAGCTGCAGCGAAGCCTGCGCCATAAAACCGGAAGGGAAAGACGGGGAAACATGAAGATCGTTGAGGGCATGTCGCCCATGATGCGTCACTATCTCGAAATGAAGGAGCAGTACAAGGACTGCTTCCTGTTCTATCGGCTGGGTGACTTCTATGAAATGTTCTTTGAGGACGCCATCGAAGGCAGCAAGATCATGGAACTGACCCTGACGGGTCGGGACTGCGGCCTTGCGGAGCGGGCGCCCATGTGCGGCGTGCCCTACCACAGCGTGGACACCTACGTCCAGCGGCTCATCAGCAAGGGGTATAAGGTGGCCATCTGCGAACAGATGGAGGATCCGGCTCTTGCCAAGGGGCTGGTGGACCGAGCCGTCATTCGGGTCATCACGCCGGGCACGGTCATCGAGGAAAAGCTGCTGGACGCGGGGAAGAACAACTACCTGCTGTCGGTCTACGGGGGCCGTAGCGGATACGGCTACGCCTATGCGGACGTGTCCACCGGCGAGTTTCGCGCGGGGGAGATCCAGGGCAAGGAGCCGGAGGCGGCGCTGCTCGACGAGATCATCCGCATCGCGCCTACGGAGTGTGTGGCCAACGAAGCGGTGTTTGAGCAGGAATACCTGAAGAAGAAGCTGCAGAGCCTGTGCTATCTCGAGAAGCAGCCGGACAGCGTCTTTCAGCTTGCCCGGGCTACGGAGGTATTAAAAAAGCATTTCGACGTGTCCACCCTGGACGGTTTTGGCTGTTCTCAGATGCCCTATGCCATCTCGGCGGCGGGGAGTCTCTTGCAGTATTTACAGGACACACAAAAGAATGGGCTCAGCCACATCCGCCGCCTTGCCATTGTGAGCCGTTCGGCGTATATGCAGCTGGATATCAACACCCGGCGCAACTTGGAGCTCACCGAGGGCATCCGCACGGGCAGCGGCGGAAAGAATACCTTGCTCTACCTGTTGGACGAGACCAAGACCTCCATGGGCCGCCGGATGCTGAGAACCTGGATCGACTGCCCGCTGCAGGACCTTGCGGCCATAGAGACCAGGCAGGAAGCGGTAAAGGAGCTGTTCGAAAACACGGTCCTGCGCACGAAGCTTCGGGAGCACTTGGACAGGATCTATGACATCGAGCGTCTGTGCTCCAAGATCGCCTACGGGACCATCAATCCCCGGGATTGCGTGGCTTTATCCCGCTCCCTGCGACAGATCGGCCCCGCGCTGGACGTTATCTCCGATTGCACCTCCATCGACATCGTCCGCATCCGGCAGGAGCTCGACAGGATGGAGGACG
>CADCNE010000055.1 GCA_902802805.1 uncultured Eubacteriales bacterium
TCATGATCACGTTCCAGTCGATCTCCTTCAGGGCTTCGAGGGGCGAATAGGAGAAGCCGGGGAACAGGTTCAGCGACCCGACGATCACGAAGATCAGGGCGGAGATCACGGCGGCGTGGGGCCGGATCTTCTGAAAGGCCATCATCACCACATAGGTGACGGCGAAGAGAATGAGGGCAAACAGGGTGACGGTCTCCATAAGAGAGCTCCTTTACATTTTCTACCAGATACAGCATACCATACTTTGCCGCGCTGTGCCAGCCCCTGATTTCACATGAAGGCGAGAAAAGCGAAGCAAGACCCCCGCATATCCGGCAAATCATCTATTGAGGATAGATCCTGGCTATTTATAGGAGCATGTTGAGAAACGAAATCATGTCATCTCCGCTTCCTGCGGAACAGGATCAGTACCGCGGTCAGGGTCCCGGCGGCGACCCCGCACACCACACCGATGATGACGCCCAGCTGGGACCCAGTAGGCAGCATCGTCGGCGTCTGGAAGCCCGAGGGCACGGCCGCCCTCTTTGCTCCCGCAAGGTCGGGGTTGGCCGGCTCATCCAGGCAGAACCACTTGTCTCGGATGGCATGGATATAGGACACAAATCCCCACTGACGGCCCTGTTCGTCGGTGTACAGCTTCTCCGCCATCAGGTCCACCCGATCCAGCTGGATGGGATCGGATGCGCCGGGGTATTCATAGAGATACACGGTGGCGTATTCCGTGACGGGTTGATCCGCCGCGGTAATGATCTCGTTTCCATGCTCCAATTCAAAGGCGGTCTCGTCGTACTGGACCAAGGTATATCCCAGGGGCGCCCAGGCTTCGTGCCGTTCCGAGAAGCCCCAGACGGCCCCTTCCTTGTCAGTGTAGGCCCACTGGCAATAGAATGCGGTCCCGTTTTTGAGCGTTTCGGCGAGGAGAACTTCAGGAGACTGCTCGCGCTCCAGAAGGATCTTCTGTTCTCATTTGAAGAGGAAAATAACGTACAGAAGGAGGGAAGGGCGTAGTGGAAAAATTCCCACGATCACGTCGGCAAAGGCCAGGGCGGGCACCAGCAACAGCAAAACGAACAGAAGGACCAGAGTTTTTTTCATGGGAATTACCTCCTTCACGTCAGTTGATTCGCGACCAGTCCGAAGCAGAAGGATAGGACGTTGGCGAACAGGGAGAAGCGGAATGGATACGTATAGAGGCCGCTGTATCGATACAGCAGGCCCTCCGTCGCCACGACGGCAAGCTCCAGCCCGGCGATGAGCAGCCATCCGCCGCCCAAAAGCTGGGAGAGCAGGACCACGGGCGGGTTTGTGATGAGGTTCACCAGAGCGCAGAGGAGCAGGGCTTTGCCTCGCTTCTTCTGCCCCCATGCAAAGCCGCATTCCAGGGCCTCCGTGAAAATTAGGGACAGGATCAGGGACGCGATCAGTTCATCCAAGGGTCTTCTCCTTTCTCAGTCCCACCAATAGCAGCCCAAGGGACAACAGCACCAGCCCTGCCCAGAACGGTCCGGGCAGCTCCCGGGTGACGCCAATGAACCGGGGCACCATCCCCACAAAGAGGGCGCAGGTCAAAAGTCCAAAGGCACCGCCCTTGGCGCCGGGCAGCAACCGGGCTGCCTCCATCAGGGTCAGGGGCATGGTCATGTTGAACAGGAACAGGGCGGCCAGGGTGAGATATCCCTGGGGCAGGAACAACAGGACCGACGTCAGGCCCAGGGACAGGACTGCTGTTCTGCGCAACCCCAGCCGATCCCCCAGAAACCCGCCGGCCGCCTTTCCGAGCGCCAGGCACAGCACGGGAATAAGACCGGGGACCTGAGCATCCCCGGTGGAGAAGGCGCCGCTGCCCAGCCAGGACCGCAAGACCACCACCAGAAACAGGCACAGCAGGGACAGCATATCCCCTTTGGCCAGATCAAGGGAGATGGGCGAGTTGTGCGTTACAGGTCCCCATTTGCCCGCCAGCAGCAGTCCAAGGGCGACCAGCAGCATCAGCAGGGACAGGGCCCAGCCAAACCCGACAAAGCGGGAGGCCAAAATAGTGCCCACATACAGCCCCATCGCACCGGGGGAGACGAACACCCCCAGGGGTGCGGCCTTGTCGCTGTCGTTCAGCACCTCCAAGCCACCGCCCACATGGAACATGCCGTTGCCCAGGCCGCAGATGACGGCAGCCGGCAGGGGAGATGCCGTCAGCAGAAAGCTCACGGCCACCAATGCGCAGCCAGCGGCGGCGAAGGGCAGGTTCCTGTCGACCCTGTCCGCGACGAGCCCCAGGGGGAGCTGCAGAGCGAAGGCACAGCCGTTGTAGAGGACCATGTATAGCCACCAGTCCGCCGATTTGTCCAGCCACCCGAAGAAGAGGGCGGCGCAGGAAAGGTCCACGCAGAGATGAGCTGCGGACAGCAGGGTCAGCTTTCTCATGACGCTCCCTCCTTTTCGTATATAATACCACATCGGGTAAGAAATGGTTGCAAAAAGATTTTGGGTATCGTACAATATCCGTAAGGCCTAAGCCTGCATTTTATCAGAACGAAGCGAGGTCAATGATCATGGATAAGAAGTACAGCAACTCTATCGGCGTTCTCGTCCCGGAAGTGATGCTCCCGCCCAAGGGAACGGACATGATGAAGTGGGCCGTGGTGGCCTGCGACCAGTTCACCTCCCAGAAGGAGTATTTGAAGAAGGGCATCCTGCAGAAGCAGCCCCAGGGCTTCGTGCTGGTGGAACGCACCGCCAACGGCAATACACGCCACGGCCTGGTCATGGCTCTTGATCTCGAAGAATACGACTACTCCAAGGGCTCCGGTACCCTGATCCGCGCCACGGAGGGGACCATCGTCTCCCGCATCCCGCCCCGGTTGAAGATCCGGGAGGGGGCTGCGGTGGAGCTCCCCCACATCCTGGTCCTCATCGACGACCCCGACTGCTCCATGGACCAGCTCATGGAGAACATCAAGGGACCCGATTTCCCGACAGGCGGGGAGGGGGACGTGGAGAACGTCCTCGCCGCCCTCACGAAGCTCGCCGACAAGGATGCTTTTGAAAAGAAGTACGGCGATCACCCCGTGCTCCTCTTCGCCATGGGCGACGGCAACCACAGCCTGGCCACCGCCAAGGCCAACTGGGAGAAGATCAAGGCGGCCCTGCCGGAAGATGAGCGGGCAGATCATCCCGCCCGGTACGCCCTCATCGAGCTCAACAACGTTCACGACGAGGGGATCATCTTTGAGCCCATCCATCGGGTGGTGTTCGGTGTCAACGGCAAGATCCTCATCGACGCTTTGGAAAAGAAGCTGGCTGAACAGAACGAGAGCGTCCAGGTGCTCCCCGTGGCCAGCGAAGCCGTGGGCGGCGAAAAGCACATCATCCCCTTCTTCTATGAGGGAGTGGAGGGCACCTTCGTGGTCAACGGTCCCGCGGTGCAGCTGGCCGTCGGCACCCTGCAGAACGCCATCGACGCGGTCCTCAAGGACTTGGGCGGCGAGGTGGACTATATCCACGGCGACGACGTGGTGAAGGACCTCTCCAAGAAGCCCAACACCGTGGGCTTCCTGCTGCCCACCATGCAGAAGGGCGAGCTGTTCTCCACTGTGGTCTACGACGGCGCGTTGCCCCGCAAGACCTTCTCCATGGGCGAGGCCGCCGAGAAGCGGTACTACCTGGAGGCCCGGCTGCTGGAGAAATAAGCGAAAACAGAATTCCATAGAATGGCGAAAGGAACGGTCACTGACCGTTCCTTTCGTGTGGGAGAGAGGGTCTTGGGATAGGAAGATTTCACATGAATCGCTCTGTCTGGGGTCACTATACCGCGGGAAACTGAAAGGAACCTTAAACTTAAAAGGTTTTTTTCAGTTTTTTTCGGTCAGCACGCCGCGAAGGTCATAGATGGCATGGCGGGGACACTTCACCGCGCACATGCCGCAGGAGAGGCAGAGCGTTTCGTCGATGACGGAGAGGTTCTCTTTTACCTTCGCCGCGCCGGAGGGACAGGCCTTTTCACAGATGCCGCAGCCGATGCAGCTGACCTGGCAGGCGGCCCGGGCGATCTTGCCGGGGTCCCGGTTGGAGCACTTGACTACGATGCAGCTGCCCGCCTCGTGGAGCCGGATGATCCCCTGGGGACACTCCGAAGCACAGGCGCCGCAGCCCTGACATTTCAACTCATCCACTTCCGCAACGCCGTTGTCATTGATGGCGACAGCATCAAAGGGGCAGGTGGATACGCATGCGCCGCATCCGATGCAGCCGTAGCCGCAGCTCGCGTTTCGGCAACCGCCATTGCAGGCGACGAAAGCAACTTGCTTGACCATATCAACCTCTCCTCTCGTAGGGTGTATCGACAAGGGGCAATTTCGTCCGCCGCTGTCCGTCCAGCTGGTAATAGGCTTCCGCGATGGCGGGGGCCGTGGGGATGGAGGTGATCTCCCCGATGCCGATGGCCCCGCACGCGATGTCGAGGCCCGGCTTGTCCACCACGATGGCCTTTATATCCGGGATCTCGTGGGCCCGGAACAGGCCCAGCTTTCCAAACTTGTCGATGGGCTTGCAGTTCTCGTCGATGGGGTACTGCTCCCGGAGGGCGTAGCCCATGCTCATGACCACGCCGCCCTCGATCTGACCCTCGCAGGAACGGGGGTTCACGGCCTTGCCCACGTCGTGGACAGCCACAACGGACTCGATCTTCCCAGTCTGCTTATCTAGGACGCACATCTGGGTGGCGTAGCCGTAGGCCACGTGGGACACGGGATGGGGCACGTCCGCGCCCAATTTGTCGGTTTTGGCGAGATACTCCCCATAGAACACCTGGCCGTCCAGCTCCTTCAGGGTATGCCCCTTCAGCGCCTCGGTCAGCTTCTCGCAGGCCCTCCGACAGGCTTCGCCGGTGACCAGGGTCTGGCGGGAGCCGGAGGAGTCGCCGGAGTCGGGGGCGATCCAGGTGTTGGACCGCTCGTAGACGATATCGTCCCGCTTAAGGGGCGTGTTGGTCACCACCATCTGCACGAGGACCGTGCCCAGGCCCTGGCCGAGGCAGGAGGCGCCGGCGTAGATGTGGACCTTCCCGTCCGATTCCACGATGAGCTTGCAGCGGCCCCAGTCGGGAAGCCCCACGCCCACGCCGGAGTTCTTCATGGCGCAGGCGAGGCCCACCGGCTTCCCGGCGGCCACGGCATCGTCGTAATAGGGCTTGATGATCTCCAGCGTCTCCGCGAGACCCGTCTCCGCGCCCACGATCTGACCGTTGGGCAGCTCCTGGTTGGGACGGATGGCGTTTCGATAGCGGATCTCCCAGGGGGAGATGCCTACCTTCTCCGCCATCTCGTTCAACAGGGATTCGATGGCGAAGCAGGTCTGGGTCACTCCGAAGCCCCGGAAGGCCCCGGCGGGGGGATTGTTGGTGTAGTAGGCTGTGCCCTCGATCTCGAAGTTCTGGTAGTTGTAGGGGCCGGAGGCGTGGGTGCAGGCCCGCTCCAAAACGGGGCCGCCCAGGGAGGCGAAGGCGCCGGTATCGGAACAGACGGAGGCCTTCACGCCCTGGATGATGCCTTTCTCATCGCATCCGATGGTGAAGTCCATCCAGAAGGGGTGGCGCTTGGGGTGGATGAGCAAACTCTCCGCCCGGGAGAGCTTCACCTTTACGGCCCGGCCGGTCAGGTAGGTGATGAGGGCCGCATGGTGCTGGACCGTCATATCCTCCTTGCCGCCGAAGCCGCCGCCCACAAGCTGGTTTTGCACCCGGACCTTCTCGCTGCCCAGCAGGAGCTTACACTCGTGGAGGGTGGTATGGGAGGACTGGTCCGTGGAAAGGATCCGCACATAGCCGTCCTCGTCCATATACGCCACGGCGCACTCGGGCTCCAAAAAGGCGTGTTCCGTCCAGGGGGTCTCAAAGTGCTTCGAGATGACGAATTTGGACCGGGCGATGGCCCCGGCAGCGTCGCCCCGGCTCACGTGCTTGTAGGCCTGGACGTTGTTCTCCTCCTCGTCGAAGACCCGGGGGGCGTCGGCTTCCCGCGCCTCCTCGGGGCCGTGGACGGCGGGCAGGGGCTCGTAAGTCACTTTAACCAGTTTCTTGGCCTTCTCCAACGTCTCCTGATCCTCGGCCACCACCAGGGCGATGGCGTCGCCGAGGTAGTGGGTCAGGCCGCCGATGGGGATGAGGGAGTATTGGTCGTGCTTGATGTGGCCCACTTTGTTCTCCCCGGGGATATCCGCCGCGGTGATCACCGCCACCACCCCGGGCAGGGCCCTGGCTTTCTCTGTGTCGATGGCCAGAACCCGGGCTCGGGCATATTGGCTGCGGACGGCGGAGCCGTAGGTCATGCCAGGAAGATACCAGTCGTCCGGGTACTTGCCGTAGCCCAGCACCTTCTCCTCCACGTCCAGCCTCTGAACGCTGCTCCCAAGCTTCCAGTCGGTCTCGGAGGGCTCGGGGATGACGCCTTCCCGCTTCAGCTTGGCCGCCAGGCGGATGGCCGCGATGATCTTCACATACCCCGTGCAGCGGCAATAGTTGTTGCGGATGGCGTACCGTATCTGCTCCTCCGTGGGGTCGTCCACCTTGTCGAGCAGCGCCTTGGTGCACAGCACCATGCCCGGGATGCAGAAGCCGCACTGGACGGCCCCCGCCTCCCCGTAGGCGTAGGTGTAGAGCTTCTTTTCAAAGTCGGAAAGCCCTTCCACGGTGACGACGTGTCTGCCTTCGAGGGTGTCCGTCTTCGGCACGCAGGCACGGCAGGTCTCCCCGTCGATGATGACGGTGCAGGCCCCGCAGGCTCCCTCGGAGCAGCCGTCCTTCACGGAGGTGAGATGGAGCTCGTCCCGCAAAAACCGCAGCAGGCTTTGGCTCTTTCGGACCGTGACCTCGTTTCCGTTCACATAGAATGTGGCCATAGTTTTCCTTTACACCAGCAGGTAGGGATAATCCTTCAAAACCGTCAGGATCAGCACCTCGATGTCCTTGTCGAGATCGTTTTCCTTGAAAAGATCGTATTTCTTCTCCGCGCCGTTCAGCCGGACCTTCACCTGCTTCTTCTTGAGGTTGGTCACGCAGAAGCCGGCGTTCGTGCTGTCGGCGAAGTCCTTTTCATTCTCGAACAGAGTGAACTTGTCCCTGTAGGGGGCGGAGGCGTAGGGGCAGAAGGAGGCGCAGTTGCCGCACTCGTTGCAGAGGTAGTCGAGGTGCAGGATCTGAGGCTCCTTCTTGCCAGGTACCCGGATGGCGGCGTTGGCACGGTTGGGACAAACGCTGACACAGTTTTCGCAGATCTCGTTGCAGTGCATGCACACCTCTTCGGGATCGCCGGCGAGCTTCACCAGGCCCTTGCGCTCCGTGAGCTTTTCTTCGCCCACCTCAACGCCCTTGGGCAGGCTGTAGGTCCGCGCTTCGCCCACGATGGCTTCCGTAGCCGCGAGAGCGTCCGCCATGGCTTCCACCACGGTGGCGGGGCCCCGACGGGCGTCGCCCAGGACGAAGACCTTGCCGTTTCTCAGGACCGGCCGCCCCTTCTCGTTGAGGCCCGCGCCGTAGGCAAGAAGCAGGTCCGTATCCACCTTCTCGCCCAGAGAGGCGATGAGGTCCGTGCAGGGCACGGAGACCTCCTCGCCCGTGTCCACCGGGGACCGGCGGCCGGAGGCGTCGGGCTCGCCCAGGACCATCTTATGGCAGAGAAGCTTTTTGCCGTCGGCCTTTACGGGGGCCAGCAGCTCCCTGAACCGGACGCCCTCCTTGAGGGCCAGCAGCATCTCCTCCTCGTCGGCGGGCATGTACTTCTTGGTGCGGCGGTAGACGATGGACACGTCCTTCACGCCGGGGACCCTAAGGGCCGCCCGGGCGCAGTCCATGGCCGTGTTGCCCGCGCCGATGACCACCACGTGTTCGCCCAGGTCTACGGGCTCGTCAGCCTTCAGGGCTTTCAAAAACTCGATGGCGTTGTATTCCTTCCCGCCGATATCCAGCCGGGAGGCCTTCTGAGCGCCCACCGCCAGCAGGATGTAGTCGTACTTCTTTTCGAGCTCGGCCAAAGCGGGGGCGGGCTGTCCCAACACGAAGGTAGCCCCCAGGGAGGAGACCAGCTTCGCGTCCCGGTCGATGGCCGCCGCGGGGATGCGGAAGGCGGGGATCACGTGGCGGACGGTGCCGCCCAGCGCTTGCTCCTTCTCGAACACAGTGACCTTGGCTCCGGCGCGACTGAGGTAGAAAGCCGCCGCCATGCCCGCGGGACCGCCGCCGACGACGGCCACTTTGGCCTTTGTCAACCGATCCTTCTTCACGCCCCGGGCCATCAGGGCGCCGAAGCCCTTGCGGGCGGCGGTAAGCTTCGCCTTGCGGATGTTCACGCTTTCGTCGTAGAAGTTCCGGGTGCAGCGACCCATGCAGGGATGGGCACAGATGGTGCCGGTGATGAAGGGCAGGGCGTTCTTTTCTGTGATGAGCTTCAAGGATTCGGGGTACTTGCCCTTCTCGTTGAGAGCGAGATACCCGGGGATATCCTGGTGGATGGGGCAGCCGCCCTGACACGGGGCCATGAAGCAGGAGAGGAGGGGCACCTGCTCATCGTTCTTCCGGCTGGGCAGGGGCTTGATGGGCTTCCTGTGGTGGACGTCCTGGGCGGCCTTGTCGGAAAGGGCCCGGACCGCGGCGGGGTTCACGCCCGTGAAGGGCTTGTAGGCGCAACGGGAGATCTCATCGGCCAGCTCACGGAACCGGTCGTAGCCGCCGGGCTTCAAAATGGTGGTGGCCACGGTGATGGGCCAGATGCCCGCCCGGAACAGGGCCTTGATGTTGAAGGCGTCCGCACCGCCGGAGAAGGACAGCCGAAGCTTCCCGTCGAACTCCTCCGCCATGCGCGCGGCCATCTCGATGGTCAAGAGGTACAGGGACTTGCCGCTCATGTACATCTCCTCGCTGGGGAGCTCGCCCGCCTTCACGTCCACGGGGCAGGTGTTGCTGAGCTTCAGACCAAAGGAGACGCCGTTCTCCGCCGCCAGCTGGATAAGGCGGTGGAACATGGGCACCGCGTCCTTGTATTGGAGGTCCTCCCTGAAGTGGAGGTCACCGAAGGAGATGTAGTCGAACCCGGCCTCGTCGAGGCGCTTGCGGGCGAAGTCGTAGCCCAAGATGGTGGGGTTGCACTTGACCAGGGTGTGGAGCTTCTTCTCGGTGATAAGGTAGCTGGCGATGCTCTCGATCTCCTGGGGCGGGCAGCCGTGGAGGGTGGAGATGGTGACGCTGGTGCAGATGTGGGGGTCGATGGCGCTGATATAGTCGGCGAGCTCCGGCAGCTGCTTCTTGGCTTCCTTGATAGCGGCTTTGAAGGCGGGGGTCTCGGAGGCATCCTTCATGCCCTCGATGAAGGTATTTATCTTCTCAGTCTTGATGCCGGCCAGGTCGTACCCCACGGACATGTTGAACATGAACCCGCTGGGGTCGCCCAGGTGCCATAGCTTCGAGATGATCTTGATGATGACGTAGGCGTTCACATACTCCGTAAAGGCCTGGGGCACGGTGAGCTCCGTGGACCACTCGCAGTTGTAGCCCTCGTCGTCCGCCTTGATGCAGGGGCGGTTGATGCATTTTGCCAGGTCCTCGCCGTCCATCTTCTGAACGGTCTTGAGCTCGAAGAACCGGGCGCCGGTGAAGTATCCGGCGATGATGTTCTCGGAAAGCTGGGTGTTGGGGCCCGCGGCGGGGCCGAAGGGGGTCTCGATCCGCCCGCCGAAGAGGGGCAGGCCCGGCCGGTCCGCTTCGAACTTCGCGTGGACACCGAAGACGGTGCGCTCCTGGGCGTACTCCGCCAGGACGCGACGGAGAAGCTTGTCAAAGGGGATGGGGTTCATTCTCTCGCTCATCGATCTATCCTCCTCAATGGTTTATCCGTTGTAGCTGTCGAGGGCCTTCCAGAGCTTGACGCTCTCCTCCATGGTGTGGGCGTTTATGGCCTCCTCGTCGATGCCCACCAGCTTCCGATCCTGCATGAGGATCTTGCCGGCGCACATGGTGAACTCGCACTGGCGGCCCGTCATGCCGAAGATCATGTGACCGTCGATGTTCTGATCGGAGAAGGGGGAGAAGGGCTTGTAGTCCATGATGATGATGTCCGCGGCGTATCCCTCCTTCAGCTTGCCCAGCCTGTCGGGGAAATACTTGGAAGCGATCTTCGCGTTGTTCTCAAAGAGCATCTTCGTCACCTCGCCCCAGGCCACGTTGGGCATGCAGGCGTTGTGCCGCTGGATGATGAGGCTCACCTTCAGGGCCTCCAGCATGTCGAAGGTGTAGCTGTCGGTGCCCATGCCCACCAGGATGCCCCTGGCCATCATCTGGCGGATGGGGGAGCAGCCCACGGCGTTGCCCATGTTGGATTCGGCGTTGTTGCAGACCATGGTCCTGGTGTCCCGGATGATGTCCATCTCGCCGCTGTTCACGTGGATGCAGTGGCCCAGCATGGTCTTCTCACCCAAAATGCCGTTGTTGAGGAGCCGGTTCACGGACCGGGTGCCGTAGTTGAGAGCGGAGTCATACACGTCGTTCAAGCCCTCGGACACGTGGATATGGTAGCCCGTGCGGCCGTTGTTGGCCTTCTGCATCTTCTCGAAGGTCTTGTCGGAGATGGTGAACAGGGCGTGGCCGCCGAACATGGCGGCGATCATGGGATCGGGGTCCTTCTCGCAGTGGGTGATGAAGCTGGCGTTCTCCTCGATGGCCTCGTCGCACTTCTTTTCCCCGTCCCGCTCGGACACCTCGTAGCAGAGGCAGGCCCGTATGCCCATTTTCCTGGCCACCTTCTCGATCTCGAAGAGGGAGCCGGTGATGGCCTTGTAGCTGGCGTGATGGTCGAAGATGGTGGTGCAGCCGGTCTTGATGCCGTCGATGATGGTGGTGTAGGCGCTGGCCCGGGTGCCCGAGAGCGTCAGGTTCCTGTCGATAGCCCACCACATGCCGTCCAGGATCTCATAAAAGTTGGTGGGGTTGAAACCCTTGATGGACAGGCCCCGGGCGAGGGCGCTGTAGATATGGGAGTGGACGTTGATGAACGCGGGCATGATGACGCCGCCATGGGCGTCCACACGCTGGGCGTCGGGCCAGGCTTTTTCCAGCTCAGCGCGTGGGCCGATGGCCTTGATGTATCGCCCATCCACCAGCACGGCTCCGTCCGCGAGGTAGGGACGATCCGCGTCCCGGGTGATGACTTTTCCGTTGGTAATCAGGATCATGGCTTGCCTCCTTCGAATTTGATTTTCATAAAAAGAGCGCGGGTCAAACACAAGGTCTGACAGCCCGCGCGCGAAGCACTCCCTTACAGCTGAGGATATATTTTTCCATCCATATTTTAGCACGCGAGACGGGGAAAAATCAAGGCTTGGAAAAAGAAAACAAAAAATTATTTGACACCCTTACTTTTTTTGTACAAATCGCATTGCATTTCGCCGCAGGTGTGGTATACTTTACTTGAAACTATAGGTAGGAGGTTGCCTTATGGATTACACGAAGATCAAAGAAGCGGCGCAGGCGTATCTGCCGGCCATGACCAAGTTTCTCCGGGACCTGATCGCCATCCCCAGCGAGAGCTGTGAGGAGGAGGGCGTGGTGAAGCGCACCATCGCCGAAATGGAAGCGCTGGGCTTTGACAAGGCCGAGATCGACCCCGAGGGCAACGCCCTTGGCTGGATGGGCACCGGCGAAAAGATCATCGCCTTCGACGGCCACATCGACACCGTGGGCATCGGCAACATCGCCAACTGGGAGCAGGACCCCTACAAGGGCTATGAGACCGACGACATCATCTACGGCCGCGGCGGCTCCGATCAGGAGGGCGGCGTGGTCAGCGCGGTCTACGGCGCCAAGATCATGAAGGATCTGGACCTCATCCC
>CADCNE010000056.1 GCA_902802805.1 uncultured Eubacteriales bacterium
ACTGCGGCAAGTACCTGGAGATCTGGAACAACGTGTTCATGGAATATAATAAGGTAGGCGAAGGGAAGTTTGAGCCCCTGGCTCAGAAGAACGTGGACACAGGCATGGGCCTCGACAGGACCATCGCTACGCTCCAGGGCGTGGAGAGCGTGTTCGACACCGACGCCTTCTCGGGCATCATCGAACTCATCGGGAAGCTGTCCCATCATTCTTATAAGGAAAGCGACGCCACGGTGAAGGCCTTCCGTATCATAGCGGACCACATCCGCTGCGCCACCTTCATCCTGGGCGACCAGCGGGGCGTGACCCCCTCCAACGTGGACCAGGGCTACATCCTCCGGCGGCTCATCCGGCGGAGCATCCGCTACGCCATGCAGCTCAATATCCCCCGGTACGGTCTCGTGGACGTGGCCGCCGCCGTCATCGACCAGTACGGCGACGTGTACCCCGAGCTGGAGGAGAACGGGGAGAAGGTGCTCTCCGAGCTGAAGCGGGAGGAGAACCGGTTCGCCGACACGCTGAAGAAGGGCATCAAGGAGTTCAACAAGACCGCCGCTAACGCCCAGGACGGGAAGATCGACGGCGTGTCCGCCTTCCACCTGTACGACACCTACGGCTTCCCCATCGAGCTCACCATGGAGCTGGCCCAGGAGAAGGGCATCACCGTGGACGTGGACGGCTTCCACGCCGCCTTCGCCGAGCACCAGAAGAAGTCCCAGGCCGGCGCGACCCAGCGCTTCAAGAGCGGCCTTGCCGACCATCAGGAGGCCACCACGGCCCTGCACTCCGCCACGCACCTCTTGCACAAGGCCCTGCGGGTGGTGCTGAACGACGACACCATCTCCCAGAAGGGCAGCAACATCACCGCCGAGCGGCTCCGGTTCGACTTCAGCTTCCCCCGGAAGCTGACGCCCGAGGAGCTGAAGGCCGTAGAGGACCTGGTCAACGAGCAGATCGGACGGAAGATGCCCATCACCTGCGAGGAGATGACCGTGGCTGAGGCCAAGGCCCAGGGCGCCATCGGCCTCTTTGAAAGCAAGTACGGCGAGCGGGTGAAGGTCTACACCATGGGCGATTTCAGCAAGGAGATCTGCGGCGGGCCTCACGCCGAGAACACCGGCGACCTCGGCCACTTCGTCATCAAGAAGGAGGAGGCCTCCTCCTCCGGCGTGCGCCGCATCAAGGCCGTGTTGGAGAAATAAGCCAAAGCCATGACGGACTGGCTCACATACGAATGGGAGTTACACGGGGAGCGGGCCACCTTCCGGGTGGACATGCAGTATTGGGAGCTGCTCCCCGTGCTTTCCTATTCTCAGCTGGTCTACGTGTGCGTGGCCCCCAGGGACCCGCTGGCCAAGGGCTTCAACCGGATGGAGCAGTACCGGTTCCGGCAGCTCCGGCATCGGCTCATCGACGAGCTGGAGGGCCGGGCCATCCATGTGGGGAGCGTGTACTCCGACACCCTGCGGACCCTCTATTTCTACGCCGCCGAGACGGACGCCATACAGCTCGCTTCCGCCATCTGCCGGGAATACGGGACGCTGGCCATCACCTGCGCCCACGCCTCGGAACCCCACTGCACCACCTACTACCGGTTCCTATACCCGGACGACGTGCGGCTCCAGTCTGTGGAGAACGCAGCCTACATCGAGGCCATGCGCAAGCGGGGCGGAGACACGGACACGATCCGGCGGGTGATGCTGACCCTCAGCTTCCTCACCATAGAGGACCGGAACGCCTTTTTGAAGGAGGTGTCCAAGCTGGGCTTCACCCCGGGGGGCACGTCCTGGGACGGCGAGAGCACCCATCCGGCCTGCTGTACCGTCAGCGGGTTCACCTCCCTCTCCCTCCAGAAGCTCAACCGGTTCACCGCCCGGGCCATCAGCGCCGCCGCCCCCATGGAGGGGATGCTGACGGATATAGAGGCGGAGTTCGTGAAGCGGTATTGACGGGAAACTGATTTATGGACAAACAAAGGAGCCGACGCCTGCTGGCGTCGGCTCCTTTCGTCAGTATCGTTTTCGATCATGGATGGATGTTCACTTCACATCCATGAATGTGATCCCCTCGGAAGAGTAGGCGTAATAGGTCAGGTTCCCGTCCTTGACCTTGAAGGTCACCAGCACGTGGATCCTGGTGCTGGGGGTGTAGTCCTTGTCGGAATACCAGGAATAGTAGGCATACCCCTCATACTGGATGCCGACCATTTGGATGCCCTCGGCGCCGAAGGCATTCGCCACGTCCTCGTAGGTGGAGGCTTGGGTCAAAGTTCCGTCCACCAGTGCCTTGTAGCCCGCCTCGAACTGTTCATAGGGGAGGCAGGTATAGCCCTGGGGAAGATCAGCGGTCTTGATGGAGAAGGAGCTCCCCTCGTACAGTCAGCCTTCGCCGGTGGCGGCGGGCTCAGCGGGGACGAAGTAGAGGTTCATGGGGGAATCGCTGGCCACCAGCGTCATCTTGAGCATCCCATCCTCCAGCAGCTCCGCATCGATGGTGAAATCGGGATTCGCCGCATCCGCGGCCGCCTTGACGGAGAGCTTGCCTTCCGCAAAGACAGGCGCATCCAGCTTGTTCACTTTGAGGATGAGCGTCAGCGCCCCATCTTCCTCATCGAAAAACTCCAGGCCCGTTTCGGAAATGGTCACGCTGGGGACGCCCATGCCGATGACGGAGATATCGATCAGCGTGCTCTCCGTTTCCACATAGAGGCAGGTCCAATCGCCATAGAACTCCTCGGCGCTTTCGGCGGCTTTCGTCTCGGCCAGGGTGATGCCTTCCACCGCCTCCCGGGTAAAGATCATATCCTGGCCATCCTGTGACAAAGTGATCGCGCCATCGGTCACGATGCCCGATACGGGCTCATCATTGATGGTCACGGTGATCTTGTCCCCATCCAGGGCCCAAGTTCCGACGAGCGCTTCCTCCGAGTCGGGCATGGACATGGACGAGGTGCCGTCTGCATTCAGCGTCATGGTGATGGCGAAGCCAATGGCGGCGGCGTCATACTCCTGATCGCCCATCTTCATGGTCTTTAAATACCAGTCGCCGGTGATGTCCTCCTCCGCCATCGCGGGGAGCGCCATGCAGAGCAACAGCACAACAAGGATAAGGGAAATGAGTTTCTTCATGTCGGTTCCTCCTTTTTAATTATGGGATCTCTCCCGGATTTCTGAAACAGCGACGCTCTCGCTGCAATATGGGATCATTCTATCATATCCTCCAGGGAAACTCAATCCTTTCATCGCAACTCCATCCGTCTACCGCAGACATTTATCAAGAAAAGCCTGCGTCAAAGCCCGGTACCGGGGCGTGTCCACGAGGTAGCTCATGCCGTGTCCGGCGCCCGGGAAAGTGTGGCGGATGACGAGAGCGGGGTTGGCGGCGGCCATGGGCTCGCTCATATAGGCAGGGACGAAGCGATCGTCCTCCCCGTGGATGATCTCGATGGGGACCCTGGTGTGTTTCACCGCCTCGTGGCAGCAGACGTCTCCGAAACGGAGGCCATGGCCGAAGAGGAAGGCGCCCACGCAGAGAAAGGGCCACATGAGCTTGCCGGGCAAACCCATTTTGTCAGCGGTCAGGGTGATGATGTCCCGGGGCACGTCGTAAGGGCAGTCAGCTACGATCCCCCTGACAGCGGCGGGCAGGGGCAGGGCCGAGACCATGAGGACCGTGGAGGCGCCCATGCTGAGGCCGTGGAGGAAGAGGGGCAGATCGGGGAAACGTTTCGCGCAGTATTGAGCCCACAGGAGCACATCCTCCCGCTCCCGGATGCCGAAAGTCATGGTGTGGCCCTGGCTGTCCCCCTGGGCCCGCTCATGGATGAGGAGCACCCCGTCGCCCCGGCCCATCAGAGTCTGAACCCCGCCGCAGAAGTCCCGCACGCCCAGGCCCCGGTAACCGTGGCAGCAGATGTGAACGGGATGGCCGGCTTCCCCCGCGTAATAATCTCCGGCCAGGCGCAGACCGTCGTTGGACGTGATGTACACCCGCTCTGAAGGCAGGGCCAGAAGATCGTCCACCAGCCGATGCACCTCATCCTTCTTCGGGTCGTACTGCTCCCCCGTGGGCAGGTGATGGGGCTCGTTTTGCTTTCCCACCGGGGCATAGAGCACGAAGCGGTACACGCCGTAGGAAACGGCCAGCAGGAGAAGCAGCAGGATGAGCAGGACGACGGCAAGGATCATGGGGGCCTCCGAAAGAAATGGTATGGTAAGTATATCGCTTTTTGACTGTCCGTGCAAGAAAAACCGCGGGGCGATCCGACCCCGCGGTTTTTCGTCGTTCCTTACTTCAGCTGTTCCTGAACGCTGTGAAAGCTGCCCACCGCTGCCATGGCCACCAGAACCCCGTTGACCAGGCACAGCAGGACGTCCTCGGCGCGAATGGTATCCGCGGTGAAGACGGCCGCCGGCACCAGCAGCACGAGCGCCACCATATACGCCCAGATCCGGGTGGGGATCTTGCGGATGCCCGGCAGGTCCTTGGTGAATTCGGTGATGATGAGCACCGCCATGACCGCGCCGCCGTAGGTGACGAGGTCGCCCCAGGTAAAGAAATGTTCCGTCATGGTTTTCCCTCCTTCGTGTCGTAGAAGAGCCGCGTCAGCTCCTCCTTCAGTCCGTTCAAGTCGCCGTTGCCGCCTAAGAGATCGTGATAGATGTGGTGGCCCCGGTTCCAGTTGCGCAGTTCCTCGTAGGTGATGGCGCCGCGCCGCAAGTACTTCAGCGCCTGCTGCTCCAGCCGGTCCTGCAGGAGCCAACGCATGCCCTGGCTCTCGCCGGTCTCCGTGCGCCGCCGCTCGGTGCGCTTGCCCACGATGCCTGTGACCAGGGCCGTGGCCGCGCCGCTGCCGATGAGGGCGCACAGGATGGTGATGAATCCGTCCATGTCCTCCTCCCCCGCCTATAGGCAGGGGCCTCTCCTTCCTCCTTTCCTTTTCTGACCCCGGTACAAGCATACAGTAAAAAAGGTCCCTGTGCGTCCGATAATTCGTTCATATTTGTGTTGCAAAACGTGTGGAAAAGGAGTATGATGCCAAGCATGTGGCAGAAATTCAAGAACAAGTTCATCGGGGATAGGGCCTTTTACCGGCTGGTGCTGACCATCGCCCTGCCGGTGATGATCCAGAACGGCATCACCAGTTTCGTGAACATGCTGGACAACCTGATGGTGGGCGGCATCGGCACGGAGCAGATGTCCGGCGTGGCCATCTGCAACCAGCTGATCTTCGTGTTCAACCTGTGCGTGTTCGGGGGCTTGAGCGGCGCGGGCATCTACGGGGCCCAGTTCTCCGGCAAGCGGGATTTAGAGGGCGTGCAGAACGTGCTCCGGTTCAAGCTGTGGCTGGTGGGCATCCTGTCCATATTGGGCGTGGCGGCCCTGCAGCTCTTCGACGAACCCCTCCTCTCCCTCTTCCTCCATCAGGGCAGCGAGCAGGGGGACCTGGTGCTGACCCTCCAATGCGCCAAGGCGTATCTTGCCGTGGCCATCGTCGGCCTGCCGCTCTGGGCCCTGAGCCAGTCCTATGCCTCCACCCTCCGGGAGACCGCCAGCACCACGCTGCCCATGGGCGCGGGCATCGCGGCCATGCTGGTGAACCTCATCGGCAACTGGATCCTGATCTACGGCCGCTTCGGCGCGCCCCGGCTGGGCGTGGTGGGCGCGGCCTGGGCAACGGTCCTGTCCCGGGCGGTGGAGCTCATCATCATCCTGCTGTTCACCCATCTGAAGCCCCAAGCCCACCCCTTTGCAAAGGGTCTCTATCGGACGATGCGTGTGCCCAGGGCCCTGACGGGGACCATCATCAAGAAGGGCATGCCCCTGCTCCTCAATGAGGCCTTCTGGTCCTCGGGCCAGACCACCCTGGTGCAGATCTACTCCACCCGAGGCCTTGCGGTGGTGGCGGGCATCAATATCTCCAACACCATCTCCATGCTGTTCAACATCGTGTTCATGTCGCTGGGCTCCTCCATCGGCATCGTGGTGGGGAACCTCTTGGGGGCCGACGAGATGGACAAAGCCCGGGACACCAACACCAAGCTGACGGCCTTCTCCGTCATGTGCTGCTTCGCCATCGGCGGGATTTTAGCCGCCACCTCCGGGGCCTTCCCTCGGCTCTACAACACCACGGACGAGGTGCGGTGCATCGCTTCCAGCCTGATCCTCATCACCTCGGCGGTGATGCCCTTCCACGCCTACACCAACGCCTGCTACTTCACCCTCCGCTCCGGGGGCCTCACCCGGCTTACCATGGTCTACGACTGCTGCTTCGTGTGGCTGGTGTGCATCCCCCTGGCCTTCGGCCTCTGTCGGTTCACGGGCCTGCCCTTCGTGGCCGTCTACGCTCTCGTCACTGCCACGGAGGGATTGAAAGCCCTGTTCGGCCTGTACTTCGTGCGGCAGGGGAAATGGCTCAGGAACATCGTCAAAGGATAAAGAAAAAGCCCGCTTCGGCGGGCATTTTTCATATTTCATAGAGAAAGGCGCGGCCTTTCGTGCCGGTTTGTCGGATAGCCCCCATAAAAGCAAGGACGTTGGCGGCGGCACTCCCCTGACCGGCGGGCAGGCCCAGGGCCTTTGCAAGCTCCCGGGCGGTGAACTCGTTCACCAGGTCCGGGGGCAGCAGGGCGGCGTAGTCCTCTGCCGTTTGCAGGCGTTCTGTGCCCAGGAAGCTGGTGGGAGCGAACTCCAGCGGGGTCACGGGACGCCATCGGCTATGGCTGGGCTTTCTCAATTCCTCCCCCTCCAGCCGGACCAACAGGAAGGACAGGTTGGGGTCCTTCAGCAGAGGCTTGAGGTAGGCGAGGTCCGGCAGGATGGCGGCCGCTCGCCCCCGTTTGGGGCTCCTGCGCCGCTCCTTCAGCTCCCCCGTCTCCGGGTCCATCATAAGGAGCCATTTGGTCTCCACTACGGGCACCACCACGGTCACGGGCCAGTAGGGCAAAAGCGCCGTGAGCTTCGGTTTGAGCTTATGGAGGTTGCGGGTCTGGACCTCGAAGACCCCGTGCTCGTTCAGCACATCGGCCGTATACCGGCCCAGCTTCACCTCGTGCCGGGACAGGTCCGGCTCGATCATGCGCTTCAAAACCGCGTGGAGGGTCTTCTCCCCCAGGGTGCCCACGCCCTGCTCCACCCGGCCCATCTCCTGCACGGCCCGGCAGGCGGCGGCGAAGCTATGTTCATCCATGGTCCAGTTCGTTTTCATGGGTTCAGTATATCGCAAACAGGAAAAAGAGTAAAGAAATGATCCCCCGGCGAACCGGGGGATCATCGTCAGTTCAGGTCGTCGCTCAGGCCATCAGACGATGCCCTGGGCCATCATGGCGTCGGCCACCTTCAGGAAGCCAGCGATGTTGGCGCCGGCCACCAGGTTGTAGCCAAGGCCGCACTTCTCGGCCGCTTCCACAGAGGCGGTGTAGATGTTGTCCATGATGTTGTGGAGCTGAGTGTCCACTTCCTCGGCCTTCCAGCTGAGGCGCTCGGAGTTCTGGCTCATCTCGAGGCCGCTGACGGACACGCCGCCCGCGTTGACCGCCTTGGAGGGGGCCACGGTGACGCCCTTGCCCATGAGGAAGAACAGAGCTTCGTTGGTGGTGGGCATGTTGGCGACTTCGATGTAGTACTTGATGCCGTTGTCCAGCATCTGCTGGGCTTCCTTCATGCCGATTTCGTTCTGATAGGCGCAGGGCATGCAGATGTCGACCTTGCGGCCCCAGGGCTTCTCTTTCGGGAAGAACTCCACGCCAAACTTGTCGGCGTAGTCCTGAGCACGGTTCCGGTTGGAGGAACGCATCTCCAGCAGGTACTCGATCTTCTCATCGGTAACGACGCCGTCGGGATCGTAGACATAGCCGTCGGGGCCGGAGATGGTCACGACCTTGGCGCCCAGCTGAGCGGCCTTCTTGCAGACGCCCCAGGCCACGTTGCCGAAGCCGGAGACCGCGATGGTCTTGCCCTTCATGTCCTCGCCGTCATGCTTCAAAACGTTCTCGGCATAGTAGATGGCGCCGTAGCCGGTGGCCTCGGGGCGGATCACGCTGCCGCCGAAGGAACGGCCCTTGCCGGTGAGCACGCCGTTCTCATAGGCGTTGACTATGCGCTTGTACTGGCCGAACAGGTAGCCGATCTCCCGGCCGCCCACGCCCAGATCGCCGGCGGGCACGTCCAGGTTGGGACCGATGTGACGATAGAGCTCGGTCATGAAGCTCTGGCAGAACCGCATGATCTCCGCGTCGGACTTGCCGGTGGGATCGAAGTCGGAGCCGCCCTTGCCGCCGCCCATGGGCAGGCTGGTCAGGCTGTTCTTGAAGGTCTGCTCGAAGCCCAGGAACTTCATAACGGACTGGTTCACGTGGGAAGCGAAACGGAGGCCGCCCTTGTAGGGACCGATGGCGCTGTTGAACTGTACGCGGAACGCGCGGTTCACCTTCACCTCACCGGCATCGTTGACCCAGGGCACCCGGAACTGAATGATCCGCTCGGGCTCGACCAGGCGCTCCAGCAGGGCTGCCTTCTCGTACTCGGGGTGCTGCTCGACGACCTTCTCCAGGGAACGGAGAACCTCTTCCACGGTCTGAATGAATTCCTTCTGATCCGGATCGCGGCGCTTTACATCCTCAATGACTCTCTCGATGTATGCGTTCATAGTGACCTCCATTAAAAATTTGTTGCCTCCGCCTGCACCGCATTATGCAGGTTTCATTGCATCTCTATCATATCACATCGGAAAAAGTTGTCAACCCGAAAACCTCAGACGGTCAGCGAAAAAAGAGCCGGGAGGCCGTTAAAACCTCCCGGTGTCGAATAATATATTTTATGGTCAGCCTTACTTGATCAGCTGCTGGGGCTTGGGCTCCTCCCCGGCGGGGGTGGCGCCCTTGCGGACGATCAGGTTGGTGACGATGCCCAGGATCAGGGCGCAGGCCACGGTGGTGATGGTGA
>CADCNE010000057.1 GCA_902802805.1 uncultured Eubacteriales bacterium
CCTCGTTCACGTAGACGAGGGAGCTGTCCTCCCCGTGGTAGCCGGTGAGGAATGCCACGATCCGCCCGTCGGTCCTGGGGTCGTGGACCGTGATGCCGAAGTGCTCCTCCCGTGTCTCGCCGGTAGTGAGGTCCAGCGTCTTGAAAGTGCCGGGGCCGGACACGTAGACCAGCTTTCCGTCCGCTGCGGAGATGGACGAAATGCCCGCGTCCTCGCTGCTGAAGAGTTCCAGCGTCACGCTCTCCCCCGTCCGCACGTCGCAGCCGAAGAGCTTGTCTCGGCTGGTGCCTGTGCGCTCCACCCAGAAGACCGTGTCCTCCCACAGGGCCAGGGTCGGCAGGCCCAGGTGGACGGTCTTCAGGACGCGGTTCTCCCCCGTCCCCCGGTCGTAGACCCGGATCTGGCCGCCGCCGGAAGCGAGGGCGTCCAGGTACACGATCCATTTTTCATTCATTTGGGGGTGGCGGATGGACTTGTAGGTGAGCTCCAGAGGCAGATACGTTGCGTGCTGGGCCACGGTATCGTAGAGGATCAGGCGGGTGAAGGCGGCGGTTCCGTCGGCGGTGTAGTTGCCCACGGCGAAATAGATGGTGTCGCCCAGGACGGAGAAGTCGGTGGCGTACTGGTATTCGGGGATCAAAATCTCATGCTGGACCCGGGAGAGGTCCACCCCGTAGATGGTCCGGTCCATGCCCGGCTGGGGCGTGGGGCTGGGCCGGGGCGTGGGCGTGGGAGACGGGATGGGCGTAGGCGTGGCAAAGCCCAGGCAGCTTAGGTCCATGGGTCGTTCCGAAGCGTTTTGCAGGGCAGGCAGGCCGAAGCGCATAACGGCGTAGAAGCCCCCGCCCAGTAGCAGGAGCGTCAGCAGTATCTGCAGCAGAGGGCCCAGCCGCGTGCCCATCAGGGGCAGGAGCCGACGTCGCTTTTTCGGTTGTGTCTCCCGTTTGTCCATGGGAACATTGTACCCCGTTTCGTTCCTTCGGTCAACCATGGAGCATTATGACATATCTTTTGGAAATTGCAGGAAAAGTTGCGGATTGGTGGTTGCCACCGATGGCCGGGCGTGGTATACTACACGTGTTTCCACGAAAGCTTCATATTCTGCGGGAGGGATATATGTTCAGCGGATCAGGCATCATCCGAATCTACGCCGGCATGTCCGGCCGTCCCTTTGCCAAGCGCATGTGCGCGTATCTCGGCGCACAGCTGGGCGATTCTGAAACCATCATGTTCTCCGAGGGCAACCTGTTCGTCCGCGTCAACGAGTCCATTCGGGACAAGGACGTGTTCCTGGTCCAGCCCATCGCCCGCCGCCCCAACGACGAGCTCACCGAGCTCCTCTTCTGGATCGACGCCTTCAAACGCTCCTCCGCCAACTCCGTCACCGCCATCATCCCCTACTTCTCCTACGCCAAGGGCGACAAGATGGACGAGCCCCGTGTATCCATCCGGGCCCGGGTCTGCGCCGACTGCATCGAGGCTGCAGGCGTGGACCGGGTCATCTTCATGGACCTGCACGCCGCCCAGATACAAGGCTTCTTCAAGACCCCGGTGGACCATCTCCACGCCCAGCCGCTGCTGGTGGAATACGTGAAGCGGTCGGGCATCGTGGACGACGATCTGGTGGTGGTCTCCCCCGACGCGGGCTCCGCCAAGCGGGCCCGGGACTTTGCCAACGCCCTGGGCTGCCCCGTGGCCATCGGCGACAAGACCCGGTTCGATCACTCCGAGAACGCCAAGATCTTGGAGGTCATCGGCGAAGTGGAGAACAAGAACTGCCTGGTGGTGGACGATTTCTCCATCTCCGGCGGCACCATGATCGACATCGCCCGGGGGCTCCAGGAAAAGGGTGCCAAGCGCATCTTCGGCGCCCTGTCTCACAACTGCATGAATGAGAAGGCCCTGGGCCGCTTCGACGACAGCCCCTACGAGTTCATCGTCACCACGGACACGGTGGAGTGCCCCGAAGCCCGGAAGCACCCCAAGATCAAGATCATCTCCGCCGCACCCATGTTCGCCCAGGCTGTGAAGCTCATCCACGACAAGGCGCCCATGTCCACCCTGTTCGACCAGCGCATCAGCAAGCGCATGCTGGACATGTCCTTCGCCGAGCAGCTGACGTTATTGGGGGACTGATCTCAGGTACATACATTTTGCAAGGAAGGGGCCTCCCCTTCCTTTTTTCGTCTGGAGAAGCGCTATGCATAGCGTTATATTTATACATATAAGTGAATAGAATTTCATTTCTGTTTTTGCTTGAATTTCGGTATAAAACTTGATATGATGATTGCATGAAAAAGCTTTGGGCCATTTGTATATTACTTTTGCTGCTGGCGGGCTGCGCCGGGCGTGACGAAGCGCCTGTGGCGGAGGTCGTGCCCACGGAAGCGCCCGTCACGGCCGCGCCGACGGAAGTGCCGACGGCCCTGCCGGAACAGCAGCTCACCATCGACGTGGTCGTTACCGAAACGGCTGTGCCCACGCCGGTGCCTACGCCCGAACCAACGCCCACGCTCGCGCCAACGGACACGCCGGAGCCCACGCCCACGCCGGGCCCCTTGGAGGGGTTCGTCATCGGCCTCGATCCGGGGCATCAGCGGATCTACGATCCCTCTCAGGAGCCGGTAGCGCCCGGGTCCCGGGAGACCAAGCAAAAGGTGGCCGGGGGTTGCCGGGGCGTGAAGAGCGGCGTGTATGAATATGAGGTGAATCTGAACGTGGGGCTGCTCCTCCGAGACATGCTGGAGGAGGCCGGAGCCACGGTCGTCATGACCCACGACACCCTGGACGTGAACATCTCCAACATTGAGCGGGCCCAGATGTTCAACGAGGCCAATGTGGATCTGGGCATCCGCCTCCACTGTAACAACGGCGGCAGCGAGAAGAAATACTCCGGCGCGTTCATGATCGTGCCTACGGAGAACCGGACCCGATTCTATGAGGAGAACGTCCGGGCCGCCGCCACCATCCTGGCCGCCTACTGCGAGGAGACAGGCCTCACCACCCGCTACAAGGACGGTATCACCTACCGGAGCGATCAGACGGGCTTCAACTGGTGCGAGCGGCCCATCATCAACATCGAGATGGGGCATCTGAGCAACCCCGCGGAGGACGCCCTTTTGAGCGACCCCGCCTTCCAGGTGAAGATGGCCCGTGGCCTGTTCAACGGCATCGTGCGTTTCTTCCGGCCGGACCTGGGGTCGGCCGTCAACGAATAAAGAGAAAAGGAGCTTGTATCCAACATGAGATCCCCCATCAGCGTTCGTTCCGAAGTCGGCAAGCTGGAGACGGTGCTGCTGCACCGGCCCGGCGTGGAGCTGGAAAACCTGATGCCTGACTACCTGTCCCATCAGCTGTTCGACGACATCCCCTATCTGGTCTACGCCCAGCAGGAACACGACTCCTTCGCTTGTATCCTCCGCCAGTGCGGGGTGAACGTGGTGTATCTCAAGGATCTGCTGTGCGAGGCGGTGAACCGGGGCGGCGTCCGGGAGGAGCTGGTGAACGACTACGTGCGGGAGGCGCACCTCTACGGCTCCTACATGCAGGAGGCGGTGAAGGAGTATCTGCTGGCCCTGCCCACGGACAAGCTCTTCGACGCCATGGCCGGCGGCGTCCGCAAGAGCCAGATCCCCAAGCTCACCAAGTATCATCTGGTGGACTACGCCCAGGAGGAGTTCCCCTTCTACGCCGAGTCCATGCCCAACCTGTACTTCACCCGGGACCCCTTCGCGTGCCTGGGCGGCGGGGTCATCATTTCCCACATGGCCAACGAGATCCGGCAGCGGGAGACCCTGTTTGCGGATTACATCTTCCGCTATCATCCCATCTACAAGAACGTGCCCCACTGGTACGAACGGAGCAACCGCTGGTCTATCGAGGGCGGCGATACGCTGGTGCTGAACGAGCGGACCATGGCCGTGGGCATGAGCGAGCGCACCAGCCCCCAGGCCGTGGAGGACATGGCCGAGAAGGTGCTGGCGGCGGACATGGGCGTAGAGCAGATTTTGGTCATCGACTTGCCGAAGTTCCGCACGTTCATGCACCTTGACACGGTCATGACCATGGTGGACGTAGATAAGTTCGTGGTCCACCCCAACATCCAGCGGTCCATGCGTTCGTTCCTGCTGACGAAGGGCGACGGGAAACGGAAGCTGACCATCACCGAGACCAACCGGCCCATCGACGAGGCGCTACGGGAGGTCATGGAGCTCGACCACATCACCCTCATCCGATGCGGCGGGGCCAGCACCATCGACGCGGCCCGGGAGCAGTGGAACGATGGCGCCAACACCCTGGCCGTGGCGCCGGGCGAGATCATCACCTACATCCGCAACCACGTGACCAACAGCATTCTTCGGGACCACGGCATCACCGTCCATGAGATCCCCTCCTCCGAGCTCTCCCGGGGCCGGGGCGGTCCCCGGTGCATGAGCATGCCGCTGGTGCGGGATAAGGGGTTTATCTTCCTTGTGAAGACTATATTCCCTTCTTAAGTTCTTTTTGGGCACCTTTTTCTTGTCTAAAAAAAGATGCAATGTTTTTTATTCTTTCCTTGACTACGTTCCGGGGACCAGATTCAGCAGATCCTCCTCGTTGGCCACGTTGGTGTAAGCGTCGGGCACGTCGCCCACGATGACGTTCTCCGATACCGGGGCCTGGGCTGTGACGGCCACGGAATAGGATCGGCCGGGAAGGACGATGCGGACGGTGCCCGTGAGCTCCAGGGTGATCCGGTGCAGGGTCTGGTTGATGCCCGCGGACCTAAATTCGCTGCGGAAGGCGGACTGGACCATGCCCACCGGCGTGAACCGGAAGCTGAGCCGGGGCCCCAGGCCCGAGAGCAATGGGATACCGCTCAAGGTGCCCAGGGCCACGGACACTCCCTGTTCCCCCAGGTCCATTATCCTCTTTTGAGCCGCCGCCGCGCAGTCCGCTGCCAGCAGGTTCAGCCGCCCGGCGTCCGCGGTCAGCAGGGAGATATGCCCCTCGTTGGATGTATGAACGCTCAGCAGCTCCCCGGCGGCGTCGGTCCCCAGCACCTCCAGGATGGCCTCGTTCATGGCCCGGGCTGTCGCGCTCTCCACCCGGGCGGAGGCCAGTCCCTCCAGCATGGGCCGCAGGCCGGCGTTCACATACCAGAGCGCCCCTCCCGCCGCCAGCAGCACCATCAGCAGACAACCCAATAGTTTTCGCTTCCGTTTCCGCATAGAAAAACCCTCCCGCACAGTATATGCGGAAGGGTCATTTTTGTTCCCGGTTTTTGTCGAATATCAGCCGAGCCAGCTGATCTGCTCCACGATGAACATATTGCACCTTCTGGTGAGCCGGATGTCCTCCTTGGTGAGCAGCAGGGACTCCGTCAGCTCCTCGTTTTCGGGGAGGACCGCCTCGGAAAGGATGCACTTGGCGGAGACCGGCAGCAGCATCCGGGAGGAGATGCCGGAAATGAGGCCCGTGCTCTCAGTGGGCCGGTCCAGCGAGCGCATGACGCAGAGGAAGGCGTGTTCCACGCCGTTGGACTGATTCTCCAGGATATAGTTGGTCACGAAATCGTGCTTCTGCCGGCGGCCGTAGTAGAGGGCACGACAACGCTGGGGCTCCGTGAAGGAGGGGATATCGTAGAACAGGGTCACGGCGTCGTCCTCCTGGCCCGAGACCAGGAGGCTGCGGAGGATCCGGCTGGCCCGGCCGTCGTACAGGTACAGATACCGCCGCTCGCCCTGGAGCCGTGGCTCCCCCTTCTCCTTCTTCTCCGGGAGCAGGGACACCATGAGCTGGAAGGGACTCACGCCCAGGGCCGCCGCGATCTCGTAGAGGGTGTCCATGTCGAGGGCGATGGTCCCCTGCTCGTACTTGCCCACGGTGGCCTTGCTCTTGTTGATCTTCGTCGCCAGCTCACTGAGGGTCATCCGGTTGGCCCGGCGGTAGATGCGGATGTTTTCGCCCATGCGCACGGTCAATTCGCTCATGTAAATACCCCTTCCTCTCCCAAACGGAAGCGCTCGTTTCTCGCTTCCAGTATACCGCCACAAAATGGTATTGTAAAGAGACTTTTTGCCGGCTTGTCTCCTTTTGATACGTTTATGGCCGTTTGCGCCGGACCGCCCGGGTATCGTATACTGAAAATGCACATATAGGACACACATCGGGAGGTCGCCCATGAACGAAAAGCTTTCCTTCGGCAAGGTATTCGTCCTCGGTTTCGCTCTGTTCGCCATGTTCTTCGGGGCGGGCAACCTGATCTTTCCCCCGGCTCTGGGCATCGTCACCGGCACCAACTGGCTGATCAGCTTCCTCGCGTTCATCCTGGCGGACGTGGGCCTCGCCATCCTGGCCCTCCTCGCCTTCTTCCGCTGCCAGGACGGCTTCCAGAACAGCATCTCCCTGCAGCTCGATAAGACCACGTCCTTCCTGCTGATCCTCTTCAACACCCTCTGCATCGGCCCCTTCATCGCCATCCCCCGGACGGCGGCCACCACCTTTGATATCGCCATCAAGCCCCTGCTGGGCTCGTCCGTCCCCGGCTGGGCGTCCTGGGTGGCCGGCGGCATCTACTTCGGCCTGGTGCTGATCCTGTGCCTGAAGCCCGGCAAGGTGGTGGATATCATCGGCAAGATCCTCTCCCCCGCCATGCTGGTGGCGCTGCTGGGGCTCATCGTCCTGGGCGTGATCCATCCCCTGGGCAAGGCAGCCCCCGGCTCCTCCACGTTGGGCGCGGTGAAGCTGGGCCTTGAGTCCGGGTATCAGACCATGGACATGCTGGGGGCCCTGCTCTTTGCGGTGGTCACCCTGTCCTCCGTGAAGCAGGCGGGCATCCACAGCCCCAAGAAGCAGTTCAGGCTGGTGGCCCTCGCCGGTCTCGTGGCGGCGGCCGCCCTGTTCCTGGTCTACGGCGGGCTCACGTTCCTGGGCGCGTCCATCTCCGGGGAGCGCGGTCTCGCCGCCAACGCTCTCAACGACCGGGCGGGGCTCTTGGTGCACATCGTCGGACGGCTGGTGGGCCCGGCGGGGACGCTGCTCCTGGGGTTCATCGTGACGGCGGCCTGCCTCACCACCTCCATCGGCCTCGCCTCCTCCTGCTCCCAGAACATCGAGGAATTGACCAAGGGGAAGCTCCCCTACCGGCCCGTGCTCATCGGCATGATCCTCTTCAGCTACGTCATGTCTAACCTTGGCACCACCGCCATCCTGAACATCGCAGGGCCCATCCTGAACGTGATCTTCCCGGTGTTCATCATGCTGGTGATCCTGTCTTTCCTGCCTAAGCGCATCGGCCAGGAGACCTACAGCGCCCCCTACGGCGCCCTCTGCGCCTTTATCGTGACGGTGCTGACGGAGATCGGCAGCTATATCCAGCCCGTGAAGCTTCTGATAGCCCGGCTGCCCCTCGCCTCCGTGGGTCTTGGATGGTTGATCCCCTCCCTGCTGGCGGCGGCGGTGGGTGCGTTCGTGGGCGCGTTCGTGCCCCGGAAGCACAGGTCTTTGAGAAAAACGGCGAAATAATATACTGCCCCTGCCCTATGGCGGGGGCTTTGGCTTAGTGATATACTAAATCCATACAGAACGGAAAGGAAGGCAACGAAAGCGTATGACCCAAAAGATGATGGATGCCATCGTAAAGCCCGTGGCGGGCGTCGGTCTTGAGCTCAGGCGGGTGCCCGTGCCCGTGCCCGGCCCCGGCGAGGTGCTGATCAAGGTCCATAAGACCGCCATCTGCGGCACCGACGTGCATATCTACGACTGGACCCCCTGGTCCGCCGAGCATGTGAAGCCCCCCATGGTCATCGGTCACGAATATGTGGGCGAGATCGCGGAGTTGGGCGCCGGCGTCACCGGCCTCCATGTGGGTATGCGGGTCAGCGGCGAGGGCCACATCACCTGCGGCCACTGCCGCAACTGCCACACCGGCAACATCCAGTGGTGCAAAAACACCCACAGCGTGGGTGTGGACCGGGACGGCGCCTTTGCGGAGTACGTGTGCATCCCCGCTTCCAATGTCATCATCATCGACCCGAGCCTCGACGAGGATGTGGTATCCTTCTTCGACGCCTTCGGCAACGCCACCCACACGGCCCTCATGTTCAACCTGGTGGGCGAGGACGTGCTCATCACCGGTGCGGGCCCCATCGGCGTCATCGCCGTGGGCATCTGCAAGTACGCCGGCGCCCGGCGGGTGGTCATTACAGACATGAACGAGTATCGCCTGGACCTGGCCCGGAAGATGGGCGCGGACGCGGCGGTGAACATCGGAAAGATGGACCTGGAGGAGGTCATGCATGAGCAGGGTCTCGTGGAGGGGTTCGACGTGGGCCTCGAGATGTCCGGCAGCGGCGCGGCTTTGAAGCAGATGCTCACCGTCATGCGCAACGGCGGCAAGATCTCCCTGCTGGGTCTCGGCAACGGGCCCATCAACCTCGATATGAACCTGATCATCGGCAAGGGGCTGACGCTTCAGGGCATCTACGGCCGGAAGATGGACAACTGGCACCAGATGAGCTACATGGTCCAGGGCGGGCTCGATCTCACCCCGGTCATCACCCACCGGTTCAAGTACACCGACTTTGAAAAGGGCTTCGCGGCCATGCATTCAGGCAATTCCGGAAAAGTTGTTCTCGACTGGACCAAATAACAGCTTAGGAGGCTAACATGAAGAAGGCATACGAATACTATCAGAACGAGCTTTCCGCCATCCGGGAAGCGGGCACCTACAAGGACGAGCGGATCATCGTGACCCCCCAGAAGAGCCGCATCGACACCACGCTGGCTAAGGGCGTGGTGAACATGTGCGCCAACAACTACCTGGGCCTCTCCGACAACCCGGACCTCATCGCCGCCGCCAAGGCCTCCTACGACGAGTGGGGCTTCGGCCTCTCCTCCGTCCGGTTCATCTGCGGCACCCAGGACATCCACAAGCAGCTGGAAGCGCGGATCGCCCGGTTCGTGGGCATGGAGGACGCCATCCTCTACTCCTCCTGCTTCGACGCCAACGGCGGCCTCTTCGAGACCATCCTGGGGCCCGAGGACGCCATCATCTCCGACGAGCTCAACCACGCCTCCATCATCGACGGCATCCGTCTCTGCAAGGCCCAGCGGTTCCGCTATAAGAACAACAACATGGACGACCTCCACGCCAAGCTGGAGGAGGCTAAGGGCTGCCGGATCAAGCTCATCGCCACCGACGGCGTGTTCTCCATGGACGGGTATATCGCGAACCTGAAGGGCATCTGCGACCTCGCTGACCAGTACGACGCGCTGGTCATGGTGGACGACTCCCACGCCGTAGGCTTCATGGGCGAGCACGGCCGGGGCACCAGCGAATACTGCGGGGTCATGGGCCGGGTGGACATCGTCACCGGCACCTTCGGCAAGGCCCTGGGCGGCGCCTCCGGCGGCTACACCGCGGCCCGGAAGGAGATCGTGGACCTGCTGAGGCAGAAGTCCCGCCCCTACCTCTTCAGCAACGCCCTCGCGCCCGCCATCTGCGCCGCCAGCATCAAGACCCTTGATATGCTGGAAGCGTCCACGGAGCTCAGGGATAGGGTGCATGAGAACGCCAACTACTTTAGGGCGGAGCTTTCCAAGCTGGGATTCGACCTGCTACCCGGGGAGCACCCCATCGTGCCCATCATGCTCTACGACGCCAAGGTGGCTCAGGAGTTCGCACGGCGGATGCTGGATAAGGGCGTGTACGTGACCGGGTTCTGCTACCCCGTGGTGCCCATGGGCAAGGCCCGCATCCGCACCCAGATCTCCGCCGGCCACACGAAGGCCGACCTCGATTTCGCCGTCAAGTGCTTCGGCGAGGTGAAGAAAGAGATGGGATTGTAATAGAGGAATCTATTGAAAGCCCGATCCTTTTTCTTGAAAGAAAAAGGACCAAAAAGAACTTAAATGGGAAGTATTGCTTTCGCGGTACTTCCCATTCTGTTTCTTAAGCTTTTCTTTTTTGCGCCGCTTTTTCTTTTCACTGAAAAGAAAAGCGGCAAAAGAAGAAGAATTGAACTAAGACTCCATTCTCCGCATCAGCGTCTCGTACGTCCTGTCCAGGTCCCGGCTCTCCCGCCAGGCGCAGCCTACTGGGACGCCGGGGCGGTTCTTGCCGTGGAAGTCGCTGCCGCAGGTGGCCAGGAGCTTGTACTGATGCGCAAGGGAGATATAGAGCTCCGTCTGCCGTGGCGAGTTGGAGGGGTAGTAGGCCTCGATGCCCAGCAGCCCCATGCTCACCAGCTCCCGGACGAGCCCGTGCAGGTTCTCCCGAATATGGCACGGGTGTGCGAGTACGGGCACTCCGTCGCTCCGATGGATGATCTCCAGCACCTGCTCCGGCGTGAACCGCTTCTCGGTGTAATAGCCGGGGGTCCCGGGCCGAAGATACTTCATGAACGCTTCCCGGACCTCGGTCGCGTACCCCGCGGCGATGATGGCGTGGGCGATATGCAGCTTCGTGGTGGCGGTCTGCCCCGTGCGCAGGAAGGGCCGGACCTCGATGCCCGCGGCGTCCAGCCGGGAGAGGATGATCTCGTTGCGCTTGTCCCGCCGCTCCCGAGCCACCTCCATGGCGCGGATGAGTACGGGATGGTCCATGTCCACGTCGAGGCCCAGGATATGCAGCTCGTGGTGATACTCGTTGTCGAACTCCACGCCGGGGATCACGCTGACCCCCTCCTCCTTGCCTGCCGCCATGGCCTCCGGTACCCCGGAGATGCAGTCGTGGTCCGTGATGGCCAGCAAATCGATGTGGCCCCGGGCCGCGAACCGCACGATCTCCGCCGGCGCGTAGGTGCCGTCGGAGTGCTCGCTATGGGTGTGCAGGTCAAATCTATGGCTCATTCGTTCTCTTTCGCTTCCTCATTCGCAGGAGCCGCCTCCGGCTCAGCTGCGGGCTGCTCCTTCGGTTCGGGGGTCATGACCACGTCCATGTCCTCCCCCCGATACACCTTCTCGAACTGCTCGCCGGTGACCCGCTCATACCGAATGAGCAGGGCCGCGGTCCGATGCAATCCCTCCAGATTCCGGGACAGAATGTCCTTGGCTCGGCCGTACTGAGCGGCCAGGATCCGGCTGACCTCCTCGTCGATGCGGCTGGCCATGGACTCGGAATGCTCCTTGCTGTGGCCCCAGTCCCGGCCGATGAACACCTCCTGATCCCCGCCGTAGAACACGGGGCCCAGGTTCTCGCTCATGCCGTACTGCTCCACCATCTTCCGGGCGGTGGCGGTGTTCTGTTTCAGATCCTGGCTGGCGCCGGTGCTGATATCCCCCAGCACCAGCTCCTCGGCCACCCGGCCGCCCATGGTCATGCAGATATGGTCCTCGAGCCGCGCCCTGGTCACATGGTTCCAGTCGTCCTTCGGCAGCGTCATGGTGTACCCGGCGGCCATGCCTCGGGAGATGATGGACACCTCGTGGAGGCTGTCGCACTTCTCAAGCTCAATGGCCAATATAGCGTGGCCGCTCTCGTGATACGCCGTATACTTCTTATCCTCCTCGGTGACCACCCGGCTCTTCTTCTCAGGCCCCATCTGGACCCGGGTGATAGCCTCCTCAAGGTCTGTCTGCGAGATCATCTTCCGATGGGCCCGGGCGGTGAGGATGGCGGCCTCGTTGAGCACGTTCTCAAGATCGGCCCCCGTGAACCCCGGCGTCCGCTGGGCGAGGACGGCCAAATCCACGTCCGGCTCGAACTTCTTGTTCCGGGCATGGACGTGCAGAATGGCCTCCCTGCCCTTCACGTCGGGATAGTTCATGGTCACCTGCCGGTCGAACCGGCCCGGCCGCTGCAGGGCGGGGTCCAGGATATCCGGCCGGTTGGTGGCGGCGATGACGATGATCCCCTCGTTGGGGGCGAAGCCGTCCATCTCCACCAGGAGCTGGTTCAACGTCTGCTCCTTCTCGTCGTGGCCGCCGCCGAGGCCCGCGCCACGCTGCCGGCCCACGGCGTCGATCTCATCGATGAAGATCACCGCGGGGGTGCTCCTTTTGGCCGTGTTGAACAGGTCACGGACACGGGACGCGCCCACGCCCACGAACATCTCCACAAAGTCGGAGCCCGAAATGGAGAAGAAAGGCACCTTCGCCTCCCCCGCCACGGCCTTGGCCATGAGGGTCTTGCCGGTCCCCGGCGGGCCCACCAGCAGGACGCCCTTGGGTATCCGGGCGCCCACCTCGGAGAACCGCTTGGGCTCCTTCAAAAAGTCCACGATCTCCTGGAGTTCCAGCTTCTCCTCCTCGGCCCCCGCCACATCCTTGAAGGTGATGGGGTTCTGACCGGGGGCGTACTCCCGGGCGTGGGAGCGGCCGAAGTTGCTCATCTGCTTGCCGCCGCCCTGCTGCCGATAGATGAACCACATGAACAGGGCCATCATGCCGAACAGCAGCACATAGGGCAGGATCACCACCAGCCAGCTCTGGCCCTTGGGCTGGGCGACCGTATAGATGAAGGGATAGTCCACGGAGGATACTTCATCCGCGTCCTTGTTCTGGGTCTTGGCCACCAGCAGGGACATGTTCCTGCTGAACTCCTCCTCCGAGCAGGAGAAGGTGAAGTCCGCCCGGTTGGGAAGGTCCTTGGTGGTGTAGCTGGAGCCGGTGTAGAGGCCCGAATAGAGGCCTGAGCCCAGGGTCTCATAGATGGCCTGGACCTTCTTCTCCTCCACCAGCTTGATGAAGTCCTGGACCGTGATCTCGTCCGGGGTCCTGGTGGTTAAGCCGCCGCTGATCATATAGAGGATCAGCGCGCCCATGAGGATCCAGATGGCCAGGGTGGATATGGCTTTTCTTGACTTAGGATTCAATGACTGTTCTCCTTACGCAGGGCCGTCCCCTGCCGTTTTATTGTTCTTCGTACACCCGGGGGCTCAGCACGCCCACATAGGGCAGATTCCGGTAGTAGCCCTTGTAGTCCAGGCCGTAGCCCACCACGAACTTGTTGGGGATGGTGAACCCGCAGTAGTCCGGCGTGATCTCGCACTCCCGGCGCTCGGGCTTGTCAAGCAGCGCGCACACCCGGATGGATGCCGGCTGCCTGCGCGGC
>CADCNE010000058.1 GCA_902802805.1 uncultured Eubacteriales bacterium
CGCGTCCTCCAGCTCCTCGTCGATGGCGTAGAAGGACGCCTTGATCATGCGCAGGGAGAACGCCAATTTGACCACCGTGTACGCCAGTATGATCAGGATGCGCACGTACTTTCCGAAGTACAGGTTTTGGTTCCCCACGTACCAGACGGTATCGGAGTTGAAGTAGATACGGAAGGAATAGCAAATGAGGATCGTGGGCAGCAGCCACGGGAACAGGAGCGCGTATTCCACCACGGCGCTCATCTTCTTTCCCTTGCGCTTGAAGATGTAGTTGCAGGCCACGATGACGATGATGCACGCAAGAGCCGCCGCCACCGCCGACAGCATGAAGCTCAGCTTGATGCCGCCCAGGGTCTTCTCGTTGGAGAACACGCCGGAGATGGCGCCCACCACCGTCTTGACCTTGCCGCGATCGTTGGTGTAGGAATAATCCGCCGTGCCGAAGAAGTTGATCAGCGTCCAGCCGTGCCAGTCGAGGCGCTTGCCCTTGATGGCGCTGTAGTTCTGGAAGGAGAAGACGATGATCATCACCACGGGGGTCATGTAGATGATGAACAGGATGTAGGCGTAGATGTGGGCGAGCACGTTCGCCACGGGGTTGTTGATCTTCTGCTTCTGGAGCTTGGCCTTGGTCTTCGATACGGAGAGGTAGTGCCCCTTGCGCTCGTAGGCGGAGAGGACCGTCAGGAGCACGATGGTGAACATGGCGAGGATGATGGACAGCAGCGCTGCCCGTGCCTGGGGGAAGGACTCGTCCGCCGTGGACGAGCCGGCGAGGCGCACGATCTCCGGGTTGATGGAGTCATACCCAAGGAGCGTCGGCGCGGACATGGCGCAGAGGCCCGTGATGAAGGTCATGACCGTCAGGGAGAACAGCGTGGGGATCAGGGTGGGCAGCACCACCTTCCACAGCACCTTGAAGGGGTTGGCGCCCATGTTTCGGGCCGCCTCCACGGTGTTGTAGTCGATGCCCCGGATGGCGTTCCTGAGGAACAGCATGTGGTTGCTGGTGCAGGCGAAGGTCATGGTGAAGAGCACCGCGTTGAAGCCTGAGAACCAGTTGGGGTTGAAATCAGGGAAGGAATCCTTGAGCAGGCTCGTGATCATGCCGTCCCCGGCGTAGAGGAACATGTAGCCCGTGACCAGGGCGACGCCGGAGTAGATCATGGTGGTCATGTAGCCCACCCGGAGGATCTTGGCGCCCTTGATGTCAAAATACTCCGTGAGCAGCACCAGGGAGATGCCCACCACGTTCACCGTGACCACCAGGCAGATGGCCAGCTTCAGGGAGTTCCACACGAACCGGGGCATGCTGCCCGCCAGGAAGAAGCGGATCACCGCCCAGGGGTCCCGGACGCCCTCCGCGTTCTTCACGTTGAAGATGCTGGTCAGGGTGTTGAGGCAGGGGAGCAGCATGAACCCGAAGAAGAAGTATGCGAACAGGATCAGCAGCATGACCCTGAGCAAAAACTCCGGGGTAAATCGTCTTTTGTCGGTGTTCATCTCAGGCCTCCTTAGCCTCGTAGGCCATGATGTCCCGGGGATTCAATAGCACGTCCACCTCCTGGCCGGGCTCGTAGATGTTCACACCGTCGTTCTTCTCGATGACCTTGATGGTTTGGCCGTCCAGGGTGATGTAATACTTGATGTAGAGGCCGTAGTATTCCCGCATCTCCACCACGCCCTTGAGGACCACCTCGCCCGCCGTGGGGGTCTGGTTCACGTGGAGGCGTTCGAGACGGATGTAGTTGTGCTTGTTCACGTCCACGTCGGCCCCGGCCTTCACCAGCTCGTCCAGCACGCCCTTCTCCAGGCGGTTGATGTCGCCGATGAAGTTGCAGACGAACTCGGTCTTCGAATAGTTGTAGACCTCGTTGGGGGTGCCGATCTGCTCGATGTAGCCCTTGTTGAACACGGCGATGCGGTCGGACAGGGTCAGGGCCTCCTCCTGGTCGTGGGTGACGTAGATGGTGGTGATGCCGAAGTCCTTCTGCATCTTCTTGAGCTCGTTCCGAAGCTGGACACGGAGCTTGGCGTCCAGGTTGGAGAGGGGCTCGTCCATGCAGATGATGGCGGGGTTGGTGACCAGGGCACGGGCGATGGCTACGCGCTGCTGCTGGCCGCCGGAGAGCTGGGACACGGCCTTCTGGAGCTGCTCGTCGGAGAGGTCTACCTTCCGGGCGATCTCCCTGACCCGCTGATCGATCTCCGCTTTCTTCACCTTCTTGACCTTGAGGCCGAAGGCGATATTGTCATAGACCGTCATGGTGGGGAACAGAGCGTAGCTCTGGAACACGATGCCGATGTTGCGATCCTCGATGGGCACATGGGTGATGTCCCGGCCCTTGACGAAGACGCTCCCGGAGGCGGGCTCGATGAAGCCCGTGATGGTTCGCAGCGTCGTCGTCTTGCCGCAGCCGGACGGTCCCAAAAATGTAAAGAATTCGCCCTCCTTCACATGGACGTTGATGTCATGCAGGGCGGTGAAGTCGCCGAATTTCACGACGATGTCATTCAATTTAATCATATGTTCCCCCTCTTTTTCCCATTTCTGATACGGATATGGCGAGCCGCGAGGGCTCGCCATATCTTGTGTTACTGTTTGATTAGTCCTTCTTCTGGGTCAGCGTGCTCCAGTCGAGGGTATCCCAGGCGGGCTCGGCGGGGGCGTCCTTGGCGTCCTTCCAGTAGAAGCCCAGGTTGGTCATGATGTTGGTCCACTCAGCGGTGTGGGCGGCCACATACTCGGCATAGGTCATGGTGCCGTCGCCGACCTTGGTCAGGGCAAAGTTGGGGATCTGGTAGATGGCGGGGATGCCGTCGGGATACAGGGTGGCAGCGGCCACGGTGTTGCAGGGGAAGGAGTCGAACTCTTCGCCCCAGGCAGCCTGGACCTCAGCGGAACCGAACCACTCGGCGAAGGCCTTCACGGCTTCGGTCTGCTCATCGGTACGGCCGGCCTTATCGAGGAGGCCGATGTACTCAGCGATGTAGTACGTGCCGTCAGCAATATCCACCAGGCCCCAGTTTTCACCTACCGGGACGCCGCGCAGCGGATGCTCATAGGAGGCATCACCGGACGTGGCGGTGATTTCACCGTAGAGAGAGGAAGAATAGAAAGTGGAGACCTGAACATCAGTCATCGCCGCCGAACTTGCCGTCCGCGCAGAACTTCCACAGGGTCTTCCAGCCGTCCACGGAGATGCCGCCGGCGGGGGAGGCAGGATCCACGAAGGCATAGAGGATGGCGGAGTTGATGTTGGCGTTGGTGGTGCCGCCGACCTTGTTCTGGCGATACCAGCTGTAGCCGCAGTTCACCACGTCGGCCCAGTGGTCGAAGTGGAGCTCGGCGCCGTTGGTGCCCAGGTCATCGTTCCGATAGAGCATGAGGACGTTCTGGATGACGATGCCGTAGGCCTTGCCGTCATACTTGTACTCACCGACCTCATCGGCCCAGGTGGGGGTCCAATCCATGATCTTCAGGTTCTCGTACTGGCCGTTGATCAGCTGGCCCCAGCGGGTCTCGTTGAGACCGAAGATCAGATCGCCGTCCTTGTTCTCGTTGGCGGCCTGCACGGCGGCGCTGTCGCCGGAATAGACCTCATTGGTGTCCAGGCTGATGGTGAAGCCGGCCTTCTTGGCCTCTTCGACCAGCCAGTTCACACGCTCGGTGGAGTTGGAGTTGGAATAGATCCGGATGGTATAGCCGGAATAATCCGCCGCAAAGGCCGCCGGGACCAATGCGAGCACCATGACCAGCGCGAGCACAAGAGCAAATACTTTCTTCATGTTTCTTCTCCTTCTTACTACGATTTGGGTATGCGCCCTACGAATCATTATAATAATGTAGGGATAAATAATCAAGGGGTGGAGGGAGGCTTTCACCAAAAAAATAGAAGCCGGAAAAAGCGACCCCTTCGCTTAGGGAAAGGCCGTTGACAGGGGCAAAATGCCCGTGGTATGCTCATGCTATCGAACGAAACGAGGATGTCTATGAAGCAATACGACGTGACGGGCATGAGCTGCGCGGCCTGCAGCGCCCGGGTGGAAAAGGCCGTGAACGGGGTGGAGGGGGTCACCGCCTGCGCGGTGAGCCTTTTGACCAACTCCATGGGCGTGGAGGGGGACGCGGCCCCGGAAAAGATCATAGCGGCCGTGGAGGCGGCGGGCTACGGCTGCGCCGAGAAAGGCGCGGCGAAGAAGGCTGTGGACCACGCCGCCGAGGAGGAGGCCCTGAAGGACCGGGAGACGCCGATCTTGAAGAAGCGGCTGCTGTGGTCCTTGGGCTTTCTGCTGGTGCTCATGTATTTCTCCATGGGCCATCACATGTGGGGCTGGCCCATCCCCGCCTGGTTCGAGGGGAACCACGTGGCCATGGGCCTGGTGCAGATGATCCTCTCCGCCATCATCCTGCTCATCAACAAGAAGTTTTTCACCAGCGGCTTCACCAGCCTTATCCACGGTGCGCCCAACATGGACACCCTGGTGGCCATGGGCTCCGGGGTCTCCTTTGCCTACAGCGTTGTGGTGTTGTTTTTGATGACCGACGCCGTAACAAAGGGCGACGGCGAGCGGACCATGGCCCTCATGAACAACCTGTACTTCGAATCCGCCGCCATGATCCTGACCCTCATCACCGTGGGCAAGATGCTGGAAGCCCGTTCGAAGGGCAAGACCACCGACGCCCTGAGGAGCCTCATGAAGCTATCCCCCAAGACCGCCGTGGTGGTGCGAAACGGGGAGGAGGTCGAGGTGCCCATCGAGGACGTGGCCACCGGCGACGTGTTCGTGGTGCGGCCCGGGGAGAACGTGCCCGTGGACGGCGTGGTCCTGGAGGGCCACAGCGCCGTCAACGAGGCGGCCCTGACCGGCGAAAGCATCCCCGTGGACAAGGGCGAGGGCGACAGCGTGTCCGCCGCAACGGTGAACCAAAGCGGCTTTTTGAAGTGCCGCGCCACACGGGTGGGGGAGGACACCACCCTGAGCCAGATCATCCACATGGTCAGCGACGCGGCCGCCACCAAGGCACCCATCGCCAAGGTGGCCGACAAGGTCTCGGGCGTCTTCGTGCCCGCCATCATCGCCATCGCCGCGGTGGTGTTCATCGTCTGGCTGATCCTGGGCAGGTCCTTCGGGTTCAGCCTCAGCCGGGCCATCGCCGTGCTGGTCATCTCCTGTCCCTGCGCCATGGGCCTTGCCACCCCCGTAGCCATCATGGTGGGCAACGGCAAAGGCGCGAAGAACGGCATCCTCTTTAAGAACGCCGTGTCCCTGGAGGAGACGGGGAAGATGGACATGGTGGTCCTGGACAAGACCGGCACCGTGACCACCGGCGAACCCAAGGTGACGGACATCGTCCCGGCAGCCGGCATCAGCGAAAACGAATTGTTGACCCTGGCCTACGCGTTGGAGAAGAAGAGCGAGCACCCCCTGGCCAAGGCCATCCTGCAGAAGGGGGACGAGCTGGGGCTGGCGGCTGCCGAGGTCGCCGGTTTCGAGGCCTTGCCCGGCAACGGCCTCATCGCTACGTTGGGAGACGATGCCCTCTCCGGCGGGAACCTTACCTTTATATCCTCCCGCTGCGCCGTGCCCGCAGAGGTCAGGACCGCCGCCGAGCAGCTGGCGGAGCAGGGGAAGACGCCCCTGTTCTTCGCAAAGAACGACGTTCTGCTGGGCGTGATCGCCGTGGCGGACGTCATCAAGGCGGACAGCGCCCAGGCGGTGAAGGAGCTCCAAAACATGGGCATCCGGGTCGTCATGCTCACCGGCGACAACGCCCGCACGGCCAAAGCCATCGGCGATCAAGCCGGGGTGGACCGGGTCATCGCGGGGGTCCTGCCGGACGGCAAGGAGAAGGTGGTCCGAGAGCTCAAGAAGCTGGGCAAGGTGGCCATGGTGGGCGACGGCATCAACGACGCCCCGGCCCTGACCCGGGCGGACCTGGGCATCGCCATCGGTGCGGGCACGGACGTGGCCATCGATGCGGCGGACGTGGTGCTCATGAAGAGCAGCCTGAGGGATGTGCCGGCGGCCATCCGGCTGAGCCGGGCGACCCTCCGTAACATCCACGAAAACCTATTTTGGGCCTTCTTCTACAACTGCATCGGCATCCCCATCGCGGCGGGCCTCATCCGGGGCGTGGCGCTGGACCCCATGTTCGGCGCGGCAGCCATGTCTCTAAGTAGCTTCTGCGTGGTGACCAACGCCCTCAGGCTGAACCTCTTCAAGATGCACGACGGCAGCCGGGACAAGCTCAAAAAGCATCCCGTGGACCTGCCCGAGGAGGCCGCGGCTGAAGAGCCGCCCGCCCTCGCCGAAAAGACCGTGCGGATCACCGGCATGATGTGCGAGCACTGCGAAGCCGCCGTGAAGGGGGCTTTGGAAAAGGTACCCGGCGTCCGGTCGGCCACGGCCAGCCATGAGGCGGGCACGGCGAAGGTCATTCTGGACGGCGAGGTCGGCGACGAAGTCCTGAAGACCGCCGTGGAGGCCATCGGCTATATCGTGGATGGGGTGGAATGATATATACCGCGGTGGTCGTTGACATGAGCGGCCCCGCAAGGGTACAATAGGATCATCAAGAACGGAGGATATCCCCTATGAAGACATTGAATCTGACCGTAGACGGCATGATGTGCGGCGGTTGCTCCGCCCGGCTCACCCGGGTTTTGGAAGCCCTGCCCCAGGTGGCCAGCTGCAAGGCGGACCATGTGACGAAGGCTGTGGAGCTGGTGCTGAAGGAGGACCTGCCTCTCGAAGCCATCGTCAAGGCCGTGGAGGCCGCCGGGTTCAAGGTAGTCGCATAATACATCGATACGGACAGGAGAGGCGCCCCCTCTCCTGTTTCCTATGATGCACGGAGGAACGTATGGCCTTTGATCGGAACGACCCTGCATACAGCGCCTACATCCGCATCCTGGAGGCGGAGCTGATCCCCGCCACGGGCTGCACGGAGCCCATCGCCATCGCCTACGGGGCGGCCAAGGCCCGGCAGGCCCTGGGCACGCTGCCGGACAGGTGCCGGGTGGAGTGCAGCGGGAACATCATCAAAAACGTGAAGAGCGTGGTGGTGCCCAACACCGGGTATCTTCGGGGCATCGAGGCCGCCGCTGCGGCCGGTTTGGTGGCCGGGGATCCGGACGTGGAGCTGCAGGTGATCTCCCACGTGTCGGAGAAGGACCGTTCTGCCATCCGCGAATACCGGGACAGCCATCCGATTGAGGTGGTCCCCTACCCCGGGGACAAGGTCTTCTATATCGCCCTCACCGTCTGTTCTGGGGCGGACAGCGCCCGGGTGGTCATCGAGGACTTCCACACCAACATCACCCGCATCGAGAAAAACGGGACCTGTCTCTTCGCCCAGGCGGGAGACTGCCCCGAGGGGGCCGAAGGGGGCGACGGGCCGGAGTACGACCTTCTCTCCGTGGAGCGGATCGTGGACTTCGCAGACCATGTGGACCTGTTCGACGTGGAGGTGGTGCTGGACCGGCAGATACAGTACAACACCGCCATCTCCCAGGAAGGGCTCACCCATCCCTGGGGCGCCCGCATCGGTCAGACCCTCCTCCTCGCCCAGGGGAACGACGTGCGCGTCCGGGCCAAGGCGGCGGCTGCCGCGGGGTCCGACGCCCGCATGAGCGGCTGCGAGATGCCGGTGGTCATCGTCTCCGGCAGCGGGAACCAGGGCATGACTACGAGCCTCCCGGTCGTCGAGTACGCCAAAGAGTTGAACGCGAGCCGGGAAAAGCTCCTGCGGGCCCTGGTGGTGTCGAACCTGATCACCATCCATCAAAAGAGCAGCATCGGCCGGCTCTCCGCCTTCTGCGGGGCGGTCAGCGCGGGCTGCGGTGCAGCCGCGGGCATCGCTTACCTGCACGGCGACGGCTACGATGTTATCGCTCACACCGTGGTCAACACCCTGGCCATCCTCTCCGGCATGGTCTGCGACGGGGCCAAGCCCTCCTGCGCCGGAAAGATCGCCATGGCCGTGGAGGCGGGGCTCATGGGCTATGAGATGTACAAGCACGGGAAGAACCAGTTCTACTCCGGCGAGGGCATCGTGAAAAAGGGTGTGGACAACACCATCCGCACCGTGGGCCGCATGGCCCGGGAGGGCATGCGGGACACGGACAGGGAGATCCTGGACATCATGACCGAGAATTGCTGATGCAGGAAAATAAAAAAATCTTGCATTTTTATCACGCTTGTTTTACAATATAACATATTGTTGCCAACATTTCTGGCGCAACAAATAAAACAAAGGAGAGATACCATGAAAAAGCTGCTTGCCATCCTGCTGGTCCTGTGCATGGTCCTTTCCGTCGCTGCCTGCGGCAGCAAGGAAGCCGCCAAACCCGCCGAGACCACGACGGAAACCAAGACGGAGACGGCGGAGGAGACCCTGAAGGACAAGGCCGCCAAGTTCGACAGGAAGAGCCAATTCCTCACCGTCGGAACCGGCCCCACCTCCGGCATCTACTTCCCCATCGGCGGCGCCTTTGCCACCGCTCTGAAGGACTACGGCTACCAGACCTCCGCTGAGGCTACCAACGCCACCGGTCAGAACATCCAGAACATCCTCAAGGGCGACTGCGAGATCGCTATCGCCATGCAGGACGCCGTCATGCAGGCCTACACCGCCTCCGGCGCCTATGAGGGCAAGGAAGCCGCTTCCGATCTGCGCGCCCTCATGCGCCTCTGGCCCAACTACGTCCAGCTGGTCACCACCGCCAACACCGGCATCAAGAGCGTGGAGGACCTGCGCGGCAAGCGCGTGGGCGTGGGCGCCGCCAACTCCGGCGTGGAGATCAACGCCCGCATGATCCTCAATGCCTACGGCATCACCTATGACGACATCACCCCCGACTACCTGGCCTACGGCGAAGCCATCGACAACATGAAGAACGGCCAGTGCGACGCCGTGTTCGTGACCTCCGGTCTTCCCAACGCCACGGTTATGGAGCTGGGCGTCAGCTATGACATGGTGGTGGTCCCCATCGACGGCGAGGGCCGCGAGAAGCTGGTCAGCGAGTATCCCTACTACGCTAAGTCCGTCATTCCCGCCAACACCTACAACAACAAAGAGGATGTGGAAGGCGTCTTCGTGTACAACATCATGCTGGTCCGCAAGGATCTGCCCGATGAGATGGTCTATGATCTGCTGACCGGTATCTTCCAGAACATCGCCACCATCAAGGCCTCCCACAACGCCGCCAACAAGAACATCGACATCACCTTCGGCGTCGATGACATCCAGCTCCCCCTGCATCCCGGTGCCGAGGCGTTCTGGACCGATAACGGCTACATCAAGAAATAAGTAAGGGCTTTCGATGCTTCGCGGGAGGTATTTATGCCTCCCGCGACTTCGATTATTCCATGGAACGTGAAATGAACAGACGCAATCGTGGCATCCTGATCGCCGCCGTCGCGCTCGTGCTGTTGAGCTCGTTCGTCTGGTTCGGGTTCTTCGCCCCGGTGGGCAAGGAGTTCCAGCTGTACGATCGGAAACGGGAGACCGTCGTGTTCTCAGTACCGATCCATGCCGGCGACAAGCTCCGGCTGGAGATCGAGCACTCCTTCGAACATATCCCCTGGTACGAGTTTTACACCGTCCGGGAGGACGATTCGTTCAACCTGGACGCCATCGCCGTGGCGGGCTACGGCGCCGGGATACCGGCGGAAATGGACGTCCCTACCCGCGTGGAGGGCGGCCTGGTGTGGATGGAGGAGATCAACAGCGTTTTTCCTGAGTTTTCGTGGATCACGTCCGCGACCTACATGAAAGGCCTCCAACTCAACGGGACAGAGGTCTTCGACTTCCGCAGCCTGCCGGACGCCAGCAGGATCCGGGGGAAAATCATCATAGTAAGGGGGTATCTGACAGGTGTCAGACATTGAAAACAAAACCGCAACGGTAACGGCCGGCGCGCAGCCTCAGGACGCTGCGCCGGTGGACGCCGCCAAGGGCGCGGAGATCATGGAGAAATTCGAGAAGGAATCCCGCACCCGCACCTTTGATAAGCCCTGGTTGAAGAAGGCCATTTACTTTCTGTGCCTCGCCTTCACCGTCTACCATCTGGCCTACGCCTCCGGTATCCGGCTGCTGCAGATGGTCAACATCAAGCACCATGCCATCCACGTGGGCCTGATCCTGATCCTGGGCTTTGCCCTCTATCCGGCCTTCAAGAAGTCCAGCCGGAAGAAGATCGCCTGGTATGACTGGATCGCCATTCTGATCTCGATCGCCATGCCCATCTATGTTTTCATCCGCTATCCGGTCTTCATTTCCACCGGTTTCGAGGGTGAGACCATCGATATCGTCTACGGCACGATCCTGATCGTCCTGGTCCTGATCGCCTCCTGGAGGCTCAGCGGCTGGGCTCTGCCGACGCTGTCCGTCATCTTCCTGATCTACGCGCTCTTCGGGCGCAGCTTCCCCGGCATTTTCATGCACAGAGGCTACACCTGGCAGAGGATCGTTGTATACCTGACCACCGACATCTACGGAATCTACGGCACCTCCATCAAGGTCGCCGCCACCTATATCGTCCTGTTCATCATCTTCGGCGAAGTCATGAACAAGTGCGGCATGGGACAGTTCTTTAACGATATCGCCAATGCCCTGGCCGGCCATACCAAGGGCGGCCCCGCCAAGGTGGCTGTTCTCGCCTCCGGCTTCCTGGGCTCCATCAACGGCTCCGCCGTGGCCAACGTGGTCACCACCGGTGCCTTCACCATCCCGCTCATGAAGAAGACCGGCTACTCCAAGGAATTCGCCGGCGCCGTCGAGGCGACCGCTTCCGTCGGCGGACAGCTTCTGCCGCCCATCATGGGCGCCGCTGCCTTCGTCATGGCGGAAACGCTGGGCGTCAAATACCCGGTAATCATCAAGTGCGCGGTCATCCCGGCCCTGATCTACTACCTCGGCATCATCATTCAGGTCCAGATGCGGGCGACCAAGGATAACCTGCTGGGCATTCCGAAGGAACGCCTGCCGCGCGCGAAGCAGGTCTTCAAGGAACGCGGCCATCTGCTGATCCCCATCATCTTCCTGCTTTACATGCTGATCTTCAGCGGCAACACGGTCATCATGAGCGCCTTCTGGACCATCATCGTGACCATCGTGATCGCCGAACTCCGGCCGATCAGCCGCATGAGCCTTAAGGACATTGCGGATGCCTTCGTGGCCGGCGCCAAATCCACCGTTTCCGTGGCCATGGCCTGCGCCTGCGTCGGTATCATCGTCGGCGTTTGCGGCATGACGGGCTTTGCCCTGAACGTCGCCCGCTCCATCATCAGCATCGGCCAGCACAGCCTGTTCCTGACCCTGCTCTTCACCATGGTCACCTGCATGATCCTGGGCATGGGCCTGCCGTCCATCCCGTCCTACTTGATCACCGCCACCATCGCAGCTCCGGCTCTGGTGGAACTGGGACAGCCGGACATCGCGGCGCACATGTTCTGCTTCTACTTCGCTATGTTCGCGAAC
>CADCNE010000059.1 GCA_902802805.1 uncultured Eubacteriales bacterium
AAATAGTTGGCGCACTGGGACGAGGCCCGCTTCATCTCCCGGAAGGTGAACCTTCGCTCCGTCTTGTCCGAAGCAACGTGAAGCATGGCCAGCTTTTCCGGTTCCTTCTTCGCGATCTCGTCCACGATGTCGAAGGCGAAATTGAACTTGTCCGCGTTCTTGAACTGGATCCCTGTCAGGGTCCCGTTCGAATCCTCCTCCACGTCGATCCAGTCCTTCCAGACGCGGTCGGAATCGTCGTGCTGCTTCGTTCTGGCGCCGGAGACCATGGGCTCCGCCGTCAGCTCCGGGATCGGCTCCCCCGTGGGGTTGAGCACGATGGCGTAGAAATAGCAGTCCTCTTTTTCGACGGCGATCATGCCGTGGGGCGTCGAGCTGTCGTAGTAGATGCTGTCCCCGGGGCCAAGCACCTCCTTGTGATGCCCGACCTGCACCATCAGGTGGCCGGAGATCACGATGTCGCACTCCTGCCCGGCGTGGCTCGTCAGCTGGATATCCCTGTGCTGGGCTTCCTCGCTGTAGGTGCTGTGCACATAGAGCGGCTCCGCGATGCGGTTCAGGAACGACGATGCCAGGTTGTAGTACTCCATCCCGTGGGCCTGGTCGATTCGCTGGCCCTTGCCGGCTCTCGTCATGGTGTAGGAACGGAGCGTGGGGCTGACGCCCTCGATGATGTCGGTGACGTCTACGCCGAACGCCAGGGCGCAGCGATAGATAAAGGCGAAGTTGAGGTCCTTTTCCCCTCGTTCGCACGCCAGATACTCTTCGACGGAGACGCCGGTCTTCTCCGCCATCTCTGCCGAAGTGAATCGTGTGATCTCTCTGAGCTCCCGGATACGGAGCGCCATTTCCCGGATCTTGAAATCCAGTCCCGAAATACTGTCCACGGCCTTTCCTCTTTCCCTAAGGGGTGAAAAAAATCGCCCCAAAGCATTGAACTTTGAGACGAGTATAGGTCCATACCCGCGGTACCACTCAAATTACAGCGTATCGCTGTCCCTTCAGAATCTGACAATTCCTATGCATTCACGCAGCCGTCACGGGAAGGTTCTACTGAGCTTTTGGGCTGTTCTTCCTTCCGACTCGGGAGTTACATCAGAAAGTGATCTCCGTCGGGCTTGCACCAACCGCCGACTCTCTTCGCGAGATACGTCTCTCTGAACTCTCCGTCATAGTCATTATATATGAAATTAGAGTGATTTTAACACGTCTCGCCGTCCCTGTCAAGAATCAGTTTGAATGATTATACGCCCTCCCGAAGAAGCGATCTCTGGATCTTTCCGCTGATCGTTTTCGGAAGCGAATCCCGGAATTCAACGATCCTCGGATATTTATACGGTGCGGTATGGGTCTTCACATACTCCTGGATCTCCTTCTTAAGCGCGTCCGTCTTTTCCGTGCCGGGGACCAGGACCACGCAGGCTTTGACCACCTGTCCGCGGACCTCGTCGGCGGCGGCGGTCACGCCGCATTCGAGTACGTAGGGCAGCTCCATGATGACGCTCTCGATCTCGAAGGGCCCGATCCGGTATCCGGAGGATTTGATGACGTCGTCCACCCGGCCCACGTACCAGAAGAACCCGTCCTCATCCCGCCACGCGGTGTCTCCCGTATGATAGTATCCGTCGTGCCACGCCTCATCCGTTTTCTCCTGATCCTGGTAGTAGCCCAGGAACAGGCCCGCAGGAACGTGCTCGCTGGTCCGCACGACGATCTCGCCCACTTCGCCGTCCGGCACGGGATTCCCCTGCTCATCCAGGATGTCGACGTCGAACTGCGGAGACGGCCGGCCCATGGAACCGAGCTTGTGGGGCCCGCCGATGAAGTTGCCGATCACGAGGGTCGTCTCGGTCTGGCCGAAGCCCTCCATGATCTGAAGGCCGGTGGCCTTCTCGAACTGGCGGTAGACCTCCGGGTTCAGCGCCTCGCCCGCGGTCGTCATATGCACGACCGACGAGAAATCGTAGTGGGACAGGTCCTGCTTGATCATCATGCGCAGGATCGTCGGCGGCGCGCAGAACGTGGTGATCTTGTACTTCGCGAACATGGGCAGGATATCGGCCGCCTCGAACCGGTCGAAATCGTAGGTGAAGACGGCGCCTTCGCACATCCATTGTCCGTACAGTTTGCCCCAGAGGGCCTTGCCCCACCCGGTCTCGGAGATGGTGAAGTGGAGACCGTCGTCGCTGACCCCGTGCCAGTATTTCGCCGTGAGAAAATGCCCGAGGGGATACTGATAGCTATGCACGGCGATCTTGGGGTAGCCTGTGGTCCCCGACGTGAAGAACATCAGCATGGGGTCTGTTCCGCAGGCGGTCTCCTCCGTCCGGTAACAGTGGGTGCTGTACAGGGAGTACTCCGCGTCGAGATCCTTCCAGCCCTCCCGCTGGCCGCCCACCAGGATCTTGAGCTTCAGGTCCGGACACTCCAATTGCGCCTGGTCCACCTGAGCGGCCGTATCCCCGTCGGCCGTGCAGAGGATCGCGCTGACGCCGGCCGCCTGGAACCGGTACGTGAAGTCGTGGGCCTGCAGCTGGTTCGTGGCGGGGATGGCGATGGCCCCCAGCTTATGGAGCGCCAGGATCGCGAACCAGAACTGGTAATGCCGCTTGAGGACGAGCATGACCCGATCGCCCTTTTTGACGCCCAGGTGCTTCAGGTAATTGGCGCACTGGTTGGACGCGCGCTTCATATCGCTGAACGTGAATCTCCGTTCCGTTCCGTCCTTCGAGATGTGCAGCATGGCGAGCTTGTCCGGCTCCCGTTTGGCGAGGGCATCCACGATGTCGAAGGCGAAGTTGAAGCTGTCCGCGTTCTTGAAGGCGATCTCGGCGGGATATCCGCTCTTCGTCTCCTTGCAGGCCACGTACTTGGATGCGAGCAGCTTCCGGCGGGAGGTGCGGGCAGGGATCAGCGTGTCCCGGATGAGGTCCACCGCCTGGTCCGCTCCGGGAAGCACGACGGCGAGGAACAGACAGTCCTGGCCGTCCACCGCGATCATGCCGTGGGGGGTGGAGCTGTTGTAATAGATGCTGTCCCCTTCGCCCAGATACTCGATGTTGTCGCCGATCTGGACCTTCAGGTGACCGGAATAGACCAGGTCGAACTCCTGACCGGAGTGCTTGGCAAGGTGGATGGGCTTATGCTGCAGCTCGTCGCTGTATTCGTACCGGACCCAGTAGGGCTCCGCGATCTTCTTCCGGAACATGGGGGCCAGGTCCCGGATCTCGATGCCGTCCTCCTTGGCGGTCTGCAGGCCATGCCCCTTCCGGGTGACCGTGTACGAGGTCAGGTGCGCGCTCTCGCCCTCCAGCAGGTCGGTGATCCCTATGTGAAAGACCTTTGCGCATTTATGGATGAAGGTGAAGGGGAAGTCGGTCTTTCCGCTCTCATAGCGGATGTAGTCCTCCGGCGACACCTCGACCTGCTGGGCCATCTCCTCCTGAGAGAAGCCGAAGATCTCGCGCATCTCCCGTATACGGAGAGCAACTTCCTGCATTTTTTCCAGTTCGGATTTGTCCATGTCTTCCTCCTATAAAAAACACCCGCTCAAAGCCTTCTTGCTTTGAGACGGGTGTCATCACACTCGCGGTACCACTCAAATTGCGGCAGGAGCCGCCACTTAGCGGGATCCATCAATCCCTATGCTTTGACGCAGCATGTACGGAAGCGCCTACTGAAGCGGACTCGTTCGGACTTCGGCTCGGAAGGGATGGGTCATTTTGCATTCGCTCTGCCGGCTTACACCAGCCGCCGGCTCTCTGAAAGAACAACTGCAAGACCGTCTTCGTCACAGCTTTTATATATTATTACACGGTTACTTCAAAATGTCAAACCTTTTTTTTCACGAAAGGCCCAGCCGCACGACGGCGTCCTCCCGCATCTTGTACTTCAGGCTCTTGCCCGCCGCGTTCATCGGGAAGGAATCGACGAATTCGATATATCGGGGCACCTTATGCCTTGCCAGGGACGCGGTGATGTACGCGCGCATCTCGGGCTCGGACAGGGAGCAGCCTTCCTTCAGGATGATGCAGGCCAGCGCCTCCTCGCCGTAGCGACGGTCGGGGACGCCGATCACCTGCACGTCCTGCACGTACGGATGGGTATAGATGAACTCCTCGATCTCCTTCGGATAGATGTTCTCTCCGCCGCGGATGATCATATCCTTCAGCCGGCCGGTGATCCGGTAGTTGCCCTGGGCGTCCCGGCAGGCGATGTCTCCGGAGTGCAGCCATCCCTCCGCGTCCACGGTGTCCCGGGTCGCGTCGGGCATCTTGTAGTACCCCTTCATGGTGTTGTAGCCCTTGGAGCAGAACTCCCCGTTCTGCCCATCCGGAAGCTCTTTGCCGGTGTCCGGGTCGATGATCTTGCACTGCACATGGGGGAAATCGTAACCGACGGTATCGCACCGCACGTCCAGCGGGTCCGTCCATGCGGACATGGTGCTGCCGGGGGAGGACTCCGTCTGCCCGTACACGCTGACGATGCCGATCATATGCATCTCGTTGGGATCGGCCGCCCGGCGCATGAGCTCCGGGGGACAGCCGGACCCCGCCATGATGCCCGTGCGCATGTGGGAGAAATCCGTCTTTTTGTAATCCGGATGGTTGAACATGGCGATGAACATGGTGGGGACACCGTTGAAACAGGTGATCTTCTCCTGCTGGATGCAGGCGAGGGCGCTCTTGGCGGAAAAGTAGGGGATGGGACAGACCGTCGCCCCGTGGGTGAGGGAGGAGGTCATGGACAGCACCATCCCGAAACAGTGGAACATGGGGACCTGGATCATCATGCGATCGGCGGTGGAAAGCCCCATGCGGTCGCCGATGCACTTTCCGTTGTTGATGATGTTGTAATGGGTCAGCATGACGCCCTTGGGGAAGCCGGTGGTCCCGGAGGTATACTGCATGTTGCAGACGTCGTCCGGCCGGACGCGGGACACGAACTTGTCGAGTTCCCGCTGGGACGTCATCTCGGAGCGCTCCATCGCTTCCTCGAAGGTCAGGCATCCGCTCATGCGGAACCCCACCGTGATCACGTTCCGGAGGAACGGGAGCTTCCGGCAGTGGAGCGGTTCTCCCGCTTTGGTCGTCGCCAGCTCGGGGCAGAGGGTCTCTATGATCTCCCGATAGTTGGAATCCAGGGCGGATTCGATCATGACCAGGGTATGGGTGTCCGACTGCCGCAGCAGATATTCCGTCTCGTGGATCTTGTACGCGGTGTTCACCGTGACCAGGACTGCACCGATCTTGGTCGTCGCCCAGAAGGTGAGATACCACGCGGGCACGTTCGTCGCCCACACGGCCACCTTGCTGCCCGCGCGCACGCCCAGGGAGATCAGCGCCTTGGCGAGGCGATCCACGTCGTCCCTGAACTCCGCGTAGGTCCGGGTATAGTCCAGCGTCGTGTACTTGAAGCAGTACTGATCCGGGAACTCTTCCACCATCCGGTCGAGCACCTGGGAAAAGGTGAGATCGATGAGCTCGTCCTTCTTCCAGACGTACCATCCGGTGCCGTCGTGGTTCGGGTAGAGCATCTTCTTCTTGCCGCGGGTGGAGGCGAACCGCTGCATGTAATTTACGAAGTGGGGAAGGATCACGTCCAGCTCCGGCAGATCCTCCATCCATTCCGTCTTCCATTCCAGGGAAAGATACCCAGCGTAGTCCACGGAGTACAGCGCCCGGATCAGATCCGCGATGGGCATGTCGCCCTCGCCCACCAGCGCGTAGGCGCCGCTGCTGTCGGAATCCCTCAGGTGGACATGCTTCACGTACGCCCCCAGGTTTTTGATCGTCTCGTCCGGCGTCTCCCCGCAGTCCCGGTAGGGATGGTACACGTCCCAGAGCACCCCGAGGGAATCCGTGGCGTACGCGTCGAGAAGGGCCCTCAGCTTCGCCGTGTCCGAGAAAGCGCCGTTGGTTTTGAGGAGAAGGACGATCCCGCTCTTCTTCGCCGCGGGGAGCAGGATGTCCAGATCAGCCTTCACCGCCTCGAGATCCGGCTGGTCCGTCCGGATCGCCACATACTCCGTCTGCATGGCTTCCGCGAGCCCGATGAGGAACAAAACCTCGTCCCGCACCGCCGGGTCATGGAAGCCGATGCTGCAGGAGCTGTCAAACACCGGCACGGTCAGCCCCTTCTGGAAGAGGTCCCTGTGGGTGGAGGCGGCGTTGTACTTGTGCAGCGCTCCGCCCGGCCCGATCAGCTCCGTGTCCTTGTAGGCGTTGTATACCTCTATCCCCGTGAAGCCGTTGTCGATGGCCATCCGGCACAGATCCGGCCACGGCGTGCCCAGCCTTCCGCGGGTGGAGAAGGAAAGATTCATTGTCCGGCCTCCTCATAGACGATCTTGTTGATGGCGTTGATATACGCCATGATGCTCGAACCGACGATATCCGTGGAGATGCCCCGCCCGGAGTACAGCTTTCCGTTGGAGCGCAGGCGGACGACCGCTTCGCCCATGGCTTCCCGGCCCTCCGTGACGGCGCGGATCTGGAAATCATCCAGCTCATAATGGATCCCGGCGATCTGCTCGATGGCCAGGAAGGATGCGTCGATGGGTCCGTCCCCGCCGCAGATGCCCTCCAGGATCTGCCCGTCCTTCTTCAGCCGGATATGGCTCGTCGCCGCGATCACGTTGCTGGCGTTGATCATATAGCTTTCCAGGCGATACGCCGGCGGCACCTGCAGGGCGGAGGCCGCGATCAGCACGTCCAGCTCCTTGGCGGAGACGCTCTCCTTCTTGCTGGCCACGGAGACGAACGCGTCATACACCTTCGCGGCGTCCTCGTCCGAAAGATCATACCCCAGCTGCTGCGCCGCCTTGGCGACAGCTTCGGCGCTGTCGTGCACGTTGAGGAAGAAGTCCTCCTCCTCCCGGACGCCGCTGTCGAAGGGGGAGGACTTGCTGCGGTTCGTCCGGCAGAGCCATTCGATCTGGCCGATGGACCGGTTCATTTCGGTCATGCGGATCCGGCTCTCCGTTCCAAGGCTGTCGCCCCGGGTCTTGAGCACGGCGGAGAACCGCTTCAGCGACACGGTATCCTCGCCGCAGGCCTTCACCTTAACCTCTTCGGCCCCGGCCTGCACGGCGTACACCGCGCACGCGTCCGCCATGTACATCCCGTTGGAGATCTTAACGCCGATCCGCCGGTCCGGGAACCGTTCCTTCACCGACCTGACAAAGCGAAATACCTCCTCGGGCATCATGATCCCTGCCGTATCGCAGACCGTCAGCACCGACGCGCCCTGCGCCACGGCCGTCTCCAGCGCCTGGATCAAAAACACGGGATCGCTCCTGCCCGCGTCCTCGGCGCAGAACTCCACCTCATCGCACAGCTCCCTGCACTTAGCTACGCTCGCTGCGATCATGTCCAGCATCTGCTCCGGCTTCTTGCGGTACAGGTACTCCATCTGGACCGTGGAAACGGGGAGCGACACCTGGAGCCGGGGCGCTTTCGCCTCCTTCAGGCACCCCCAGGTGTATTCGATCCCCTCCGGATCGCCCGCGGGGACCGGCACGGTCAGCTGGGCCTGTTTGACGGCCGAGCACAGGGATTTGATCAACAGCCCGTCCGTCCGCCGGTTTTCGATCGCGTCCGTTTCGATGGAGTCGATCCCAAGCTTGTCGAGAAGCTTGCACAGTTCCAGCTTTTCCCGGAAGGAAAGGGTAAAGTCGTTCCCCCGGGAAGGCCGTTTCATCGTGATGTCGCTGAGGTAGATGCGTTTCATGTTCCTGCTCCTTCTGATACTAAAAAAGCCCCGAAGTCATACAACTTCAGGGGCGAAATGATCCGTGGTACCACCCTGTTTACTGCCGATCGGGCAATCACTCAGAACTCGAACAAGTCCTTTGCCGGTAACGGGGCTTCCGGATGCGCTTACTGACTGGTTCAGCACACCTGCTCGGGAGGGAGACTGCCGATATGCTTCCGTGCCGGCTCACACCCGCCGCCGACTCTCTGGAACGCTCCGCATACAGCATAATTCCGTCATCACAGTTTCAAAAATTATACCGCCCCCCACAGACTTTGTCAATAAAATAATATACAAAGTGGAAGGGGGAGGAAAAAGGTGTAGGGGAGGATTTGATTCGAGCCGAACTCTTCATGTTCTTTTCCAGACTCAAAGCCATAGAAAAACAATCCGCCGTGCAGCGGATTGCTTTTCCATGGCAAGGTGATAATTGATTATTCTACCATTGGACATTATTCTTTGCGTTTTTTGAGACGGCCAGTCAAACACAGA
>CADCNE010000060.1 GCA_902802805.1 uncultured Eubacteriales bacterium
CCATCTGGGCAACCGCCGCATCCGGAGCGTGGGCGCGCTGCTGCAGAACCAGATCCGCGTGGGCCTCACCCGGCTCGAGCGGGTGGTCCGGGAGCGCATGGGTCTGCAGGACATGGACGTGGTCATGCCCAGCAACCTCATCAACATCCGCCCGGTGACCGCCGCCATCAAGGAGTTCTTCGGGTCCTCCCAGCTCTCGCAGTTCATGGACCAGACCAACCCCCTGTCCGAGCTGACCCACAAGCGGCGTCTGTCCGCTCTCGGCCCCGGTGGTTTGAACCGTGACCGGGCCACCTTCGAGGTCCGCGACGTGCACTACTCCCACTACGGCCGCATGTGCCCCATCGAGACCCCCGAAGGTCCCAACATCGGCCTCATCAACTCCCTGGCCACCTATGCCCGGATCAACGAGTACGGCTTCATCGAGGCTCCCTACCGGGTGGTGGACAAGGCTAACAAGAAGATCACCGAGGAGATCGTCTACCTGACCGCCGACGAAGAGGACGGCGCCATCGTGGCCCAGGCCAACGAGCCTGTGGACCCCGAGACCCACTGGTTCCAGAAGGACCGTGTGGTGGCCCGGAAGCTGGACCAGATCATCGAGGTCCGCAACTCCGAGATCGACTATCTGGACGTTTCCCCCAAGCAGCTGGTCTCCGTGGCCACGGCTATGATCCCCTTCCTGGAGAACGACGACGCCAACCGCGCCCTCATGGGTTCCAACATGCAGCGGCAGGCCGTGCCCCTTCTCAAGCCCGAGGCCCCCGTGGTGGCCACCGGCATGGAGTACAAGGCGGCCGCCGACTCCGGCATCGTGGTCCTCGCCAAGGAGGACGGCGTGGTGAGCTACGTGTCCGCCACCAAGGTGGTCATCACCACCCCCGCGGGCGTGCCCCACGAGTATCGCATGACCAAGTTCCAGCGGAGCAACCAGGGCACCTGCCTCAACCAGCGGCCCGTGGTCACCAAGGGCGAAGTGGTCAAGAAGGGCGACGTCATCGCGGACGGCGCCTCCACCGACGGCGGCGAGATCGCCCTCGGACGGAACATCCTCATCGGGTTCATGACCTGGGAGGGCTACAACTACGAGGACGCGGTCCTCATCAGCGAGAAGCTGGTGAAGGAGGACGCCTACACTTCCATCCACATCGAGGAGCACGAGGTGGAGGCCCGCGACACCAAGCTGGGCGCGGAGGAGATCACCCGGGATATCCCCAACATCGGTGAGGACGCCCTCTCCCAGCTGGACGAGAACGGCATCATCCGCCCCGGCGCCGAGGTCCGGGCGGGGGACATCCTGGTGGGCAAGGTCACGCCCAAGGGCGAGACGGAGCTCACCGCCGAGGAGCGGCTCCTCAGGGCCATCTTCGGTGAGAAGGCCCGGGACGTCCGCGACACCTCGCTTCGCGTGCCTCACGGCGAAGGCGGCGTGGTGGTGGACGTGAAGGTCTTCACCCGGGAGCATAAGGACGAGCTGAGCCCCGGCGTCAACCAGATGGTCCGTGTCTACATCGCCCAGAAGCGGAAGATCTCCGTGGGCGACAAGATGGCCGGCCGTCACGGCAACAAGGGCGTCATCTCCCGGATCCTGCCTGAAGAGGACATGCCCTTCATGCCCGACGGCACCCCGCTGCAGATCGTGCTGAACCCCCTGGGCGTGCCTAGTCGAATGAACATCGGACAGGTGCTGGAGCTCCACTTGGGCATGGCCTGCAAGAAGCTGGGCATCCACATCGCCACCCCCGTGTTCGACGGCGCCACCGAGGAGGACATCAAGCGCCTGCTGGTCAAGGCCGGCTGCGACGAGGACGGCAAGACCATCCTCTACGACGGGCGTACCGGACAGCCCTTTGAAAATCGGGTGTCCGTTGGCTATATGTACTATTTGAAGCTCCATCATCTGGTGGACGACAAGATCCACGCCCGGAGCACGGGCCCCTACTCCCTGGTCACCCAGCAGCCTCTGGGCGGCAAGGCCCAGTTCGGCGGCCAGCGCTTCGGCGAGATGGAGGTGGCGCTCGAGGCCTACGGCGCCGCCAACACCCTGCAGGAGATCCTGACCGTGAAGTCCGACGACGTGGTGGGCCGCGTGAAGACCTACGAGAGCATCGTCAAGGGCGACAACGCCAAGACCGCCGGCGTGCCCGAATCCTTCAAGGTCCTCATCAAGGAGCTCCAGTCCCTGGCGCTCGATGTGAAGGTCCTGGGTCAGGATCGCAACGAGATCGAGATCACCGAGGACGACGAGGACGATCTTCGGCCCATGGACATCAACATCGCCGGCATCGAGGATATGCCCGATATGCCGGTGGATGAGGATGGCAAGGACGAGGACGACGAGTTCGGCGACGAGGACGACTTTGGCGGCGACGAGGACTTCGGCGAGTTCGACGAGCCCGAGGGCGGCGCTCTGCTCAAGGACGACGACGGCCTCGACGACCTCTTGGGCGGCCTGACCGACGACATGGACGACGGCGATTTGGACTTGGACTAAGGTAGGCTGGGTAAAGGAGAAAAGGAATGTTCAATCTTACTGATTTTGACGCGCTGCAGATCGGCCTTGCTTCCCCGGAGAAGATCCTGGAGTGGTCCCACGGCGAGGTGAAAAAGCCCGAGACCATCAACTACCGCACGTTGAAGCCCGAACGGGACGGCCTGTTCTGCGAGCGTATCTTCGGACCCACCAAGGACTGGGAGTGCCACTGCGGCCGCTACAAGCGGGGCCGCTACAAGGGCATCGTCTGCGAAAAGTGCGGTGTGGAAGTCACCCGCGCAAAGGTCCGCCGGGAGCGGATGGGCCATATCGAGCTCGCCGTGCCGGTGAGCCATATCTGGTACTTCAAGGGCATCCCCTGCCGGATGAAGATGCTCCTCGACATGAGCCCCAAGGCTCTCGAGCAGGTGCTGTACTTCGCCTCCTTCGTGGTCATCGATCCCGGTGAGACCACCCTGCAGAAGAAGCAGATCCTGTCCGATCGGGAGTATCGGGAGTATCAGGAGCAGTTCGGCCCCAAGAGCTTCCGCGCCGGCATGGGCGCCGAGGCCATAAGGGAACTCCTCGCCGAGATCAATCTCGAAGAGCTCCGGGACCAGCTCCGCAAGGAGATCGAGACCTCCGGCGGCCAGAAGCACACCAACGCCGTGAAGCGCCTCGAGGTGGTGGAAGCCTTCATCAAGAGCGGCAACCGCCCCGAATGGATCATCCTGACCGTGCTGCCGGTGATCCCCCCGGATCTTCGGCCCATGGTCCAGCTGGACGGCGGCCGGTTCGCCACCAGCGACCTCAACGACCTGTATCGCCGCGTCATCAACCGGAACAACCGGCTCAAGCGGCTCTTGGAGCTCCGTGCCCCCGACATCATCGTCCGCAACGAGAAGCGGATGCTGCAGGAGGCGGTGGACGCCCTCATCGACAACGGCCGCCGCTCCCGCCCCGTCACGGGCCCGGGCAACCGGCCCCTCAAGTCCCTGTCCGACATGCTCCGCGGCAAGCAGGGCCGGTTCCGTCAGAACCTGCTGGGCAAGCGCGTGGACTACTCCGGCCGTTCCGTCATCGTGGTCGGTCCTGACCTGAAGATGAGCCAGTGCGGCCTTCCCAAGGAGATGGCCCTGGAGCTCTTCAAGCCCTTCGTCATGAAGAAGCTGGTTGAGCTGGGCTACGCTCAGAACGTGAAGGGCGCCAAGCGCATGGTGGAGCGCAGTGCCACCGAGGTCTGGGGCGTTCTCGAGGACGTGATCAAGGATCACCCCGTGCTCCTGAACCGTGCGCCTACCCTGCACCGCCTGGGCATCCAGGCCTTCGAGCCGGTGCTGGTGGAGGGCCGGGCCATCAAGCTCCATCCCCTTGCCTGCACCGCCTTCAACGCCGACTTCGACGGCGACCAGATGGCCGTGCACGTGCCCCTCTCCGTGGAAGCCCAGGCCGAGGCCCGCTTCCTCATGCTGGCGGCCAACAACATCTTGAAGCCCCAGGACGGCAAGCCCGTGGTGTGCCCCACCCAGGACATGGTCCTCGGCTGCTACTATCTGACCCAGCTCCGCGACGGTCAGAAGGGCGAGGGGAAGGCCTTCGCCTCCGAGGACGAGGCCATCATGGCCTACCAGTGCGGCGAGGTCACCCTCCAGTCCAAGATCCGGGTCCGGATCAGTCGGGAGTGGCAGGGCAAGACCTATAAGAAGATCATCGACACCTCCGTGGGTCGGCTCCTCTTCAACGCCGCCATCCCCCAGGACCTTGGCTACGTGCCCCGGGAGACCCTGGACGACATGTTCCTCCTGGAGATCGACCGGCTGGTGGTCAAGAAGGACCTTGGCAACATCATCGACAAGTGCTACCGCAAGTATGGCCCCACCATCACCTCCGAGGTGCTGGACAAGGTCAAGAAGCTGGGATACACCTACTCCACCCGCGGCGGCATCACCGTGGGCTACCAGGACATCCGGGTGCCTGAGGAGAAGAAGACCATCGTCCACGACGCCGAACAGCAGGTCGTGGAGGTGGAGAACATGTTCAACATGGGCTTGCTCTCCAACAAGGAGCGCCGCGAGAACGTGATCAGCATCTGGGAGAAGGCCACGGACGACGTCACCTCCGCCCTGATGGACTCCCTGGACCCCTACAACCCCATCTACATGATGGCCAACTCCGGTGCTCGAGGCAGCAAGGCCCAGATCCGTCAGCTGGCCGGCATGCGCGGCCTCATGGCCGACCCCTCCGGTCAGATCATCGAGGTGCCTATCCGCGCCAACTTCCGCGAGGGCCTGTCCGTGTTGGAGTTCTTCATCTCCTCCCACGGCGCTCGCAAGGGTTTGGCCGATACGGCTCTTCGTACCGCTGACTCCGGTTACCTGACCCGCCGTCTCGTGGACGTGTCTCAGGACGTGATCATCCGCGAGGAGGACTGCTTCGCCTCCCGGAACGATACGCCCAAGGGCATGGTCCTCACCGCCATCCTGGACGACGGCAAGCTCATCGAGCCCCTGTCCGCCCGGATCGTGGGCCGCTACACCATCGACCCCATCGTGGATCCCAAGACCGGCAAGGAGCTGGTCCCGGCGGATACCATGATCACCTACGATCAGGCTGAGGCCATCGAGAAGGCCGGGATCACCGAGGTCCTGTGCCGCAGCGTCTTCACCTGCCGGTCCGAGCACGGCGTCTGCGCCAAGTGCTACGGCGCCAACCAGGCCACCGGCGGCTACGTGGAGATCGGCGAGGCCGTGGGCATCATCGCCGCTCAGGCCATCGGCGAGCCGGGCACCCAGCTCACCATGCGTACCTTCCACACCGGCGGCGTCGCGTCCAGCGAGGACATCACCCAAGGTCTTCCCCGCGTGGAGGAGCTCTTCGAAGCCAGGAAGCCCAAGGGCCTCGCGGTCATCACCGAGATCGCCGGCACGCTGCACCTCGATGACGCGAAGCGCAAGGCCATCATCTCCAACGACGACGGCGAGAGCGCGGACTACCACATTCCCTTCGGCAGCAAGCTGAAGGTGAAGGACGGGGACCATCTGGAGGCCGGTCAGGAGCTGACCGAGGGCTCCGTGAACCCCAACGACATCCTGCGGATCCTGGGCGTCAAGGGCGTGCAGGCCTACCTCCTCAAGGAGGTCCAGAGCGTGTACCGGCTCCAGGGCGTGGAGATCTCCGACAAGCACATCGAGATCATCATCCGCCAGATGCTGCGGAAGGTCCAGATCGAGGACGCGGGCGACACCAAGCTCCTGCCCGGCGAGCTCTGCGACATCTTCCGCTTCGAGGAGGAGAACGAGGCCGTGCTGAACGAGAACCCCGAAGGCCGGCCCGCCATCGCCAAGCGCAAGCTCCTCGGCATCACCAAGGCCGCTTTGGCTACGGAATCCTTCCTCAGTGCCGCCTCCTTCCAGGAGACCACCCGGGTCCTCACCGAGGCCGCCATCAAGGGCCGCATCGATCCGCTGGTGGGCCTCAAGGAGAACGTCATCATCGGCAAGCAGATCCCCGCGGGCATCGGTCTTCGCCGGTATCGGGACGTGACCGTGGTGAGCAAGGGCGATTCCACCCTGCTGAACTAAGTAAGAAAACTGACCGGAGGCGCGTATGGAACAGGAACGGACCAACAGGAACTGCCCCCTTTGGGGCACGGAGACCTGCGCTCGGCTGAACATGCGCGCCTGCCGGGGCTGCCCCGCCGAGGACAAGGATCCCCGGGAGTGCAACGAGATCCGGGAGGACGTGGATCAGCTCTATTCCTTCCTGCCGGAGGAGGGCATCGCCTCCCTGTTCGCCGGCGAGGACTGCACCCTCTGCAAGGGGGAGCAGAAGGGGAAACGGGAGAGCTACGGCCTCTTCGACATGGGCCACGCCGATCCCCGGGATCGGAAGAAGAAGCTGAAGCTGTTTCGGAGCAAGACCTACGGCTTCGTCATCCCCCTGCAGTTCGGCTGTTGCAAGGACTGCCGGAGGCGGCACCAGCTTCTGAGCTGGCTCCCCATGCTGACCGCCATCGTGATCCTGGGCGGGACGCTCCTCATCGTGGCCCAGGAGCCCGTGGCCCAGAGCCTTCGGAACGTCTGGCGGGGGATGCCCCTCATCGTCATGGCTCTGGCCGCCGGGATCAGCTACATCGTCGGCAGGATACAGGTGAAGGTCCTGCGGGAACGCTTCAACCAGAGGACCTATATGGACCTGAAGGATCATCCCATGGTCCAGCGGATGACCGGTCTTGGGTGGGAAAGCATCCTGGACGGGAAATACCCCCGGCCGGTATTCACCCGCAAGCGCCTCACCTACGGCGTCGGCACCGCCGCGCCGGAGGCCGAGGAGGAAAAAATCACGGGCGACGGCGAAAATTTGGATTGACAAGCGGCCGTCATCCTGATACAATTTGTTTTCGCGGTGCGTGGGGGAGACCCATGCGCTGCCACTGTGGCTTTTTAGAGCTTTCGGGGTTTGGCCCCGCTGAAAACGGACAATACTCTCTACGAATTGGGTTGCAGAGAGATTGAATTATCAATAGATATATTTTTCATCATTCTATCAGGAGGAATTCTCATGCCGACCATTAACCAGTTGGTTCGCAAGGGCCGGGAGCAGGTGCAGTACAAGTCCAATGCGCCTATCCTCAAGCAGTGCCCCCAGCGCAGGGGCGTTTGCACGGCGGTCCGTACCATGACCCCGAAAAAGCCCAACTCCGCGCTTCGTAAGATCGCTCGTGTCCGTCTGACCGACGGCCTCGAAGGTACCGCCTACATCCCCGGCATCGGCCACAACCTGCAGGAGCACTCCGTGGTGCTCATCCGCGGCGGCCGTGTCAAGGACCTGCCCGGCGTGCGGTACCATATCATTCGCGGCACCCGCGATGCGGCTGGCGTGGCCAACCGCAAGCAGGCCCGCTCCCTCTATGGCGCCAAGCGGCCCAAGAAATAAGGAGGTACACCTATGCCAAGACGTGGATTTATCCCCAAGCGGGAAGTGCTTCCCGATCCTATCTATAAGAGCACCGTGGTCACCAAGCTCATCAACCAGGTCATGCTGGACGGCAAGCGGGGCGTTGCCCAGGCCGCCGTGTATGAGGCTTTCGATACCATCGCCGAGAAGACCGGCCGTCCCGCCCTCGAAGTGTTCGAGGAGGCCATGAACAACATCATGCCCGTGCTGGAAGTCAAGGCCCGCCGCGTCGGCGGTTCCACCTACCAGGTCCCCATCGAGATCCGTGCCGAGCGCCGGCAGACCCTGGGCCTTCGCTGGCTCGTGTCCTATGCCCGCGCCCGCGGCGAGCGCACCATGCGTGAGCGCCTGGCCGGCGAGATCCTGGACGGCGCCAACAACGCCGGCAACGCGGTGAAGAAGAAGGAAGATACCCACCGTATGGCCGAAGCCAACAAGGCTTTCGCCCACTATCGCTGGTAAAACATGCGCGAGATACCGCTGGAACTGACCAGAAACATCGGCATCATGGCCCACATCGATGCCGGCAAGACCACCACCACCGAGCGGATCCTGTTCTATTCGGGCAAGATCCACAAGATGGGCGAAGTGCACGAAGGCGCGGCCACCATGGACTACATGGTCCAGGAACAGGAGCGTGGTATCACCATCACCTCCGCCGCCACCACCTGCTATTGGAAGGGTCACCGCATCAACATCATCGACACCCCGGGACATGTGGACTTCACCGTAGAGGTGGAGCGCTCCCTCCGGGTGCTCGACGGTGCTGTTGCCGTGTTCTGCGCCAAGGGCGGCGTGGAGCCTCAGTCCGAGACCGTGTGGCGCCAGGCTGTGCGCTACGGCGTCCCCCGGATCGCCTACGTGAACAAGATGGACATTGTCGGCGCCGACTTCTTCAACGTGATCGACATGATGCGCCAGCGGCTCGGCGCGAACCCCGTCCCCATCCAGCTGCCCATCGGTGCGGAGAACACCTTCCGGGGCCTCATCGATCTGGTGCGGATGAAGGCGGAGGTATACTACAACGACGATGGCACCGACATCCGGGAGGAGGACATCCCTGCGGACATGCAGGACCAGGCTGAGGAGTACCGGAACAACCTCATCGAGGCCGTCATCGACCAGGATGAGGATCTGATGGAGAAGTACTTCGAGGGGGAGATGCCCACGGAAGCAGAGCTCAACGCCTGCATCCGCAAGGCCACCCTTTCCGGCAGCGCGGTCCCCGTATGCTGCGGCAGCTCCTATCGGAACAAGGGCGTCCAGCCCCTGATGAACGCCATCGTGGAATACCTGCCCTCGCCCCTCGACATCCCCCCTGCCAAGGGCACGGACGCCGAAGGCAACGGGGAGGTCCTGGCCCACGCGGACGACAACGGTCCCCTGGTAGCCCTGGTCTTCAAGATCATCACCGACCCCTTCGTGGGACGGCTGGCCTTCGTCCGCATCTACAGCGGCACCCTCAAGAGCGGCTCCTATGTGTATAATGTAGGCAAGCAGCGCAAGTCCCGCATCAGCAAGGTCCTCATGATGCACGCCAACGTGCGGACCGAGGTGGAGGAAGCCTACGCGGGCGACATCATCGCCTTGGTGGGCATGAAGGACGCCTCCACGGGCGACACCCTCTGCGGTGAAGGCCACGCCATGCTCCTCGAGAGCATGACCTTCCCCAAGCCCGTCATCCAGGTGGCCATCGAGCCCAAGACCAAGGCGGGTCAGGAGAAGATGGACCAGGCCCTGCTGAAACTGCAGGACGAGGACCCCACCTTCCGCACCTATGTGGACCAGCAGACGGGCCAGACCATCATCGCGGGCATGGGCGAGCTCCATTTGGAGATCATCGTGGATCGGCTCATCCGGGAGTTCCGGGTGGAGGCCACGGTGGGCAAGCCCCAGGTGGCTTACAAGGAGACCATCAAATCGCCCGTCAAGGCCCGGGGCCGCTTCGTCCGTCAGACCGGCGGCCACGGCCAGTACGGAGACTGCCTGGTGCTCTTCGAGCCCCGGCAGACGGGGGAGGGGTACCTGTTCACGGACAAGACCGTGGGCGGCGTCATCCCCAAGGAGTTCATCCCCGCCATCGACAAGGGCATCCGCGGCGCCCTCCTCTCCGGCCCTCTGGGCGGGTACGAGGTCATGGACGTGAGCGCGACGCTCCTGGACGGCTCCTATCACGAGGTGGACTCCTCCGAGCAGGCCTTCGAGATCGCCGGTTCCCTGGCGGTGAAGGAGGGATTGAAGCGGGAGAACAGCGTCCTCATGGAGCCCGTCATGGACGTGGAGATCATGGTCCCCGACGAGTACGTGGGCGACATCACCGGCGACCTTTCGAGCCGCCGCTGCCGCATCAGCGGCATGGAGACCCGGAACATGGGCACGGCCATCAGCGCCCTCTGCCCCCTGTCCGAGATGTTCGGATACGCCACCAGCCTTCGTTCCCACACCCAGGGCCGCGGCACCTTCACCATGCAGTTTGCCAACTACGAGAAGGTCCCTGAGGCCATCGCGGAGAACATCCTGGGCCGGTACAACTACCACTTTTAAAACCACAATATAAAATAAAGAAAGAATCAAGGAGAAACATCAATGGCAAAAGCGAAATTTGAACGGACGAAGCCCCATGTCAACGTCGGCACGATCGGCCACGTTGACCACGGCAAGACCACTCTGACCGCGGCGATCAC
>CADCNE010000061.1 GCA_902802805.1 uncultured Eubacteriales bacterium
CAGCGAGGCTATGGCCATGGTGGGGCTTTCTATGGACGCCTTTGCTGAGAAATCTCCCTTCGAGCTGTCCGGCGGCGAGAAACGGCGGGCTGCCCTTGCCGGAATCCTTGCTATGCGCCCAAAGTACCTGGTGCTGGACGAGCCCATGGCGGGCCTCGATCCCCAGGGACGGCAGAGCATTCTTGAAATGCTGGAAAAGCTGCGGAGCGAGTCCGGGTGCAGCATCATCATGGTCTCCCATTCCATGGAGGACGTGGCCCGGCACGCGGACCGCATCTTAGTCATGAATCATGGGGAGGTCATGTACCTCGACACGCCTAAGGCCGTCTTCTCCCACAGCGACGAAATGGCTGACATGGGCCTCTCCCTCCCTGCCCCCTGCCGGGTGGCCGCCCTGTTAAGAAAGAATGGCATCGATGCCCCGGTGGACGTGTGCACGCGGGAGGACCTGGAAGCATTTCTGGTCGGGAGGTTGAAGCCATGACGGACATCACCCTGGGCCAATTCATCCCCGGCAACTCCTGTATCCACCGTCTGGACCCTCGGACGAAGATCGTGCTGATGCTGGTCTATATCGTCATGGTGTTCCTGGTGAGATCCCTTGCGCTGTTCCTGGTGCCACTCCTTTACGTGCTCCTGTGCCTGTGGCTGGGGGGCATCTCCTTCGGCTACTTCGGCAAGGCCATCAAGCCCATCCGCTTCTTGCTGGTGCTCATGTTCCTGCTGAACCTGTTCATCACGCCCGGGGATAAGGTGCTTTTCAGCTGGAAGTTCATCACCGTTACGGAAGAAGGGCTGCTGCAGGCGGTGTATATCTCCCTGCGGCTCATCCTGCTGGTGACCGGCGCTTCCATCATGACCCTCACCACCTCCCCCATCGCTCTGACGGACGGACTCGAGCGGATGCTCTCGCCCCTGAAGGTGTTCAAGTTCCCCGCCCATGAGCTCGCCATGATGATGACCATCGCCCTCCGATTCATCCCCACACTGATGGAGGAAGCGGACAAGATCCGCAAAGCCCAGATGGCACGAGGCGCGGATTATGAATCGGGGAACGTCATCGCCCGGGCGAAGGCCATGATCCCCATTTTGATCCCCCTGTTCGTGTCCGCCTTTCGGCGGGCGGACGAGCTCGCCATGGCCATGGAGTCCCGCTGCTATCACGGGGGCGAAGGACGCACCAAGCTCCATCAGCTGAAGCTGGGCGTCAACGATCTTATCGCCGTATTGGTGACTGTAGCTTTCGTCGCCTTCATTCTCATCATGCAGGGGCTCTTCCCGGGACTTGTCTGATATGCGGCGCATACGAACCATAATCCAATACGACGGCACAAACTACGTGGGCTGGCAGACTCAACCCAACGGGATTGCCGTGCAGGAGAAGATCGAACAGGCCATCTTCGAGGTCACCGGCGAGCGCAGCAGCCTTCAAGGCAGCGGCCGCACGGACTCCGGCGTCCACGCCCGTGCCCAGGTGGCGCACTTCGATACGGAGGCCCGTATGGCGGCGGACAAGTTCGCCATCGCCCTGAATACCCATCTGCCTGCCGATATCCGCATCCTGTACTCTGAGGAAGCCGATCCTGAATTCCACGCCCGTTTCTCCGCCAAGGAGAAGCAATATCGCTACTTTGTTCAGACAGGCTCCCACGCCGACGTATTTTCCCGTCGGTATGCTCTGCATGCCTATATGCCCCTCGATCTCGATGTGATGGATCGTGCTGCCGCTCTGGTGGTAGGCACCCACGATTTCTCCGCCTTTATGTCCACGGGACGGGAAGTGGAAAGCGCCGTCCGCACCATCAGCCTTTCCCACTGGGAAGAGCAGGGCAAGTTCCTCGTCTACAGCGTCCAGGGCAATGGCTTTCTCTACAACATGGTCCGTATTTTGGTAGGCACCATGCTGGGCATGGGCAGCGGCCGCATACCGGCGGACAGTATGGAGAAGGCCCTCTTCTCCCTCTCCCGCAAGGATGCCGGTCCCACGGCTCCGCCCCACGGGCTGGTATTGTGGCGAGTGAAGTACCCGGACTTTGACACTGAGGAGGTGCTGAGCCGTGAGCCTTGACGAGCATTGGATGCGAGAAGCGCTATCGGAAGCCCAGACCGCCCTCACAGAGGACGAGGTACCCGTAGGGGCTGTGGTGGTCAAGGAGAATGAGCTCGTAAGTAAAGCCCATAACCTCTCTCGGCAGAACAACGATCCCTCTGAGCATGCCGAACTGCTGGCTTTACGGGAAGCTCAGCAGAAACTTGGTTCGCTGGCTGACTGCACCCTGTACGTGACCATGGAGCCATGCGCCATGTGCGTCGGGGCCATGGTGCTCATGAAGCTCCCCAGGCTTGTTTTCGGGGCTTTCGATCCCAGCTGCGGATGCACCGGTTCCCGGATAGACATGACCGATCACTGGTTTTACCATTCCGTAGAGACCTGGGGCGGGGTTCTCGAGACAGAGTGCTCTGCGCTGCTCGCGGAATTCTTTCAAAGAAAGCGTTGATTTTTTATAGCGAATACTATATACTACCCTTTACTTGGAGCGGTATCGAAGCGGTCATAACGGGGCTGACTCGAAATCAGTTTGCGCGAAAGCGCACGTGGGTTCGAATCCCACCCGCTCCGCCACGCAGGCCACCCTTTCGGGTGGCCTTTTGCGTGGCGGATGCGGGTGTGGATTCGAAGCCGCGATAAAAAAAGGCCACAGTGTGGCCTTTCCCGCGGCATGGGTAGAATCCCACCCCGGCTCACGCTCAACTCTTTGGGGTATGTCTGCTTTTCATACGCTGATCCCGTCGATCTCTTCCGTCAGGCGGCAGATCTCGTCGATCAGCGAACCGATGTAGTCGATGGTGGCGTTGAGCGGCCCGTCGGTGGTGATGTCGAAGCCGGCGATGCAGGCGAGGTCCGCCGGGGCCTTCGTACCGCCGGCGGCGAGGAATCGCTTCCAGTCGTTCACCGCCGGTTCGCCCTCCTGTTCGATGCGCAGCATGGCCTGGGTCGCCACGGTGAGACCCGCGCTGTAGGTGTAGGGATACAGCCCCATGTAGTAGTGGGGCTGGCGCATCCAGGTCAGCTCCGCGCCCTCGGGGATCTCCACGGCGTCGCCCCAGAAGAGCTCCAGATTTTTGCGGAACAGATCGCTGAGCACATCCGCGTTCACGCTGCCGCCCTCGTCTATGATGCGGTATACCTCGCGCTGATACCACGCTTCCCGTAGATGGGTGACGAAGTTGTGATAGTACGTGTTGCTGATCAGGCTCGAAAGGACCCAGCGCCGGAAGCGCTTGTCCTCCTGGGTATGGGTCAGATAATGGGCCAGGAGCAGCTCGTTCATGGTGGAAGGCGCTTCGATCAGGTACATGGTGGGCGAGCAGTCATAATAGGACTGGGCCGCGTCGCCGTACATGCTCTGCCCCGCATGCCCCAACTCGTGGGCGACGGTGAACACATCCGACATCCTGTCGTTCCAGTTGAGCAGGATGAACGAGTTTCGGCGATAGATGCCCGAGCAGAAGCCGCCGGTGCTCTTGCCGATGTTTTTGGCAAAGTCGATCCAGTGCTCACGATACGCCCGGTCCACCATATCCGTGTAGTCCTCTCCGAGGATGGCCAGTGCGTTGCGCACATAGGCATGGGACTCCTCGATAGTGACCTTGGGATCATATTCCGGGTCTACCGCGATCTTGAGATCGGCGAAGGTCATCCTGTCAAGGCCGTGCTTCTTCTGCAAAAGCTGTGCATACTTGCGCATATGGGGGGCCAGACGTTCCGTGATCACGTCGATCTGGCGATCGTACATCTCGCGGGTGACCTTCTGGGGGAAGAGAAGGCTGTCGAACACGTCGTCGAATCGTCTCAGCTCCGACATGGTCTTTTCCTGCTGGACGCAGGCGTTGTACGCGGCGGCGGTGGTGTTCTGATACTTTTTCAGCGTATCGTAGAACGCGCGGAACGCCGCGCGGCGGACCGGCGTATTTGCGTCGAGCTCGTAATCGTCCTCGTACAGGGAATATCCAAGGGGGTACTCTTTGCCATCCACGGTGAACGGCTCGAAGGCGATGTCCGCCAGCTTCATGGTGTTATACACCGTGTACGGCACGCGCAGGGACTGGCCCAGCGAAGAAAGCACCTTCTCGGTCTCGGGAGAGAGCATGTGCGCCTTCCGCGCGATCAGATCCTGAAGATACACGCGGCAGCCGTGGGCGGCCTCCACCGCGGCCTGCAGCACCTCGTCCGGTGCCAGCAGTATCTCGCTGTCCACAAAGGCCATCTCGCTTTCCAGGACCAGCAGTTCCCGATGGAAGGGAGGATCTGCTCCATCTCGTCGAGACAGCTTACGATGTTCTCCGCGGTGTTCAGATTTCCCTGATATGTTTCGACGAACCGCTTCACCCTCTCCTTGGTCTGTTCCAGCGCTTCCCACATGGCTTTTTCATCGGGGAAGATCAGCGACAGATCCCACGTCTGTTCCACGGGGACATCCTTACGAGCAACCAATTCCATGCGACCACCTTTTCTCGCCCGACGGGCGTCTTTAGATCGGTATGAGTATACCATCGATCCCTGATCCGCGCAAGGAGAAGAGCAGCTTTCCTTACAGCGGATACTCCTCCACCTGTTCCCCCCGATACATCCAGGCGGTTTTGAACCCGCAGGATCGGGCTACGGCCGCCGCGGTTTCAAAGGCATGGTTCAAATGCTTCGCGTTATGGCAGTCGCTGGACAACAGAATGCGGGCGCTGCGCTCGTGCAGGCGCTTGAGCATTGCGCGGCCGGGATAAGGCTCGGTGCGATAGCCCCGGGCGATAGCGCCGGTGTTGATCTCCACCAGCAGGCCGCTGTCCGCCGTGCAGTCCGCCGCCTCCAAAGCCGCGTTCAGATACCGTGAATCCCCGTCGTCGAACAGGTCCCTTCCCTCGTTGAACTTCATGACCAGGTCCATATGTCCCAGGATATCCGCCCTTGTATGCTCACAGGATTCGCAGACGGTCCGAAAATAGGCTTGGCACATCCGATACGGGTCGCCGGCAAAGTGTTGCTGTATGGCATCCTCCAATACGGACCGGCTTCTGTCCACGCAGAAGACGCCGCCCTCCACCGGCACAAAATGGACGGATTCGATGGTATACTCATACTCTGAAAAGTCCGCCGGCGACAGCCAGTCGTGCTCATACCCCAGCAGAATGAGGATGCGCCCCGCATACAGCTGCTGCAATCGCCGGATCTCCTCCCGATACGCCGCCTCCTGATGGAGAGACATGCCGCACCGATCATACGCCGCGTGGCCGTGGTCCGAAAAGCCCAGGGTATGAAAGCCAAGGCGCATGGCGGCAAGGACCATTTCCTCAGCGGAGTTGCTTCCGTCGGAGAAGGTCGTGTGGGTGTGAACGTTGGAACCGGGGATCATGGCGGTCGCTCCTGGTGTTTTGGTTTTTTTAGAGTATATCACACATTGAGACTATTCGGGAAAGATTTGGTGCGGCTGATGGGATTTGAACACTCGCCTGCGGGCTCGCTCAGGGTGCGGCTCTGAAGCCCCACTGGGGCTTCATTCACTACCGCACCCGGTTCAAATCTCACCAGCCGTGCCAAAAAAGCCCCCCAAGAATGGGGGGCATTTTTGGTGCGGCTGATGGGATTTGAACCCATAAGCTTTCGCCGACAGATTTTAAGTCTGTTGTGTATGCCGTTCCACCACAGCCGCGCACTGGCAGTATTGTACAAGCACAGGGTCGAATTTGTCAAGATTCAAAGGCTCAGCAGAGCGCCGATGAGCCCGCCTGCGGCCAGGAACAGAACGGGATGTATCTTTTTCAGCTTCGGCAAAAGCATCAGCGACACCCCATACAGCACAAGCGGGATGATATCCACATGAAAAGGCGCAAGGCTAAGTCCCAGGGAGGAGCGGATCACGGACCAGCCCGCCGCCGCTACAAGGCCGGCCGCCGCAGGCCGCAGCGCGCCGAAGGCGTCGTTCACCAGCTTCGAACTGCGATACTTTTCAAGGCCCCTGGCCACCAGCGTGATCACTGCGATCTGCGGCGCGATCAGGGACAGGGTGGCGATGACGCCGCCCAGCAACGCCCAGCCCTGACCGTATTGAGACAAAACGCTGTATCCCACATAGGTGGCCGCGTTGACACCGATGGGACCGGGAGAGGATTCCGCCACGGCGATGATGTTCGCCAGCTCCTCCCCCGTGATCCAGCCATACTTGGCGATCATATCCTGCAGGAAGCGGATGCAGGCCATGCCGCCGCCCACAGCCATCAGGCCGGTCTTCATAAACTCGAAGATGAGCAGAAGGATGGTCCTGATCATGCTTTCTTCCACCTCCCCACAAGTATGCCGAAGACAGCCGCGATGAGTACCAGCCAGACGGAATCCAGCTTCAGCACCGTCAGCAGCAGAAAGCCAACGATCACGATGGCCCAGCTGATCCAATCCTTGGCAGCTTTTTTGATAAGGCGCACGATGGTCACCGTCATCAGCGCGGCTACCGCCACCCGAACACCGGCGAAGATGTGCTGGACCAGCGGATAGTCCATCAGGTTCTGGAGCACCGCGGCCACAACGGTGATCAGGATCAACGGCACCGTGATCACGCCGAGGGACGCCACGATCCCGCCCAGGACCTTGCCCCGCTTATAGCCTACGAAGGTGGCGGAATTGATGGCGATGACGCCGGGCGTGCACTGGGCCAGGGAGAAGTAGTCCAGGACTTCCTCCTCCGTACACCATTTCTTTCTATCCACCAATTCGCGCACCAGCAGAGGGAGCATGGAATAGCCGCCTCCGAACATGAACGCACCGATCTTCACAAATGTAACGTACAATTCAAACATGATTCATACCACCGGCCAGCCGGCCACATACATTCCTAAATACGCTACAGACCCGGCGATGCACACCAGGGACGCCAACAGATCGACCAGTCGATTCTTTGTAAGACTCATAATGACGATGATGACGGGAAAACAGCAGAACAGCTGCCGCGGGGCATCCATGACGCCTGTCTGACTGAGGATCACCGGCAAGCAGACCATGAAGAATGCGAGGTAGCTGACCCGAAGTTCTGCTCCCTTGATTAGGACCAACACAAGACTACCAACAGCGCATAGGAGGCTCGGCAGATATAACCCAAATACCAACGAAGGCTGAAATGCACGATAGCTGTCGATGAGTCGCTCCATCATCACGCCGCAGGTCCGATAAAACAGAGCGAAATGGCTGTCAAACAGCTCTTCCACATACGAAACATACGCGAACATGCTTCCCCCCACCACTCGATTGATGATGAGATAGATGATGAATCCCAGAGGTACCAGCATGAACGTGGAGCCGATCAGGCTCTTTCGCAGATAAAACCGCCAGGTGACTTCCTTGAGGGAACGATACTCCTTTGTCATGGAGTTGAAGAATTCGATCAGCAGCGGTATCACCAACACGATGCCCAGCCGATCCGTCAATGCGGCCAGGGCCCCAAAAAGGGAACTGATCATAAAGAGTTTTCGACGAGCGCAATAGACACAGATCAGCGAAAAAAGCAGAAAAGTGCTGGCAGGGATGGTACAGGTGAGCAGAAAGCTGGACGGCAGGATGGAGTAATACCATAGAGCACGCACGGCGGAACGTCTGTCGTGATCATACATGACCAGCAGGTACAGCACGATGCCGCTCAGGATCGCGTTCAGATTGGAGAGGAAAAACCCGGCGCGGATGCTGCTAAGATACACGGGGCTGGTCAATCGAACGATCCATGAGTACAGGGGCGGGAACAGCAGGTTGTAGTACTTGCCGGCTTGGTTCACCGTTTCCGCCGCATACCCCTTGTTGGCAATGGAGATGATGCGTTCCGCGAACATATGGTCAGCCCAGATATGTTGTATCTCGAAGGCGGTCTCCGTATACCCGTTCAGATACAGGCTCCACAAAAACGCCCCCAGCATGAACAGTCCCCGTCCGATGGCCAGCATGAGGATCAACCGCAGCAGCTCCCGTGCGCCGACGGTGCTGGTCCGCTGTACGGTGGTCAGCTTCTCGTCCTGATCGACACCCATCACGAACTCAAAAGCCCTGGGCACGAATCGGATGTACAGCAGCGCGTACAACAGCAGGACGATCCCGCCGACGACCATGGATTCCACATAAACGGGTGTATCCATGACGATCCACAGGCCGTATAGCAAACACAGTACAGCCAAAGGAACGACAATGAATACACCCTTTACGACATCGTTGCGCTGCATGGATTACCTTTGCGATTTCGGTTTTCCCAGGATCTCCGCAAACAGAACGCCCTGCAGTACGCTGTTGGGCTGGAAGCTCAGCAGCCCGCCCGCGCTGGCCGCGGCGGCCGGCTCCGCCTGAGGCTCCTTAGCGACAGATTCCTTGGGCGGCGGGCAGGACTCCTCCCCCGTCATGCTGGATTCCGTATGGGTATGACCGCCCTCCAGGGTGCTGGTGACCACATGGGTATACCGGGGCGTACCGCTATAATCAGCATTCGTGTTCTTCTTCTGGGGCTGAGCGGTATTCTGAGCCGGCCAAGGCCATTTGGACGTTCCCGGAGCAGACGGTGTTTTGGACAGCGTGGTGGATCTGGTGGTCGTGGACGTTTTGGAAGCAGCCGGACGGTTCTGCGCACCGCGCGCAGGACCGGAGCCGGGAGCGGGGCTCCCATTTTCAGGGAACGCGGACCGCTTCTTCTGCGCCTCCGTCATTTTCTTTTTGTTCGCAATGGACACGGATATGCCGATGATTGCGATCAAGATCATTAAAAGATCCACAGCGAGACCTCACTCTTTAGATTATTTCTTGGCCGTTTTGGGGTCGGCGGCGTGGGAGATGGCGTTGCGCATATCCGTATCGGACATGACGTTCTTCATGTTGTAATAATCCAGCACACCCAGTTTCCCTTCCTTGAAGGCATGGGCGATGGCGATGGGCACCTCGGCCTCCGCCTCGATGACCTTGGCCCGCATGCCGGCCACGGCGGCCACGTTCTCCTGCTCCTGGGCCACAGCCATGGCGCGGCGCTCCTCAGCCTTGGCCTGAGCGATGCGCTTATCGGCTTCCGCCTGGTCGATCTGGAGCTGGGCGCCTACGTTACGGCCCACGTCCACGTCCGCGATATCGATGGAAAGGATCTCGAAGGCCGTACCGGCGTCGAGGCCCTTGTCAAGGACCGTGCGGGAGATGGAATCGGGATTCTCCAAAACCTCCTTATGGCTACGGGAGGAACCGACGGTGGTGACGATGCCCTCGCCGACACGGGCGATGATGGTCTCCTCACCGGCGCCGCCCACCAGACGGTCGATGTTGGCGCGGACGGTCACCTTGGCCTTAGCCTTCAGCTCGATACCGTCCATAGCCACGGCAGCGATGACGGGGGTCTCGATGACCCGGGGATTGACGCTCATCTGCACGGCTTCCAGCACGTTACGACCGGCCAGGTCGATGGCGCAGGCCTGCTCAAAGTCCAGCGGGATGCCGGCGCGCATGGCGGCGATCAGGGCGTTCACCACCCGGTCCACGTTGCCGCCCGCCATATAATGGGCTTCCAGCTTGTTGAGGGGGAGCTGGATGCCGGCCTTGGTGGCCTTGATGAGCGGATTGACGATGCGGGCGGGGATGACCTTCCTGAGCCGCATGCCGACCAGGGTGCTGATGTTCAGCTTGACGCCGGAGGCGCTGGCCGAAATGAGCAGGCCGATGGGCACGAAGCTGAAGAGCAGCGAAAGGAAGATGATGATGAGTACGATGATGATGATGGGGAGAAGCATGTGGTTTTTTATCCTCCTGTTTAGTTTACTTATGTTATTTGCCTTGAGCGTACAACATATAGATGACTACATAGATGGCCATGATGAACAACGGTATGCCAACGATCAATCCGATCCACTGACGGGTCAGGGTCTTTTTATCGGGGACTTCCGGTTCAGGCTGGTCCTTCGGCTCCTCTATGCCGCACTTCGGACATACGTCCGTGACATAGAGGATACCGCATTTCTTGCAATACTTCATTTGACGAACACGTTCAGGCCTTCCACGGCAGCCACGGTGACTTCCTTTCCGGCGTCGATGAAGTTGCCGTAAGTGGATACGTTCAGCCGCTCGCCTTCGATCTCAACGATGCCCGCGGGACGGAGAGCCGTCACGGCCGTGCCGGTCTTGCCCACCAGGCTCTTGCCCTTTTCCTTGACGACGGGAGAGGACTCTCCCTCCACCGCCGTGGTGTTGATGAGCTTGGACCGGGAGATGGCACCCTTCTGGAAGGAACGGATGAACAGCACGACGATGATCGCAAGCAGAAGCACAAGCACCGCGGTGACGATCAGGGCCGAGGTCAAAGAATTCGCCAGAAACTGCATCACGATGATGGCCGCGAAGGAAGCGATGCCCAATCCTCCGGCCACGCCAAAACCGGGCGTGAACATTTCTACGATGAACATCAGAATGCCAAACAGGAAACACAGGATGCAGGGCACCGCCAGATATCCAAGGGCTGAGATCATAATTAGGCTCCTTTGTATTTCTTTCCTCTTCTATTATGCCCTATTCCACTCTAAATTGCAAGTGATTTCCTTCATTGCATATTTTGCCCTGTGGTGGTATACTTTTACAGCAAAACGAATGATAAGGAGTGATCCCATGATCGCCCTGATTTCCAGGCTTTTTTCACATAGATGGAAGGATGAGGAAGCTGTTCGCCACGGCTACGGCATGATCTGCGGCGCGGTGGGCATCCTCCTCAACCTGATATTGAGCTGCTTCAAGATCGTATTGGGCATGCTGATCGGCTCTCTGGCCATCCAGGCGGACGGCTTCAACAATCTGGGCGACGTGGGTTCCTCCCTGGTCTCCCTGGGCGGGTTCGTCCTCTCCAATAAGAAACCCGACACGGAACATCCCTTCGGCCACGGCCGGGCGGAATATCTGTCCGCTCTGATCATCGCCTTTCTGATCCTGCTCATGGGCTTCGAGCTTGCCAAAAGTTCCATCGAAAGCCTGATCGCCCATACGCCTGCGCCGGTGTTCGTCTTGGCTGCCTTCGTGGTGCTCCTTTGCTCCATCGGCGTGAAGCTGTACATGGCTTTCTACAACACGCGATACGGAAAAAGGTATAATTCTTCCGCCATGCTGGCCACCGCCAAGGACAGTCTGTTCGACTGCATCACCTCAGGGGCGGTGCTACTGTCCATGGCGCTCAACCATTTCTGGGGACTCAACGCGGACCCCTGGTGCTCTCTGGCGGTATCGCTCCTGATCCTGTGGGGCGGGTACGGCACGGCCAAGGATACCGTGGATCTGCTTCTTGGAAAGAAAGCGGATCCGGAGCTCCTTCAATCCATCGCCGATACGGTCACGGGCCACGAAGGCGTCATGGGCGTCCATGATCTGATCGTCCATGACTACGGTCCCGGTCGGATGATGATCACCCTGCATGCTGAGGTCGACGAGGAAGCCGATATGCTCGCCACCCACGATCTGATCGACAACATCGAATGGGAGCTGAACAAGAAGTTCAACTGCCTGTCCACCATCCACATGGACCCCATCGCTGTGAACAACCCGGAGACAGACGCGGCGAAGGAGCAGGTGAAGCAGGCCCTGAATAGGATCGACGAAAGGATCACCGTCCACGATTTTCGGTTGGTCCGGGGACAGACCCACACCAACCTGGTCTTCGATATCTGTGCGCCGTATGAGATCAAGCTGTCCGACGGAGAGCTGAAAGCTCGGGCCGTAAAGGAGATCGTCGCTCTCAACGAAGCCTTCAACCCCGTGATCACCATCGACAGACGCTGAAAGGAATTCCCCATGCTTCCAGTCCTTTGCTACGGAGACATCTGCGCCGACCTGCTCATTCCCTACGGGCAGGCCCTTTCGGCGCTGACCAGTACGGTGGACCCTGACGCCCTTACTGTTCGCTTTTCTCACGGTGGAAGCGTGGCCAACACCGCCGTGACCCTGGCCCGACTGGGTGCTCCGGCCCTGTTCCTGGGCACCGCCGGGCAGGATGCCTTTGGCCGAGCCCTGAAAGCAGGCCTTGAATCGGAAGGCGTGGACGCTTCCCTGCTGACGTTGAAAGAGCATGCGATGACCACCATGGTCCTGCTGGTGCTGGATGAAAAAGGGGAACGGGTCCCCTTTGCGTTTCCTCGTGTCAAGGCCAGCCAGCACGACGTTACGGCGGACCAGATCCCGGACGACATCCTCACCCGCATCTCCTGGATGCACTCCTCGGGCATGACGCTGCGGGAGGACCCCGCCGCCGCCAATCAGCTGGCGCTCATGCGCCGGTGCCGTGGGGCGGGAATACCGGTGGCTTTGGACGTGAACGCACGGCTGGAGTCCATTGAGGATCGGACCTTTGCAGACAACATCCACGAGGCTCTGTCCTGCTGCGATGTGCTGTTCGGCTCCGCCGAGGACGAGCTGTGCCCGCTGGTGAATGAAACGGACCCGGATTGGGCGGCCAGGAAGCTGCTGGAGCTGGTGCCCATGGTGGTGGCCCGTCGAGGCGAACAGGGAGCGGCGGTGTATACGCGCACGAATGTGTACGCCTCCCCCGCCTTCTCAATTCCCATTCGTGACAGGGTCGGTGCGGGGGACGTGTATGACGGCGCGTTTTTAGCTGCCCTTTTGTCCGGTTACTCACCTGAAGAAGCAAACCGTCGGGCCTGTGCCGCCGGTGCCTGGTGCGTCTCTCATTTCGGCGGTCGAAGCGGTCCTACCCTTCAAGAGCTGCGCTCCATTCTTAAAGACTGAACCCCTTTGTCCTGATAGCCGCTCACCGATCCTTTTGATCGGTTAGTTGAAGCTTATCCAATCACTTTTTGTCGATATAAAAATTATTATGGGTCATTTACATTAAAATGACACAAAAAAGACAGAATTTTATAGACAAACAGGCATTTTTATGTATGGACAAGTGTAAACTAAGATGATATAATGAGCCAAACTTGAAAGGAGTTTTGCCATGAACAAGACTGAATTTATAAAGACGATCGCCGAGAAGACTGGCCTGTCCAAGAAGGATGCCGCCGCAGCCGTTGCTGCAGCTTTGGAGACGATCACTGATACGATCAAAGAGGATACCGTTTCCCTGTCCGGTTTCGGCACCTTCGGCTGCAAGCATCGTTTGGCCCGGGAGGGCAAGAATCCCCGCACCGGTGAAATGGTGAACATCTCTGCCGCCAACGTGCCCTTCTTTAAGGCCAGCAAGGCGTTGAAGGAAGCTGTGAAATAAGCTTCCGCTTTGGTTCAAGATGGCGGGTCGGGTCTTCCCCGGCCCGCTTTTTTGTGGTATACTGCCATAGGAGGTACTCTATGGAACAGTTTTCCCTCTTTCAGAAGGAGGTGCCCCAGCCCCTGGCGGCACGCCTTCGCCCCCAAACACTGGATGAATTCGTGGGCCAGACCCATCTGTTGGGTCCGGGGAAGGTCCTGCGTCGGCTGATCGAAAGCGACCAGGTGTCCTCCATGATCTTCTGGGGGCCTCCGGGCGTTGGCAAGACCACCCTGGCCCGCATCATCGCCAATCGGACCAAGTCCGCCTTCATCGATTTCTCCGCTGTGACCAGCGGAATAAAGGAGATAAAGGCGGTAATGACTCAGGCGGAGGAGAACCGCCGTTTCGGCGCGCGCACGATAGTCTTCGTGGATGAGATCCACCGCTTCAACAAAGCCCAGCAGGACGCCTTTCTGCCCTTCGTGGAAAAGGGCAGCATCATCCTCATCGGCGCCACCACGGAGAATCCCTCCTTCGAGATCAATGGGGCACTTCTCTCCCGATGCA
>CADCNE010000062.1:0-3372 GCA_902802805.1 uncultured Eubacteriales bacterium
CAGATAAGTCAAAGGTTATCCGCATAACCTAAACATGAAATAAAAAAGAACCACCCATAGAAATTTTTCTTTCCATGGGTGGTGTGATTGTTAAGTATCTAAAGAATTACATTCAGTTACAGTTTTCAAATAGGTTTCGGGATCGCCATTTAGTATCAGATCAGCGTATCCAACCGGGTCATTATAGATTAGATAATCCAGTTCTGACCGTTGATACATATTGTCGGCAACCTTGTTCTCGACGGCAATGGTATCAATCGCAATTATGCTGCCATTTGCAAATTTCAGTTCCACACAGGCAGTATCCATGTTGAACTCGCAGGAAATCAATCTATCCATAAGAAACCTCCATTCTGCGGGATGTTAGATCATCCCAAAATATTTGAATGCTTCTCGGATTGCTTTCTCTTTTTCTGGTGGACATTGTGGCTGTCTGGAATCCTCGGATTTCGGCAGATTATAGTTTTTGCCTACTTCCAACCCGCATTTTCTCTTTATCTGAGAAATATAAAGGCTGGACACCTTTAACCCGGTATGCTCCAACACATACTCCTTGATCTGCGGATAGGTAGCTCCATCTTGGAACTCCGACATATCCATATCTTCCAAAGAGAACTCAACCCGAATCTTTTTCGAGTCGACCTCGCCCTTGGAAAGCAAGACAACCGTCTCCACGTGGCCGCAGCGGGGGAACATGTCCACGGGCTGGACGGCCTGGACGGTGAAACCGCCGGCGGTGAGGAGCTTGACATCCCGGGCCAGAGTGGCGGGGTTGCAGGAAACGTAGACCATGCGCCGAGCGCCGGAGGCAAGGATGGCTTCGATGACTTGGGGGTCGCAGCCCTTGCGGGGCGGGTCCACGGTGAGGCAGTCGACGGTCCGGCCTTCCGCCACCAGTTTGGGCAGGGCCTCCTCCGCCGGTGCGCAGAGAAAGGAGGCGTTTTGGATGCCGTTGCGGGCGGCGTTCTCCTTGGCGTTCTCCACGGCCTCCGGGACCACTTCGATGCCGATGACCTGCCCGGCTTTTTGCGCGAGGAGCAGGCTGATGGTGCCGATGCCGCAATAAACATCTGCCACGGTCTCGTCTGGCTGGGGAGAAAGCAGCTCCAGGGCCGCTCCGTAGAGCCTTTGGGTCTGGACCGGGTTCACCTGCAGGAAGGACCGGGGGCTCACCTCGAAATCGAGCCCGCAGAGGGTCTCCCGCAGGGTGGGTCTGCCGGACAGCTGGGTGAAGCGGTCGCCGAAAATCACGTTGGTGTTCCTATCGTTCCGGTTCCAGTAAACGCTGTCGGCAAAAGACATGGCGTCGATGAGCTCCTTTTTATGGGGCAGATCGCCCCGGGTGACGATGACCGCCATCAGTTCCCCGGACGTGGTCACCCGGGCCACGGCGTGGCGCAGGCACCCCTTCCCCGTCCCCTCGTCGTAGGGCGTGATGTGGTTTTGTTCCGCCCAGGTCTGTATCGCATTCACAGCACGGCAAACGCTTTCCTGCTCAATGAGACAATCCTGCACAGGCACCAATCGATGGCTTCGGGGGGCATAGAAGCCGAAAGCCGGCCCCTTGTCGGTCATGCCGTAGGGAAATGCGCCCTTGTTCCTGTATCGCTCGGGCTGGCCCATGCCAAGGATAGGCCGCAGGGGAACTTCCTTGAGGCCCCCCAGCCGCGTCAAAGCGTCCGCCACATGCCGCTCCTTGATGCGCAGTTCTTCCTCATAGGTCACATGGCCGAAAGCGCAGCCGCCGCACTTCGCATATACGGGGCATCGGGGCTCCATGCGGTGGGGCGAAGGCTCCACCACCTCCATAAGCTTTCCAACGGCGTAAGAAGCGGTGACCTTGATGACGTGCACCCGCACCCGTTCCCCCGCCAGGGCTCCAGGTACGAACAGAGCAAAGCCATCCACCCGGCCCACGCCCGCCCCCTCCAGGGTGACGCTGTCGATGGTCAGCTCTAATTCCTCGTTCTTTTTTACAGGCGTACCGTTCATCGTAAGATCACGTTCTCCTTACCGAACACCGCCTGCAGGGTACTCATGAGCTCCTCGTCCACCTTCACGTTCCAGTCCCGTGGCGCAGCTTTGGCGACGCGCTTTGAATCCACCAGCACGATGGGCGTCTGGCCGGGGTAGTTCTGGATGATCTTCTGGACCTTGTAGGAATCGGACAGCACAGGCAGCCGGATATACAGCTTCTTCGACGCTCCTTCCAAATCCGTCATCTCCTCGATCAGCAGGGAGTTCACCCGATCCTCCCGGATGTTCAGCCGCCCCTTCACCAGCACCGGCGCGTCGTCGTGGAAATACCGCCCGCAAAGCTGCAGCGTCCTGGGGAAGATCACACACTCTACCGAGCCCGTGACGCCCTCCAGGTTGGCGTAGCCCATCATGCCGTTGTTGTTCTTTGTTGGCCGGGTCTTGCAGGCGGTGAGGAGGCCGCCCACGGTCACATAAGCGTTGTCTTCTAAACCTGCGGCGCCGTCCGCCTCCACCAGATCCATTACGCTGACGGGCAGGCCGTTGAGCACGCTCATGTAGTCGTCCAGGGGGTGACCGGACAGGTACAGGCCCGTGGCCTCCCGCTCCTTCTGTAGCAGGAGCTTATGGGGCATCTCCGCCGCCGGATAGATGGGCGGATGGCTGGAAATGGCATCCTCGCCCTCATCGAAGTCGAAGAGGGACATCTGCCCCGCGTCCCGATTCTTTTTGTTCTTAGCGGCCAGCTCCATAGCCTGGTCGTAGACCTTGAGGAGCTGAGTCCTGGTGTAGCCCATGGAGTCGAAGCACCCGGCGTAGATCATGTTCTCCACCATGCGTTTGTTGAGGCCGGAGACCCGGTCGCAGAAGTCCCAGAAGTCCTTGAAGGGACCGTGCTGCTCCCGCTCCCGCACCAGATCCTCCATGACCGCCTCGCCCACGTTCTTCACCGCGGCGAGGCCGAAGCGGATGCTGCCGTCCTCCACGGCGAACTTGGGCCGGGATTTGTTCACGTCGGGGCCAAGGACTTTGATGTTGCTCCGGCGGGCGGAGTAGACGTATTCGGCCACGGAATCGGAGTTGTACATGTAGCCGTTGATCATGGCGGCCAGGAACTCCACGGGGAAATATCGCTTCAGGTACGCCGTCCGATAGGTGGTGACGGCGTAGCAGGCGGCGTGGGCCTTGTTGAAGGCGTAGGAGGCAAAGTCCATCATCTCGTCGAAGATATGGTCCGCCACCCTCTCGCTGACGCCCCGTTTGACGGCCCCCTCTACGCCCTCGGTGCCGTGGACGAAGTACTCCCGCTCCCGGGCCATCACGTCGTGCTTCTTCTTGCTCATGGCCCGGCGCACGATGTCCGCGCGACCCAGGGAGTAGCCGCCCAGGGTGCGC
>CADCNE010000062.1:3381-21161 GCA_902802805.1 uncultured Eubacteriales bacterium
GCATCACCTGCTCCTGGTATACCATGCAGCCGTAGGTGGTGGAGAGGATGGGCTCCAGGCGCTCGTCCTCATAGTGGACGGAGGTAGGGTCGTGCTTGCCCTGGATATAGCGGGGGATGCTCTCCATGGGGCCCGGGCGGTAGAGGGCGATGCCTGCGATGATATCCTCAAAGCAGTCAGGTTTGAGCTGCATGAGAAACTGTCGCATGCCCGCAGATTCCAGCTGGAACACCCCGTCCGTGTCCCCCCGGGAGATCATGTCGTATACTTCTTTATCGGTGAAATCGTTGGTGGAGAAGTCAGGCGCCTCCTTCCCCTGCTCCCGGATGAAGGCGAGGGCGTCCCGGATGATGGTCAGGGTCCGAAGACCCAAAAAGTCCATCTTGAGGAGGCCCAGTTCTTCGAGGGTGGTCATGGGGAACTGGGTGGTGAGGACACCATCGTTGCTCTGCAGCGGCACCACCGTTTCAAGCGGCACCCCTGAGATCACCACGCCCGCGGCATGGGTGGAGCTGTGCCGGGGCAGGCCCTCCAGCTTCATGGACAGGTCCAGTACCTTCTTTGTAGTCGGATCGGAGTCATAGAGTGTCTTCAGCTCCGGCTGCATCTGCATGGCGTCCTTCAGCGTGATCTTCAGCATGTTGGGCACCAGCTTAGCCAGCTTGTCCGCATCGGCGTAGGGCACCCGCAGCACCCGGCACACGTCCCGGATGACGGCCTTCGCGGCCATGGTGCCGAAGGTGATGATCTGGCTCACGTGGCCCTCGCCGTACTTTTCCCCCACGTAGTCGATGACCTCCTGCCGCCGCTCGTAGCAGAAGTCCACGTCGAAGTCGGGCATGGACACCCGCTCCGGGTTCAAAAAGCGTTCGAAGAGCAGGGCGTATTTCAGGGGATCGATATCGGTGATACCCATGCAGTAGGCGGCGAGGCTGGCTGCGCCGCTGCCACGGCCGGGACCCACCATGATGTTGTGGGACTTGGCGAAGTGGATGAAATCCCAGACGATCAGGTAGTAGTCCACGAACCCCATGTTCTCCACCACGGAGAGCTCGTAGTTGAGCCGGTCCCATGCCTCCTTCCCCGCATCGGGCATCTTTTGGGCCATACCATCCTCGCAGAGCTTTCGGAGATACGCCCTATTGTCCATGCCATCCGGCGCGGTGAAGTGAGGCAGGCGGCGCTTGCCGAACTCGATCTCCACGTTGCATTTATCGGCGACTTCCACGGTGTTTCGAAGGGACTGCTCCTCTCCGGGGAGAAAGCTCAGCATCTCCTCGGCGGACTTGCAGTAGAACTCCTCCGCCCCCATGCGCATCCGATCCTCCTCGTCCACGAAGCGCTGGGTCTGTATGCACAGGAGCACGTCCTGAGCCTCGGCATCCTCCTTGTCGGTATAGTGGATGTCGTTGGTGACCACAGTCTTGAGGCCCAGATCATAGGCCAGCTTCTTGAGCTTGGGCAGCACCATCTTCTGCTCCCGGATGTCGTGGTTCTGGAGCTCGATATAGAAGTCCTCCCCGAACATGGCCTTGAGCCGCCGGGCGATGGCGTAGGCATCCTCGTCCCGGCCCTGCAGCAGGTTCTGGGGGATGTCTCCCGCAAGGCAGGCGGACAGGCAGATAAGGCCCTCGCAGTTTTCCGACAACAGATCGTAGTCGATGCGGGGCTTATAGTAGAAGCCGTGGATGAAGGCCTCGGAAGAGAGGCGCATGAGGTTTTGGTAGCCGATCTCGTTCTTGGCGAGGAGGATCAGGTGCCCGTAATCCCGGCCCAGCTTTCCGTCCTTGATAAAGCGGTCCCTGGCCACATAGGTCTCCATGCCCAGGATGGGCTTGATCCCCTGCTTCTTGCACTCCCGGTAGAAGTCGATGACGCCGTACATGACCCCGTGGTCCGTGATGGCCATGGCGGTCTGTCCCAGGCTCTTAGCCCGGGCCACCAGGGCCGGAATGCGGGACGCCCCGTCCAGCAAAGAGTATTGGGTGTGTACGTGCAGATGGGCAAAGGGAATGGACATAAAAGAGAAATGAAAAAGAAGAAAGAATTCTTTGTCAGTTCAGGGCGATGCGCTCCATGCCCCGATAGCGGCGGCGAGCGGCTTCCATGAGCTGCTCGTTTTCCAGGGTGGGCAGACTGTAGACCTCAGTGGCGTCCACGGACGCAGCTTCCAGCAGGGACACGGGGCAATCCTTCAGGAAAGAATCCTCACGCTCCTCCCCCGCCTGGCGGATGCCCATGAGATCCCCGGCGCCCCGGAGCTGCAGGTCCCGCTCGGCGATCCTGAAGCCGTCGGTGGTGTCCAGCATGGCCTGGAGCCGTTCCATAGCGGTTTTCTTCTGCTCGTAGACCACAAGGTAGCAATGGGCCTGCTGGTCCCCCCGACCCACCCGGCCTCGGAGCTGGTGCATGGCGGAGAGGCCGAAGCGCTCCGCCCCCTCGATGACCATATGGGCCGCCTGGGGCACGTGGACGCCCACCTCGATGACCGTGGTGGAGATGAGGATAGGTGCTGCGCCGCTGTGGAACTTGGCCATGACGGCCTGCTTCTCCGACTCGGTCATGCGGCCGTGGAGCTTTGCGAGGAGCACGTCCCCCACCAGCCCCCGGATCTCGTCATAAACCTCGTCCACGGACAGGCCCTCCAGACCCTCAGTCTTCTCGATAAGGGGACAGACCACGTAGCTTTGCTCCCCATCTTTCGCCCGGGCGGCCAGGTATTTGTACATGTCCCTGCGCTTTGCCGGGCCCACAAGGTGGGTCTTGATGGGCTTTCTTCCGGCGGGGAGCTGGTCGATGACGGACAGATCGAGATCGCCGTAGAGGATCAGGGCCAGGGTCCGAGGAATGGGTGTTGCGCTCATGACCAGCACGTCGGGGCGGCGTCCCTTCTGCTCCATGGCAGAGCGCTGCTGGACGCCGAAGCGGTGCTGCTCGTCGCAGACCACCACGCCGAGATCGCGGAACCTTACATTTTGGGAGAACAGCGCGTGGGTGCCGGTAATGGCCTGCCAGGCCCCGCTCTCTATGTTTTGCAGCGCCTCCCGCTTCTCCTTCTGGGTCTCGCTGCCAAGCAGAAGGCCGCAACGGCCCCCAAACAGGCTTTTCAGGGCTTCATAATGCTGACGGGCCAATATCTCCGTGGGGGCCAGCAGCACCCCCTGGCGGCCGTCACGGGCGGCGACGTACAGGGCAAAGAGGGCGATGCTTGTCTTGCCGGAGCCCACGTCCCCCTCGATCATCCGGTTCATGGGCACGGGCGAAGCCATGTCCCGGGCGACCTCCTGCAGCACGCGCATCTGGGCGTCCGTGGGCGTAAAGGGCAGGGTCTTGAGATATTCGGACAGGGCGTCCCGGGCGGAGAAGGCGATGCCGTTTTTCCGCTTGCGCTCCGCCTTCAGTTCCTGGGAGGCGAGGAAATAATAGAGGGCGTCCTCATAGGCACGGCGGCGGCGGGCGGTGTCCAGCTTCTGCCGGTCCGTTGGAAAATGGAGCTCCCACAGGGCGTCCTTTCGCCCGGGAAGGCCGTGCTTTTGCAGCAGAGAAGCCGGCAGCGTTTCGTCGATGGTGGCCGCCTCCAGAGCGGCGCGGATGCCGTCACGAAGATTTCCTTGGGTCAGGCCCTTGAGGGTGGCGTACACGGGCACGATGCCCCTCAGCTCCTTCGCCAGGGACGGGTTCAGCAGGGCGGGCGCCCCCTTGTCGCCGATATGGGCGCGACCGGAGGCAATATAGGTCTGGCCCGCCTCCAGGCCGCGGGATCGATAAGGCTGATTGAACCAGCGCAGGGCCACCCGCTTACCCGCGGGGTCGCGGCCATAGACGGAAACGGTGGTGAGGCCCTTGCGGGAATACCAGGAGGGGCCGGAGGTCAACGTCACCTGCACAGACGCGAAAACGCCGTCCTCCAGCTCCGACACAGGTGTACAGGCGGAATAGTCGAGATAGCTGCTGGGATAGTACGTCAACAGATCGCTGAGGCTGGATATCCCCAGGTCTTTGAGCAGTTCTATTCGCTTGGGGCCGATGCCCTTGATGTCCGCAAGCTCCATGATTCAAAAAAAGCCGCCGATCGGCGGCTTGATGTCGGTCCTTATATGACAGAGAAGTAGTAGCTGTAGAGAGGTTGTCCGCCGTCGCGGCTCATGAACTCGGACTCGGGATACTTCTCCTCCAGTCGGGCGATAAGGGCGTCCGCCCTCCCCTCGTCCACATCCGCGCCGAAGTATACGGTGACGGAGCACTCGTCGTCGCCCAGCTTCTCGATCATATTCTCTACCAGCTCGAAGGCCGCTTCGTCCGCATCGGGGCTGACGGTATTCAGATCCCCGTCCAGCATGCCGATGAAGTCGCCCTGGTGGATGCTCTTGCCGTTCAATTGGGTCTCCCGGACGGCGAAGGTGACGGAGCCGGAGATGACCTGCTGGAAGGCCTCGGTCATGTTGCTCACGTTGGCTTCCAGAGACTCGTCGGGATTGAAGGCCATGGCCGCCGCGATGCCCTGGGGGATGGTCTTGGTGGGCAGCACGACCACGTGGCAGCTGCAGAGAACGGAAGCCTGGGTGGCGGCCAGGATGATGTTGCTGTTGTTGGGCAGGATGAAGACGTTGCGAGCGTTCACCTGATGGACCGCGTTGACAATGCTGTCGATGCTGGGGTTCATGGTCTGACCGCCGGAGATGATCTCGTCCGCAGACAGGGCCTTGAACACCTCGTCCACCCCCTTGCCGCAGCTCACGGAGATCAGAGCGAACTCCTTTTCGGTGCGCTTGCGCTGGGCGGCCAGCTGCCTGTTCTGCTCCCGCATGTTCTCGATCTTGATGCGGTCCAGCTCCCCATAGCGCATGGCCATCTGCAGGACCTTGCCGGGGCAGTTGGAATGGACGTGGATCTTCACAGTGTCGCTGTCGCAGGCCACCACCACGGAATCGCCCACCCGTTCAAGATGCCGCCGGAACTGGTCCAGATCCTTCTCCTCAAAGCCATCGTAGAGATGGACGATAAAGAACTCGGTGCAATAGCCGAACTCTATGTCTTCGGCGCTGAACTGGTCGAAGCTGGCGGTTTCTTCCGTTTCCTTCTCCTCGACCTTCTCCTCCACCGGCAACGCTTCCAGATTGACGTCGCCGTTCATGGCCATTAAAAAGCCCTGGTAGATGAACAGCAGGCCCTTGCCGCCGGAGTCCACCACTCCCGCCTCCTTGAGCACGGGCAGCAGATCCGGGGTCTTCTTCAAGGCTTCCTCGCCCTTTTGGATCACCAGGATCATAAGCGGTTCACAGCTTGTCAGGGGGTCCTGCTCCACCGCCTGCTGGACCTCGTCGGAGATCATGCGGGAAACGGTGAGGATGGTGCCCTCCTTGGGCTTCATAACGGCCTTGTAGGCAGCCTTGGTACCCTCTGCCATAGCAGCGGCAAAGGTAGCCCCATCCAGCTCCTCATGGCCCTTGGAGGCCTTGTAGAAGCCGCGGAACAGCTGTGAGAGGATGACGCCGGAGTTGCCCCGGGCGCTCCGGAGGGCGCCGGAGGAGACCTTGGCCATCACTTCCTCCACGGTGACTGTATCGGGCATGTTGCGAAGGTCCTTGACAGCCCCCTGCATGGTCATGGACATATTGGTGCCCGTGTCCCCGTCGGGAACGGGGAACACGTTCAGAGAGTCCACCAACGCCCGGTTCTTTTCAAGCAACGATGCGCCTGCCAGGAACATGTCCCGGAGCAATGCGCCGTCTATGGTATCATTAATCAAGCTCGTATCCTCCCGGGCTGGTTATACTACGCGGATCCCTTCCACATGGATATTCACGCTGTTCACGTTGACACCGGTGAATTCCTCCACCCGATACTTCACATTGCTCTTGCAGTTGGAAGCCACGGCCGGCAGGGAAACACCGTACTGCAGGATGACATAGAGATCTATGTCCACCAGGTTATCGGCCACGGTGGTCACTTTGATCCCCTTCTTCATGCTGTCCCGTCCCAGCAGTTCAGCCAGCGTATCGCCGGTGCGCTTCGAGCACATACCGACGATCCCGTAGTTTTCCACAGCGGCATACCCCGCCACAATGGAGACCAACTCCTCTGCCATGGAGATCTTTCCGTACTCGTTTTTGATCTCGATCGTCATGCTGCGTATCTCCTTTCTGTAATCCGATTCTGAAAGCTGACCTGCACCGATCGGTCAGATCCGCTTATTCTTCTTCATCATCCTCGGGCAGGTTGCCGTTGTGATAGACCTCCTGCACGTCGTCGTTGTCCTCCAGATTGTCCAGGAACCGATAGACCTTCTCCACCGTTTCGGGATCGGAAATGTCCACGGTGTTCTGGGGGATCATGGCCACCTCAGCCTTCAGGAAGGTATAGCCCTTCCCTTCCAGTGCTTCACGGACCGCGGAGAAATCGGAAGGCGCGGTGTATACTTCAAAGACGTCGTCCTGGGGCACGAAATCCTCGGCGCCGGAGTCCAGAGCCTCCATCATGACCTCGTCCTCGTCCATGAGGGCGGTGCGCTCGATGATGATCTGGCCCTTCTTGTCGAACATCCATGCCACGGAACCGGTGGCGCCCAGGTTCCCGCCAGCCTTGGAGAAGATGTGGCGCATCTCCGCCGCGATGCGGTTGCGGTTATCGGTGACGATCTCCACGTAGACGGCCAGGTTCCCGGGGCCGTAGCCCTCGTAGGTGATCTCCTCGTAGTTGACAGAGCCCGCCTCACCGGCCGCCTTTTTGATGGAGCGGTTGATGTTGTCGTTGGGCATGTTGGCCGCCTTGGCTTTGGCGATCACGTCGCGAAGCTTGGAGTTGTTGGCAGGATCGGGACCGCCGCCCTCTTTGACGGCGATGACCAGTTCACGGCCGATCTTGGTGAAGATCTTGCCGCGGGCGGCGTCGGTCTTCTCCTTCTTGTTCTTGATGTTTGCCCATTTGGAATGTCCGGACATATCGGAACGTACTGCCCCCCGAATGGCTCCCCGGGCCGTTTCTGCCATGGCCTGGCCGGTCATGAGCACGATGAGCTTTTTGGCGGACATCAGGGTGGAGAGGCCCGCGGTGACGATCTTATCCCCACGAAAGAGCTCCACATGGGTGGTCGGCGCGATCCCCTCCTCCGACGCGTTAAAGAGCAGAGACCCATCCGTGCCCACCGTCAGCAGGGCCACATCCATGCCACCCGCCTGCAGGATGGCATCCTCAAAGGCATGGCAGCTCTCTGCCCAGTTTTCGGACGCGTCGTCGGGGGCGATGACCTTGACCTCACCCCAGGCAAGCTCTAAGAAGAGGGACTCGTCCATGAAGGAGCGAAGCGACGGTTTCCCTTCCGCCCGCACCCGCTCTGAGAGCTGGAATACGGTGGCCTTGCGCCAGCTAAGCAGCCCGTTAGCCGTCATGGCCCGCAGGGACTGGAAGGTGGGGACCAGCTCCTGTGCACAGTCCACCCCAAGCACCAGGGACGGCTTCTCGATGAGCATCCCGCCGAGGAGCGTGGCGGCCGCGGCGGCCGCGGTCTGAGCATCGGAAAAAACTAAAACGCTCATTCGTGTTCTCCTCCTGCCGCAACGGCCTCCAGAAACAGCAGCACGTCTCCAAAGACCTCCTGTTTGTTGATCTCGTTCAGGATCTCATGGCGTGCGCCGGGATAGAGTTTGAAGGTCACCCGGGTGTGGCCGGAGTTCTGCAGATACCGATTCACCTTTCTGACGCCCTTTCCCATGCCGCCCACGGGGTCCATTTCACCGGATATAATGAGGATGGGCAGGTCGGGCACCTTGGCGGCCCACTTCGCGTTGGCCACATGGCTGAGACCGGTCATCAGATCCACATATCCGTAGGCCGTGAAGGGGAATCCGCATACGGGGTCCTCAATATAAGCCCTGACGGCTTCCTCATCCCGATTGAGCCAGTCGAAATCCGTCTTTGGTCGGGGCATCTTTTTGTTGTAGTTGCCGAAACAGAGCTTGTCCAGCTTGGGGCTGGGCTCCATCCCTCGGCCCGCCTTGATCTCCCGATTGGCGATGAACCGTCCGATAGTCGAGAGACGGTTTGGTCCCGAGGTGCTGCTTAGGACCACGGCGTCAAAGTCGTTGGTGTAGCGGGAGATATAGTCCGCTGAGAGCAGGGAACCCATGGAGTGACCGTATAAGGTCACGGAGACCTGAGGGTTCTCCCTGCGGACCGTGGCGCAAAGCGTGCGGATATCGAGCAGCATCTTGCCCCAGCCGTCCTCGGTGCCAAAGTAGCCACGGGGCATCCCCGCCTTCCAACTCTTGCCGTGAGAGGGAAGATCAAGGCCGGACACCAGAAAGCCGTTCTCTGCCAGATACTTCGCGAAGGCGTCATACCGGGCGATATCCTCCGACATGCCGTGGACCAGCACCACCGTCCCCCGGATCTCCTCTGGGATCCACTGCCGGTAGACGATGTCACACAGGCCCGTCGCCGATGGGAATCTGCGTTCCTTTTGCGTGATGCTCATCCCCAGAAACCTCCACGATAGATAAGATATGGTATTTTAGCACATGTTATCGGAAATTTCAAGAGATTGTGGTCATTCATTCCAGGAGCAGGACCATATCCCCCTGCTGGAGGATACGGCCCTCGCCGTTCATGGCGTAAAGCAGGGCGGCGAGCTTCCCCACACTGATGCCCAGTTCATTCGCCAGGGCCTTTTTATCCTCGATGCGGCAGGCTCCGCGATAGGCACGGCTCCGTAGCAGTTCCAGCAGTTTTTCTTCCATGATCGCCTCCGTTTTTTGTATGGTATTGCTTTTGTCTGTTCTTGTCAACAGGGTGGGTGGATGCTATAATAGGCCCATGAAACTGATCTCATGGAATGTGAATGGCCTTAGAGCCTGTCTCACCAAGGGTTTTCTGGACTTCGTTCAGGCAGAGCAGCCTGACATCTTAGCCCTGCAGGAGACCAAGATGCAGCCCGAGCAGGTGACTTTTGACCTGCCCGGCTATTCGATGTACTTCAACAGTGCTGAAAAGAAGGGTTACTCCGGCACCGCCGTGTTTGTGAAGGAAAAGCCCCTCAGCGTCACCTTCGGCATGGGCATCGAGGAGCACGACCACGAAGGCCGGGTCATCACGGTGGAATACCCCGGGTTCTATTTCGTCACCGTGTACACGCCCAACTCCCAGGACGGACTTCGACGCCTTGGGTATCGCATGACCTGGGAGGACGCCTTTTTGGCGTACCTCAAGGGGCTGGACGAGAAAAAGCCCGTCATCGTCTGCGGGGACCTGAACGTGGCCCACGAGGAGATCGACATCAAAAACCCCAAGTCGAACCGCATGAACGCCGGGTTCACCGACGAGGAGCGGGCCAAGATGACCGTTCTCCTTTCGAACGGTTTTGCGGACACCTTCCGCCGCCTTTACCCCGACGCACGGGACCGGTACTCCTGGTGGAGCTACCGCTTCCACGCCCGGGAGAACAACGCCGGCTGGCGGATTGACTACTTTCTGGTCAGCGAGCGGCTGATGGAGAAGGTGCAGGACAGCCTGATCCTCAGCGACGTATACGGCAGCGACCACTGCCCCGTGGCTCTGCTTCTGGAGGCCCTATGAAGATTATCCTTGCCTCCCAATCCCCCCGGCGGCGGGAGATACTGACCCTGATGGACATCCCCTTCGAGGTCATCGAAAGCCACGTACAGGAGGTGCCACCCGTGGGCGCGACCCCCGAGGAGCTGGTCATGGCCCTGGCGGAGCAGAAGGCCCGGGCTGTGTTTGAACAGCATCCCAACGACTGTGTCATCGGCGCGGATACGGTGGTGGACCTGGACGGTCGGGTGCTGGGCAAGCCCCACACGCCGGAGCGGGCAAAGGAGTATCTGCACCTTTTGCAGGGCCGCAGCCATATCGTGTACACCGGCATCTGCGTTTTGACCCCTGCCGGGGACCCCCTCGACAAGGCGGGCTCCTACGGGGTCCAGGGGCCGGCCAGCCTGTTCGTGGATCATTTGGAGGGGAACTATTTCAACATCATCGGCATGCCCGCGCCGACACTGTATGAGATGCTGCTGAACGCCCGCGTCATCGATCAGCAGCACCGGGTGTTATGAATCAGGTCATCGCCGACAAACTGAAGCTCCTGCCCGACACCCCCGGCGTCTACAAGATGCTGGACGATACGGGCACGGTCATCTATGTGGGCAAGGCCATCAGCCTGAAGAACCGGGTCAGCCAGTACTTTCAGGCAGGCAAGGACCACACGCCCAAGGTGCGGGCCATGGTCAGCCACATCGAGGACTTTGAGACCATCGGCGTGAACAACGAGATGGAGGCTCTTTCATTGGAGAGCAACCTCATCAAGGAGTTCATGCCCAAGTATAACATCCTCCTGAAGGACGACAAGCACTTTCCCTACGTGCGGATCGACCTAAAGCAGGACTTTCCTCGAGTGGAGGTGGTGCGCCGCATCCGACAGGACGGTGCCACGTACCTCGGCCCCTACCTCTCCGCCATCGTCCTTCGGGAACAGGTGGCGGTCATTCGGTCCCACTTTCCCATCCGGCCCTGCCGGAAGGACATGGCCCGGGCCATCGCCCGGCGGGAGCGGCCCTGCCTCATGTACCACATCGGCAAGTGCTGCGCCCCCTGCTCCGGTCAAGTGAGCCGGGAGACCTATCACGGGTACGTGAAGGAGGTCATCTCCTTTTTGGAGGGACGCACGGAGAAGGTTTTGGCGGACCTTCAGGGACAGATGGAGGAGGCCGCGGCGAACCTGGAGTTCGAGCGGGCCGCACGGCTTCGAGACCAGATCCGGTCCATCGAGGGGCTGAACGAGAAGCAGGTGGCCATCTTCCCCAAAGAGACCGAGGCGGACATCTTCGCCCCCGTGAAGCTTGATGACCAGGCCATGGTCTTCGCCCTGTTCCTCAGGCAGGGAAAGATCGTGGGGACGGAGCACTTCGCCCTCACCGCCGTCAGCGAGGACGACCCGGCGGACATCCTCTCCGCCTTCCTCACCCAGTTTTACGATCGGGACGGCATTTTGCCCCCCAAGGAGGTGCTGCTCTCATGCCCGGTAGCAGACGGGGACGAGATCGCCGAGATGCTCAGCGCCCGGGCGGGCCGGAAGGTGAAGCTGTCCGTGCCTCAGCGGGGCGACAAGAAGAAGCTGACGGAGCTGGCTGAAAAGAACGGCCGGGAACTTTTGGAGAAGGAGAAGGCCCTGCGGGAGAAGGCCTGGGACCGGGACGAGGGGGCCGCGGTGCAGCTCGCGGGTCTCTTGGGCCTTGACGAGTTCCCCACCCGCATGGAGTGCTTCGACAACTCCCACATCATGGGCACGGACACGGTGTCCTCCATGGTGGTGTTCACCGACGGGAAGCCGGACAAGGACGCCTACCGGCGCTTCCGCATCCGCTCCGAGGCGGGCGGCGACGATCTTATCGCCATGGAGGAGGTGCTGACCCGGCGCTTTAAGAAGGGGCCGCCCTGGCCGGACCTCTTGATCATCGACGGCGGGAAAACACAGCTTGCCGTGGCGGAGAAAGTGCTGAACGAGACGGGCCTCCCCTACCTCAACGTGATCGCCCTCGCTGAAAGCCAGGAGATCATTTACACGCCGGACAGCGACGAAGGCATCCTACTCCCGCGCAGCAGCCCCGTGCTGCACCTCTTGCAGCGGATACGGGACGAGGCGCACCGGTTCGCCATCTCCTACCACCGGTCCCTCCACCAGCGCAACGCGCTGCTCTCCGTGCTGGACGGCATCGAGGGCATCGGCGAAACCCGAAAGCGCGCCCTGTTCGACGCCTTCATCACCCGGGACGCCATCGCGGGCGCGTCCGTGGAGGACCTCAGCAAGGTAAAAGGCATGAGCCGACCGGCGGCAGAGGCGGTGTATCGCTTCTTCCACCAGGCAGACGATATCAACGAGACAGAAAAGAAAGGGTAGACTATGGAAACGAAGGAACAGAAACAGATCATCCTCACCGGCGACCGGCCCACGGGACGGCTGCACCTCGGTCATTATGTGGGCTCCCTCCGGCGGCGGGTGGAGCTGCAGAACTCAGGCAAGTTCGACGCCATCAATATCCTCATCGCCGACGACCAGGCTTTGACAGATAATGCCGATAATCCGGGCAAAATCAGGGAGAACATCGTGAACGTGGCCCTGGATTATCTCTCCGCCGGCCTGGACCCGGAGAAGACCACCATCTGTATCCAGTCCCACCTGCCGGCTCTCCACGCGCTGACCTTTTACTATATGAATCTGGTGACCACGGCCCGTCTCTCCCGGAACCCCACGGTGAAGGCGGAGATGCAGCTCAGGGACTTTGCGGACGAGGGCCTCCCCGCCGGGTTCTTCGCCTACCCCGTGTCCCAGGCGGCGGATATCACGGCCTTCGATGCCACGGTGGTGCCCGTGGGCGAGGACCAGCTGCCCATGATCGAGCAGACCCGGGAGATCGTGGAGAAGTTCAACCGGACCTACGGCGAGACGCTGGTCATGCCCCGGGCCATGATCCCGGAGAACGAGACCCAGCGGCGGCTTCCTGGCATCGACGGCAAGGCCAAGATGAGCAAGTCCCTGGGCAACTGCATCTATCTTTCCGACGACGCCAAGACCGTGAAGAAGCAGGTGAACGGCAAGATGTTCACGGACCCCCAGCACCTTCGCATCGAGGACCCTGGCCACATCGAGGGGAACGTGGTGTTCACGTACCTGGACGCCTTCTCCACCGACGCCCACTTTGCGGAGTTCCTGCCCCAGTACGCCAATCTGGACGAGATGAAAACTCACTATCAGAAGGGCGGCCTTGGGGACGGCACCTGCAAGAAGTTCCTGATCCAGGTCCTGGAGGAGACCCTCTCCCCCATCCGTGCGGAGCGGGCCAAGTGGGAGGCGGACCTCGATACAGTGTACGACATCTTGCAGGCCGGCACGGCGAAAGCTAAGGCCGTCACCAACGCCACCCTCGCTCGGGTGGAAAAGGCCATGCGCATCGACTACTTCGCCGATCGCCGCATCGTCAAGGAATGGGAAAAGCAGCTCAAGGCGGCCAAGCTGTAATACGTTCAAGCATATAAAATAGGGAGAGCATTTCGCTCTCCCCATTTTTTTGTGTCGGTATTACTCTTCCTCTTCTTCCTCGATCTTGGCCGCCTCGATGATCTTCTTGGCCTTCTCAGCGGGCACGTCCTCGTAGCGGACGAACTCGTTCTTGAAGGAGCCGCGGGCCTGGGTCATGGCGAGAAGGTCCGTGGCGTACTTGGTCATCTCGGCAAGAGGCGCTTCGGCGACCACTTCGGTGAGGCCGCCGTCCACCGGGTTCATGCCCAGCATCCGGCCCCGGCGACGGTTGAGATCGCCGATGATGTCGCCCACGTTGTCGTTGGGCACCAGGATGTCGTACCGATAGATAGGCTCGATGAGGGCGGGTGAAGCCTGGACGCAGGCCGCCTTGTAGGCGAGACGGGCGGCGGACTTGAACGCCACTTCCTTGGAATCCACGGGATGGTACTTGCCGAAGAACAGGGTGGCCTTGACGCCGATCATGGGATAGCCGGCCAGGACGCCGTGCTTCATGGCCTCGCGAAGGCCCTTGTCCACGGCGGGGATGAACTCGCGGGGCACCACGCCGCCCACGATGGCATCCACGAACTCGTAGTCCACGCCCTCGTCGGCGGGCTCGAACTTGATGTTGACCACGCCGAACTGGCCGCTGCCGCCGGTCTGCTTCTTATGCTTGCCTTCGGCCTCCGCGGTGGAGCGGATGGTCTCACGGTAGGGGATGCGCTGCTCGTTCAGGGTAGCTTCCACGTTGAACTTGTTCTTCAGCTTGCTGCAGATCACGTCGATATGCTTCTCGCCGAGGCCGCACAGGAGCACGTCACCGGTCTCGATGTTCTTCTCGATGGTGATGGTGGGATCCTCCTCACGGATACGGTTGAGGCCGGCGATGACCTTGTCATCCTCGCCCTTGTTCTTGGCTGCGATGGCGAGGGCGATGCAGGCCTTGGGGAACTCGATGGGCGCGACCTTCACGATATCGCTCTGCTCGCACAGGGTATCGTTGGTGGCGGTGTACTGAAGCTTGGGCAGGGCGCCGATGTCGCCGGCGTTGAGCTTATCGATGGCCAAGGTCTTCTTGCCGCGGATAAGCACAGGGGCGGTGGGCTTCTCGGCCTTCTCGCTGTTCACGTTGTAGGGCGTCACGTTGATGTCCAGGGTGCCCCGATGGACCTTGACGATGGAGTACTTGCCGAACTGGTCGTTGATGGTCTTGGCCACGGTAGCCACCATCTTGCCGTCACGACCGAGCTCGATGGCGTTGCCCGCAGCGTCGGTGGCGGCGGGGAGCTTGGCGTCGGCCGCGGAGGGCAGGTAGTGGACGATGTTGTCAAGGAGCGTGAACACGCCCGCGTTGTTCAGCGCGGAGGTGCAGACCACAGGGGTCACGGTGCCTTCCTTCACACCCTTGCTGAGACCGTAGAGGATGTCCTCCTTGGGCAGCTCCATCTCCTCGAAGTACTTCTCCATGAGCTCCTCGTCCGCCTCGGCAGCGGCCTCGGTGAGCTTTTCATAGAGGGTCTGAGCCTCGTCGCTGAGACCGCCGGGGATGGCCGTTTCCTTCAGGTTCTTGCCGTCGAAGAGGTAGGCGGTCATGTTGATGATATCCACGAAGCCCTTGAAGTTGCTGCCTTCCATGATGGGCAGCTGGATGGGGACCACGTTGGGGCCGAACTTCTCGTTGACCACGGTCATGACCTTCTCGAAGCTGGCGTTCTCACGGTCCATCTGGTTGATGACCATCATGCGGGGCATGCTCTGGGCCTGGCACATGGCCATGGCCTTCTCGGCGCCCACCACGGGGCCGGAGACGGCGCCCACCACGATGAGGGCGCTGTCAGCCAGGAACGCGGCGGAGGCCACGTCGCCATAGAAGTCGTAGCCGCCCGGGGCGTCGATAAAGTTGATCTTGGTGTTCTTCCACTCCACGGGCTCCACGGACATGTTGATAGAGCAGCCGCGCTTGGCTTCTTCGGGATCGAAGTCGGAGACGGTGGTGCCGTTCTCCACCTTGCCGATACGATCGACGAGGCCCGTGTCAAACAAAATGGTCTCTACGAGAGTGGTCTTTCCTTCGCCGGCATGGCCGAAAACGCCCACGTTGCGAATGGATTCAGCGGTATAGTTCTTCATCCTGTTTCCCCCTATAGGTTTGATTCTCTAATGTATATCTTCCATGGAGAAAGCCTTCTCCACGCAAATACCCATTTTAGCTAAAGCATATCATAGCACAGGTGGGGCGTTTTTGTCAAACACTAAACCCGCCAGCTTTGCAAATATTCCGCCTGTTCCGGCGTGAGTTCGTCCAACCTCACGCCCATAGCGGAGAGCTTCTTGCGGGCCACCTGCTCGTCGATCTCCCTGGGCACAGCGTAGAGCTTCTTATCCAGCTTCCCCCGCTGCTGAACGAGGAACCGAGCGGACAGGGCCTGGATGGCAAAGCTCATGTCCATGATCTCCGCAGGGTGACCGTCGCCGGAGGCCAGGTTCACCAACCGTCCCTCCGCCAGCACGTATACCCAGCGATCCTCATCCAGCCGGAAGCCCTCGATGTTGGGCTTCATGTCCCGGCGTTCGAGGGCGTTCTCCCGGAGCCATTTCACATCCACCTCCACGTCAAGGTGGCCCGCGTTGCAGAGAATGGCCCCATTCTTCATATGGACAAAGTGTTCCGCCATGATCACGTCCCGGTCGCCTGTGACCGTTATGAACAGGTCGCCTATCCGAGCCGCTTCGGCCATGGGCATCACCACGAACCCGTCCATGATGGCTTCGATGGCCTTCACCGGGTCCACCTCGGTGACGATGACGTGAGCTCCGAGCCCTTTGGCCCGCATGGCCACGCCCTTGCCGCACCAGCCGTAGCCAGCCACCACACAGGTCTTCCCCGCCACGATCAGGTTGGTGGTCCGATCGATCCCGTCGAAGACGGACTGGCCCGTGCCGTACCGGTTGTCGAAGAGGTGCTTGCAGTCGGCGTCGTTCACGTCCATCATGGGGAAGGGCAACACCCCGGCCTTCTCCATGGCCTTCAGGCGGATGACGCCGGTGGTGGTCTCCTCACAGCCGCCCAGGATATGGCCCTTCAGCTCCGGGAGCCGGTCCATGACGCCAGAGACCAGGTCCCCGCCGTCGTCTATGAGGATATCCGGTCGATGTGCCAGGACCCGGTCGATGTTGGCCTCGTATTCCTCCGGCGTGCAGCCGTGGAGGGCGTAGACGTGCATGGGCGCGCTCTCCCCATTCCCGTGAGCGAGGGCCGCCGCAACGTCGTCCTGGGTGGACAGGGGGTTGCTGCCGGTGACGATCATGTTGGCGCCGCCTGCCTGGAGCACCCGGCAAAGATAGGCGGTCTTGGCCTCCAGATGGACCGAAAGGCCGATGGTCAGGCCCGCGAAAGGCTTTTCTTTCTCAAAGTCGGCCCGGATGCCGTTGAGCAGCGGCATGTTCCGACGGACCCATTCGATCTTGTTCTCGCCCGACGGATACAGGGAAACATCTTTGATGACGCAGTCCATGGTGGTTCCTCCTTATAGACAAAAGTCCAGAATGATTTGGGAGATCCTGTCGCTGTGGACGATATAACTGCCGTGGTCCTCCCCCGGAAGGATCAGAAGCTCCGCTCCGGGAATGGCTCCGGCTATGGATCGGGTATCGCTTTCCCGGATGATGTCCCGACTCCCCGCCACCACCAGCGTTTGGGCATGGATGGCTCTGAGATCCGAAGCCGGAATATGGGGCTCCCGGAGCATGACGGCGGTATAGATGCTGGGCATTTGCCGATGCTCCCTCTGAATATCCAGATACGCCGCGCGTTTCAGGCCCTTCGGGTGGGTATTGGCGCCGCAGACGATCAGGTCTCCGATGCGTTCCGTCTGTCCCGCCGCCAGCAAGGCTACGATGCCCCCGTCGGAGTAGCCGCATAGGACCACGTCTCTTAGGTCCAGCTCCTCTAAAAATGCCAGCAGGTCCGAAGCCATATCCGCGTAGTGGAGCTCGTCCACCTCGTCGCTCTGTCCGTGTCCCCGGCTGTCGATAGCATAGCATGTGAATCTGTTTGAGAGCACCTCCACAGCCTCGTCGAAGATGGTATGGTCCTCCCCGTTGCCGTGCAGCAGCACCAGGGGCCTACCCTCCCCCGTTCGCTCATAGAACAGCCGTATGCCGTTGACGAAAGCATCCATGTGCGTTCTCCTGAAAAAAGCCGCCCCGGAAGGCGGCTGTTCGTTGACAGGTCAGCTGTCCAGCCCCTGCAGATACGCCACCGCCGCCTGCAGCTGAGTGTCGCTCTCATAGGGGATGGAAGGAATGGAGTAGTAGGTCAATCCCTCAGGCAGCTCCACGATGTGGTCGGGGGTGATGCCGGTGCCTTGGATGCACACGCCGGAAGGGGTATAGTAGGCGTCGGTGGTGAACTTGATGGTGCCGTCCCGACCGTAGTTGATGTCGAAGAAGGTCTGGACGATGCCCTTGCCGTAGGTGACGGTGCCGAAGAGCTCCGCTACGCCGTTGTCCTTCAGAGCCCCGGAAAGAAGCTCGCTGGCAGAGGCGGAATAGCCGTTGACCAGCATGGCGATGGGCAGGTCGATGCCATCAGAATGTGTGCGGTAGACGATCTCCTTGTTGACGCGGCTTTTGACGCTGGTGATGACGCTGTTCTTGGGCAGGAACAGGTCCGCGATATCGCGCACGTCCGAGAAGGACCCGCCCAGGTCGTCCCGCACGTCCAGGACCAAAGCCTCCATGCCCTGGG
>CADCNE010000063.1:0-6035 GCA_902802805.1 uncultured Eubacteriales bacterium
CACGGCGTTGACGCCGGCGTTCTGGATCTCCTCGGCCTTCTGCTTGGTGATGAAGGCGCCCTCCTCCAGCAGCACCTCGCCGGTGATGGGCGAGACCACCATCTCGGCGGCGATCTGGTTCACGATGCGGGCCTTCAGGCTCAGCTTCTTATTGAACTTATACCGGCCCACCCGGGCAAGGTCGTACCGGTTGTCGAAGAACAGGCCGTTCAGCAGGCTCCGGGCGCTCTCCTCCGTGGGGGGCTCACCGGGGCGCTGGCGCTTGTAGATCTCGATGAGGCCGTCGGCCACGGAACGGGTGGGGTCCTTCTGCAGGGTGTTCTCCAGCCGCTCGTCCTCGCCCAGCAGCTCCTTGATCTCGGCGTTGGTGCCGTAGCCGATGGCGCGCAGAAGGGAGGTGATGAACACCTTGCGCTGCCGGTCGATCTTCACGTAGAGGATGCCGTTAGAATCGGTCTCGTACTCCAGCCAGGCGCCCCGGTTGGGGATGACCTGGGCGGAATAGAGCTGGTTGCCCCACTTGTCGGTGCTCACCGCGTAGTACGCGCCGGGGGACCGGACCAGCTGGCTCACGATGACCCGCTCGGCGCCGTTGATGATGAAGGTGCCCTGGGGGGTCATCAAGGGGAAATCGCCCATGAACACTTCCTGCTGCTTCACTTCGCCGGTCTCCTTGTTGATGAGACGGACGGTGACCCGCAGGGGTGCGGCGTAGTTCACGTCGTTTTCCTTGCTCTCCTCCTGGGTGTACTTGGGCTTATCGAGGTCGATCCGATAGTCCACGAACTCCAGGACGAGCTTGCCGGAATAGTCGACGATGGGGGAGATGTCATTGAAAACCTCGCGAAGGTCCTCTTTCAAAAAGCGGTAGTAGGAATTCTTCTGCACCTCAATGAGATCGGGCATGCTGAGCACTTCGTTGACCTTGGAAAAGCTCTTGCGGACCCGCCGTCCCATCTTGACGTCATGCATCATCTCGTTCACTCCTTCTGATGCCGTTGCACCGACTTATGTTTGCATTTTGCCGCTGCCCAGCCGCCAACGCCTCGACTTAGGCGCATACGACGACAGTTTAGCTATCATAATGCGACTTAGGATAATATCACTGTGTCTACAAGATGTCAAGAATATTTTTTTACAAATGCGCAATATTTTTGTGTCCATGCATAGAGTGGTATGGGAAAGGCGTTTTTCCGTCCACACTTGCCTGTGAAACACTATGAAAGGAAGCGATATACCTATGGAACAAGCTATCGTCGCCCGGTCCCGCACCGGCTGGAACAGCGCTGAGGAGGAGCTCCTCCAACGGGCCGTGGACCGGTGCCGGGCCGCCGGGGAGCCCCTCAGGACCGCGTTTATGGAGGCCGCGAAGGAGACGGGCCGCCGCCCCAACAGCGTCCGGAACCACTATTACGCCAGCAGCAAGACTACGGAAACCGCCCCGGCCTTTTTGCCCTTCTCGGAGGAGGAGAGTTTGTCCCTGCTGAAGACGGTGCTGCTCGCGAAGTCCGCCGGGGAGTCGGTCCGAGCCTGCACGCTGCGGATCGCGGAGGGGGACACGCGCCGGATGCTCCGGTACCAGAACAAGTACCGGGCCTTGCTCAAGAGCCGGCCCGCCCTGGTGGACCGTGCCCGGCGGGAGCTGCAGGAGAAGGGCGGTCACATCTTCGACCCCTACGCTCCCTCCCCCGCCGGCCCGGGACGGCCCCGGAAGGCGGCGGCCCAGGGGGACACGGAGGCGCTGATCCGGACCCTGTGCGAGAGCCTTTCGGAGCTCTTGAGAAGGAGCGCGAACCAAACGGAATAAAAAAAAGGGGAATGGACTTCATGGTGAAGAATCCATTCCCTTTTTAAGTTTCTCTTTTTCTGCCGCTTTTTCTCTTTTTCGAAAGAGAAAAAGCGGCAAAAGAAAAATCTTATGCGTCAAATATGCCCAATATGACGATGCCCGCTACGGTGAGGGCGATGGCGCCGTAGTGCTTCCAGGACAGCTTCTCCTTGAGGAAGATGCGGCTCCACACCACGGACAGGGCGCAGTAGGAGGCGATGATGGCGGCGGCGAAGCCCGCGTGGGCGGTGTCGCCCAGGGCGTAGATGTAGGCGAGCTGGCCCGCGGTCTCGAAGACGCCGCCCAGGAGCTTGGGCCCCTCGGCCTTCACGGTCAGCTTCTCCCGACGGACGCCCAGCACGTAGACGGCGGCCGCGACGCCCACGGCCAGGAAGGTGAGCTCATAGGCCACGTTGGCCGAGCCTTCCTCCAGCATGGTGGGAAAGACGCGATCGAGGAAGGTGCCCGTGGCCTCCTCCCGGAGGATCACGGAATCGAAGAAGGTGCCCAGGGCGTCGATGACGCAATATAAGATAGGAAAGAGCAGGGCCAGGAAACTTTTATCGTACTTCACCCTGCTGTTCTTCTGGCGCATCTCCCGGGCATAGTCGCTCTCGGTCAGCTCCACGGCGCCCAGGAGCACCACGCCCACGGTCACCAGGGCGACGCCGATCCATTGAACGAGGCTCGGCATCTCCTGGAGGAACAGGAAGCAGAGGACGGCCGCGATGCCGCCGGAGGAGTTGCAGATGGGGCTCGATACGGAGAGCTCGATGTAGCGAAGGCCCACGTAGCCCAGCGTCATGGACAGGATGTACAGGATGCTGGCGGGGAGATAGGCCACGATCACGTCCCAGGTGATCTCGACGCCGCCCACGAACACCTCATAGGCGGCGTGGAGGCCCATGACGAGGCCTACGGCCATGACCATCTTCCAGTGGCTCAGCTTGTCGCTGGGCCTGGAACCGATCTTGGAGAACATATCCGAACCGCTCCAGCAGAGCAGCGCGATCAGGGAAAGTACGAACCACATGTATGTATCCCTCTTGTTTTTATTGCACCTTTTTCTCTTTAGACAAAGAGAAAAAGGTGCCGAAAAAGAGAAACCTAAAAAGGATACTGGGGATCACTACGCAAGCAGCATCCTTTCTTACAGTTCTTTTGAGCAGCTTTTAATATACACCTATGCTTTCTGCCCGCCGGAGCCGCCGGGCGTCTTGGGCCCGAAGGAGCGGCGGCGATGGTTGGGTCGGCGTTTACGGCTGAAGGGGACCGTGGCCGTGCCGCTCTCCGGCGCGGCAGCGGGAGCCGGGGTCGTCCCCGCCTCGGCCTTCGGCGCCGGTGCGTCGGGCTTGGGCTGCTGGGCCCGATCGCCCTTGTTCCCGCCGCGGTTCTGGTTCTGGTTACGGTCGCCCTTGGGCTGCTGGTTCCGGTCGCCCTTCTGTTGTTGGGGCTTGTCGCCCTTCTGCTGGGGCTTCTGCTCTCCCTTCTGCTGGGGCTGCCGGGGCGGCCGGTTCCGGTTCTGCCGGGGCAGCGCGGTCGTCTGGATGGGCGTGGACCCGTCCCCGCTCTCAGGCGCCTCCGTGACAGCCTGGGCGGCCTTTTCGAGGGCCCGCTCTTTGGCGCCGGGGCCCAGATCCTCGTAGGGGTACTCCCGGATATCGATGGTCCCGTCCTCCGCCGTCAGCTTCACCCTGGTCTTCTCGGTGATGACGTTGTTCTCCACCACGATGCCCACGCCGTCGGGGGTCTCGATCTCCTTCCCGGTCTTGGGCATGAGCTTGTGCATCTGCTCGTAGCAGCTCTCCTCATACTGGAGGCAGCACATGAGCCGGCCACAGAGGCCGGAGATCTTGGTGGGGCTCAAGGCGAGGTTCTGCTCCTTGGCCATCTTGATGGTCACGGGTCTGAAATCATCCAAAAACTGCTTGCAGCACACGGGCCGCCCGCAGGGGCCGAGACCGCCCAGCATCTTCGCCTCGTCCCGGACGCCGATCTGCCGAAGCTCGATACGGGTCTTGAACACGTAGGCCAGGTCCTTCACCAGCTCCCGAAAATCCACCCGGTCGTCCGCCGTGAAATAGAACACCACCTTGCTGCCGGTGAGGTTATACTCCACGTTCACCAGCTTCATGTCGAGGCCGTGCTCCTTGATCTTCTGTTCGCAGATGGGGAAGGCTTCCTTCTCCTTGTCCCAGTAATACTGGCGCATGCTGAGGTCCTCCTCCGTGGCCACCCGCTGGACGGGCTTGAGAGGGGACACCACCGCGTTCTCCTCCACCTCGGTGACGCCCATGGTCACATCCGCATACTCCACGCCCCGGGCCGTTTCCACCACGACCCCCTGGCCTGCCTGGATATCCAACTCGCCCGGATCGAAGTAGTAGACCCGGCCGCTGTTTCTGAATTTGACTCCGATGACTTTTACCATTGCCTTATTTCTTTTCCTGATTTTTTAGGGACACCAGCAGGGCGTCCAGCACGACCCCCGCGGCGCCGCCGAACTCCGTCAGCACCCGCCGCTTCTGCAGGGTCTCTGCTATCATACATTGAATCTCCGCCGTTGTAAAGTGCCCCGCCACACGGTTTTGCAGGGGCCGGGCATCCAGATTCCGGCAGTCGTCTGCGCCGAGCTTAAGAAGCAGGGCGTCCCTAAGCAGGGAGAGCAGGATGTCCATGAAGTCGGCGAGGGCGTCTTTCCCCACCCGTTTCTTGCCCTCCTCCCGCCGTTCCAACAGCTCCGCCGCCCTGGTAAAGGGCGTCACGCCGAACAGCGATTCCTCGATGACAGGCAGCGCCTGGGCCCGGAAGGCCATATACTCCTCCCCCGCGTACCGCTCTGCCAGGGAGGGCACCCCATCAGCAAGGGCCGCCGCCAGCCTGGCCCGGTCGGGAGCGATGCCGCGGTCCGTGAGCCGGGCGACGATCTTCGCCCGGTCCTCCGCCCCCACCCGCACCAGCATGCAGCGAGACCGGATGGTGGGCAACACCGCCTGTTCGTTGCCCGTGAGGATCAGCAGCGCGTCCTCCGGAGGCTCCTCCAGGGTCTTCAGCAGCGTGTTCTGGGTCTGTGGCGTGAGCTTGTGGGCGTCCGGGATGACGAGACACCGCCGCCCCCGGGCAAAGACCTGCCGGTTCAGCTCCTCACAGCAGGCCCGGACCGTCTTGATGGCATAGTCCGGCTGCTCCTGAAAGAAGGGGCACTCCGCGAGCCGCTCCGTATCCTCCGTGCCCAGCAGGTACAGGGCCGCCGCCTGACGGGCGTATTCCTTTTTTCCGCTGCCGGCGGGCCCCACCAGAAACACCGCGTGGGGCGTGTTCCCCGCCTTCAGGCAGCTCAGCCATTGCAGCAGCTGCATTCTGAGAACTCCAGTACCACGCGGATATATCCCTTCTCGAGACAGGGCAGGCACCCTTCCTTCGCGGCGGCCACGATGGCCTTCTGCTGTGCGGCGGTGATCCGCTCCCCCGCCTTCGCCAGCAGATCGCCGTCCGCCGTCACTACGTCCGCCGTGGTCAGGCACCCGGCGCTGCGCTCCGGCAGCACCAGGCAGGTGGTCACGTTGAAAAAGGCCGCGGCCGTCATCGGCTTCAATTCTTCCATGGTTCCGTCAGCTTTCCTTTCAAAGTCTCTCCGGCGCTGAGGCACAGGCATTGGAGCGCCCCGTCCTCCCGGTAGAGGAGCACGGTGGTCTCTTAGATCTTTCCCGTTCGCACGTTGGGCCCCATGGAGGCGCCCAGCTCCTTTAGCTTCGCCCCGTCGTACGGGCCGGCGTACTCGATGGCTTTGAGGGGTATCTCCGCCATCAGCTTCTCCGACCTGCCCATGAGCCGGGTCACGAAAAAGGCCCGGTCCGTCAGGGTGTATCGGTGGCTGGTGAGCCTAAACCGCATGACCCACCAGCCAAGGCCGATGAGCAGCACATACAGCGTCCCCTGCACCAGCACCGGCGGCAGATCCAGCGCCGCAGTGAGCCGGTTGCCGAGGCCGATGACGATCAGCGCTCCCAGCACCAGCAGGGCGTAGAGAGCGCCCTCGCTGCGGATATGCTTTTTTTCTGGCGCGGCCACCTCGGTGGCGATCACGTCATAGATCATATCTTCCACAGAATATAGTATACCGCAGATCCGCCCCCGCGTCAACGAAGGGGCAAAGCTTTGGGCCGGCGCTGGCGCGCCCGTCGATGCGGGAGAAAAGCCTCCAAAG
>CADCNE010000063.1:6079-13867 GCA_902802805.1 uncultured Eubacteriales bacterium
GTGTGTTTTGCTTTGGAGGCGCCACCCGGAATCGAATTGCCGTTTCCTGGTGTCAACCACTACATATTGTTATATCGATTCTGTTTTCTAAATACATATGGTATGTATGATCCATAAAATCCATTAAGTTCAACCGTTCTGCTCCCAAATTCCTTCCATGATTTTTAGGTGCAACCACCCGTATCTCTCCGGATGGCTGTTTCTGTTGGTTAATTCAAATACCCTTGCTCTTTCTTCATCCGTTATGACTGAAAGCCTGTCGACAATCATCGGATTCACGCGATCACCTCCTTCTTCCGCTTCATTGTAGTGCGAAACACACCCTTGTTCAGGTCAGAGGTGTTTTTTAGGATCAGAGTTCTGCCCGTAGTAGGCGTTCTTGCCATGCTTGCGCAGGTAGTGCTTGTCCTGCAGTTCCTGCGGGGCGGGCTGAACCTGCGGGTTGATTGTTTCGCAGCGGTAGGCCATCTTGGCCACCTCCTCCAGGACCACGGCGTTGTGGACCGCCTCGTGGGCGTCCTTGCCCCAGGCGAAGGGACCGTGGTTCTTGCACAGGCACCCGGGCATGGCGGCGGGGTCAAGAGTCAGACGGGCAAATTCGGACACGATCAGCTTGCCCGTATTTTTTTCATAGGCCTCCTCTATCTCCGCCAGGGTCAGGCAGCGGAGGCAGGGAATGTCGCCGTAGAAATAGTCTGCGTGGGTGGTGCCGTAGCAGGGGATGTCCCGCCCCGCCTGGGCCCAGCTGGTGGCATAGCTGCTGTGCGTATGGACGATGCCGCCGATCTCCGGGAACGCCTTGTACAGTTCCAGATGGGTAGCTGTGTCGGAGGAGGGCTTCCATTGGCCCTCCACCACGTTCCCGTCCAGGTCCACCACCACCATGTCCTGAGCGGTCATGCCCTCGTAGGGCACGCCGGAGGGTTTAATGACCACCAGGCCCGTCGCTCGGTCTATGCCGCTGACGTTCCCCCAGGTGAAGGTGACGAGACCGTATTTCGGCAGGAGGAGGTTCGCTTCCAGAACCTGTTGTTTCAGTGTTTCCAGCATCACAACACCTCAATGGCCGTCTTTTCCACGGGCAAAGCCTTCTTGTAGCGGGTCAGGAAAGCGTTGAAGCCCGCTACGTCCTTTTCATCTGCCATCAACGTAGAGGACCTTGCCTCGGCAAAGACCTTATGATCAAGATAATCCGGCAGGGTCTCGCCCTGGTCCTTCCAGAGCATATAGGCGCCCAGCAGGGCCATGCCGTAGGGGCCGCCCTCCCCCGCCGTCTCCATGACGGACACCGGAGCGCCCACCGCCGCGGAGAGCATCCGCTGGCCCACCTCGGGGGTCTTGAAGAAGCCGCCGTGGCCGTAGAGCTTGTCGATCTCCACCTTCTCGGTCTGGGTGAGGATATCGAGACCGATCTTGAGCGTGGCCAGGGCGGACAGCATATGGGTCCGCATGAAGTTCGGAAGGGTGAAGCGGCTGTTCTGCATCCGAGCGAACAGGGGCCGACCCTCGTCGAGATCGGTCACGCCCTCGCCGGAGAAGTAGTTGTAGGACAGCAGCCCGCCGCAGTCGGGATCGCCCTCTAATGCGGCCCGGAAAAGCTTCGTATAGAGCTCGCCCTTGTCGACAGTATGACCCAACAGGGCGGAATATTCCGCGAAGAGGTTCACCCAAGCGTTGATGTCCGATGTGCAGTTGTTGCAGTGGACCATGGCCACAGGCAGGCCGTCGGGGGTGGTGACCATGTCGATCTCCCGGTGGACGCCCAAGGGCTTGTCCGTCACGATCATGGCAAAATCCGAGGTCCCGGCGCTGACGTTGCCCGTCCGCACCCGGACGGAATCGGTGGCCACCATGCCGGTGCCCGCGTCGCCCTCGCAGGGAGCCACGGGGACGCCCGCTTTCAGCGTTCCGGTGGGGTCCAGGAACAGGGTCCCTGCCTCGGTGAGATACCCGGCGTTCTCACCGGCAGGCAGGACCTTGGGCAGGATGGCGCGCAGGTCCACGCCGGTCAGGGCTTTGAACTTCCGGATCATGCCCTCGTCGTAGTCCAGCTTTCCGCTGTCGATGGGGAACATGCCGGAGGCCTCCCCCACGCCCATGACCTTTTCGCCCGTGAGCTTCCAATGGATATAGCCCGCCAGGGTGGTGAGGAACGCGATATCCTTCACATGCCCTTCGCCGTTCAGGATGGCCTGGTAGAGATGGGCGATGCTCCACCGCTGGGGGATGTTGAAGCCGAAGAGGGCGCTCAGCTTCTCCGCCGCTTCGCCGGTGATGGTGTTGCGCCAGGTGCGGAACTCCGCCAGCTGGTTTCCATCCTTATCAAAGGGCAGATAGCCGTGCATCATGGCGGAGACGCCCAAGGCGCCAACCGTCGTCAGCTCCACGCCGAATTTCGCCTTTACGTCGTCCTTCAGCGCGGCGAAGCAGGCCTGCAGACCCCTATGGACCATGTTCATGGAGTAGGTCCAGATGCCGTCGACCAGCTGGTTCTCCCATTCAAAGTCACCGCCGGCAATGGGCATGTGCCTCTCGTCGATCAGCACCGCCTTGATGCGGGTGGACCCCAGCTCGATGCCCAATACGCTTTTGGTCAGATCCATCCCCATTACCTCCAGGGATTCTCCGTGGGATAGGGCAGGGACTTGGGCTGGTTGTAGGCGATGTCGGCCACGCCCAGGAACTTGAAGACCTCAAAGAGAGCCTTGCCGTAGTGACCGAAGGCCACGGCCCCATGGTGAGGGTACCGCTTTTGGATGAGGACATGGCGGTAGAAGCGGCCCATCTCATGGATGGCGAAGACGCCGATGCCGCCGAAGCTGGTGGTAGCGACCGGCAGGACCTCGCCCTGGGCGATGTAGGCGCGCAAGATCCCCTCGCTGTCGCACTGGAGCCGATAGAAGGTGATCTCGCCGGGGGCGATGTCCCCCTCCAGGGTGCCCCGGGTGAAGTCGGGCTCGGAGCCGGCGGGCTCCAGAAGCCGATGCTGGATCAGCTGATACTTCACCGCCCGATCCGCGCACATCTTGCAGGAGGGAGTGTTGCCGCAGTGGAAGCCCATGAAGGTGTCCGTGAGGGCGTAGTCGAACTTGCCCTTGATCTCCTTCTCCCACATGCTGGCGGGAACGGAGTTGTTGATGTCCAGCAACGTCACCGCGTCGGCGGAGACGCAGGCGCCGATGTATTCCGACAAGGTTCCATAGATGTCCACCTCACAGGCCACGGGGATGCCCCGGCTGGCCAGGCGGCTGTTGACGAAGCAGGGCTCGAAGCCGAACTCCTTGGGGAAGGCGGGCCAGCACTTGTCCGCCAGGGCTACGTACTTGCGGTCGCCCTTATGGTTTTCGATCCAGTCCAGCAGCGTCAGCTCAAACTGGGCCATGCGGGGCAGCAGAGCCGGATAGTTGTTGCCGGCGGCGCCCAGCTCCTCTGCCATATCGGCGCAGACCTCGGGGATGCGGGGGTCGTTCGCATGCTCCTGGAAGCTGACCAGCAGGTCGAGCTCACTATTCTCCTCGATCTCCACGCCCAGCTCATAGAGCCCCTTGATGGGGGCGTTGCAGGCGAAGAAGTCCTGGGGACGGGGGCCGAAGGTGATGATCTTGAGGTTCTTCACGCCGATGACCGCCCGGGCGATGGGAATGAATTCGGCGATCATGGGGGCGATATCCTCCGCCGTGCCCACGGGATACTCGGGGATGTAGTCCTTCAGCTTCCGCATGCCCAGGTTATAGGAGCAGTTCAGCATGCCGCAGAAGGCGTCGCCCCGGCCGTTGATGAGATCTCCGTCCCCCTCAGCGGCGGCTACGAACATGCAGGGGCCGTCGAAGTATTTGGCGATGAGGGTCTCAGGGGTCTCGGGACCGAAGTTGCCCAAAAAGACTACCAATGCGTTGCAACCTGCGGCTTTCACATCCGCTACGGCCTTTTGCATATCCAATTCGTTCTCCACGGTAACGGGGCATTCGTACAGGTCACCACCGCAGGTAGCCACGATGTTCCGCCGCCGCTGCTCACTGAGGGCGATGGGGAAACAATCCCGGCTCACCGCCACGATGCCCAATTTGACTTCAGGAATATTCTGCATGCTCTTTCCTCCTCGATATTATGCTTTCAGTTTCCAGATCAGGTCCTTGATGAGCAATTCTTCTTCCAGCGCTTCGGGCGTGGTGTCCTTCGTGATATGAACGAACTCGACGTCCATCATCCGGGCCCAATCCCGCAGCATCTCTGCGCTCACGTCGTAGGAGAGCACCGTATGGTGGGCGCCGCCCGCCGTGATCCAGCACTCCACGCCCGTGGTCAGGTCCGGCATGGCCCGCCACATGACCCGGGCCACCGGGAGATTCGGCATGGGCAGGATGGGCTTGACGCACTCGATGTCCTGGACGATGAGCCGCAGTCGGCCGCCCATGTCGATGAGGGAAGCCACCAGGGCAGGGCCGGCCTTGCCCTCGAACACCAGGCGGGCGGGGTCCTTCTCGTTCATACCGATGCCCAAATGATGGGTCTCGATCTGGGGCCTGCCCGCCGCCAGGGACGGGCACACCTCCAGCATATGGGCGCCCAGGGAATACTCCTGGCCTTCCACCAGGTGATAGGTATAATCCTCCATAAAGGCGGAGGCGCCGTTGCCATTTTCGCCCATAGCTTTCAGTATGGCGGTCATAGCGCTGACCTTCCAGTCGCCCTCACCGCCGTAGCCGTAGCCCAGGGCCATGAGATGCTGAGAAGCAAGGCCCGGCAGCTGCTCCATGCCGTACAGATCCTGGAAGGTGTTGGAGAAGGCCCTGCAGTCCTCCCGGTCCATCATCCTCTTGATGGCGATCTCCTCCCTGGCCTGGTAGCGGATGGCGGCGGCGTTGTCGGTGGCCACGTCGTAGGCGGCCGTATATTCCGCCACCAGGGCGTCGATCTCCGATTCGGTGACGGTGTTCATTTCCTTGACCAGATCGCCCACAGCCCAGGTGTTCACCTGCCAGCCCAGCTTGATCTGGGCCTCCACCTTGTCGCCCTCGGTGACGGCCACTTCGCGCATATTGTCGCCGAAGCGCATGACCTTCATGTCCTTCGACACGGCCACGCCCACGGCGGCCTTCATCCAGTCGCCCAGACGCTTGTGGACCTTTTCATCCCGCCAGTAGCCCGCGATGACCTTCCGGGGCTTCCTGAGCCGTGCGCCGATAAAGCCGTGCTCCCGATCCCCGTGGGCGGCCTGGTTCAGGTTCATGAAGTCCATGTCGATCTCTTCGTTGGGGATCTCCTGATTGTATTGGGTGGCCAGATGGCACCAGGGCTTGTTGAGGTCCCGCAGGCCGTCGATCCACATCTTACTGGGGCTGAAGGTATGGCACCAGGTGATGACGCCGCAGCACTCGTCCCGGTAATTGGCTTCCTTCACCACGTCGGTGATCTCTTTGTTCGTCTTGGCGGTCACCTTGTAAATAAGGGGGTACGGCAGCACCTTTGAAAGCTTCGCCGCCATCTCCCGGGCACGGTTCTCGACAATCACCAACACGTCCGGCCCATACAGGAACTGGGACCCGACCACGAACCAGAATTCACGCTTCATATCTCTATTCCTCTCGTCTTTCATTTCTTACCGTTTTTTCTGTTTTTCCGCATCAGGACCACGCTCTGCAGCAGGATGAAGAAGCACAGCATGGCGCCGGTGGTGATGCTCTGCCACCAGGGGTCACGAAGGCCGGACGTGGTCACGATGGACTTGATGGTGTTCAGCGTCAGCACGCCGAAGAAGGTGCCGATCACGTTGCCCACGCCGCCGGTGAGCAGCGTTCCGCCGATGATGGAGGAGGCAATGGCATTCATCTCCGCGGCGGTGGCGTTGGTGGCGTTGCCCGCGCCGGTGTGCATCATGAAGACGAAGCCGGCGATGCCGCTCAATAGGCCGCTGATCAGGTGGGCCATGAAACGCGTTTTGCGCACGTTCACCCCCAGCATCAGGGCGCTCTGCTGGTTGCCGCCCACAGCATAGAAGCTGCGGCCCAGCCTGATCTTGCGCAGCAGGATGAACACCAGCACCACGATGACCAGGGCGACGACCACCCCGATCTCCATCTTGGCCGGGATCAGCACGCCCTTCTTGTTGACCGAGCCCAGCCAGGGGATCTCGATGCGCTTTTGCAGGATGTTCATGAGGCTCTGGGGAGCCTTCTGGGGATCGACGCTGACGATGGTGATCATGCCGCGGGCAAAGAACATGCCTGCCAGGGTGATGATGAAGGGCTGGATCTGCAGATACGCGATCAAGAAGCCCTGTACGGCGCCGAAGGCGAGGCCGATCAGCAGCGCCGTGATCAGCGCGAACACGATGCGCCAGTTCTCCCCTAAGCCCAGAGAAGCGATCAGCCCGTTATAAAGGCCCAGATTCCCGTTGAGGATCATGACGCCCACCATGGCGACCAGAGCCGTCACACCGCCCACCGAGATGTCGATGCTGCCGGTGATCATCACGATGGTGAGGCCGCAGGCGACGATAATGAGAAAGGCGTTGTCGTTGAGGATGTCAAAGATCATCTGCGGCTTCTTGAAGCCGCCGCCCCAGATCAGCATGGCCGCCACGTACATGCACACGAAGATGCAGATGGTGATGGTCAGCAGCAGCTGGGTGTCGGTGATGGGCTCCCTGCGGCGGACGGGGACGCTATTCTTAGGATTTGCCATGTTACGCCGCCTCCTTCCGCACGCTGACGGCACGCTTGCCCGTCAGCTTGTTCCAGACCCGGTTGGCCCACTCCTTCACCACCGGGGAACCCATGACCACCAGCAGCACGATGACCACAGCCTTATAGGCCTTCACGTCTGTGGAGGGGACCTTCATGGCGTAGAGGGTGATGGTCAGGGCCTGGATGGCGTAGGCGCCGAGAACGGAGCCCAGCATCTTGAACTTGCCGCCGCCCAGGCTGTTGCCGCCGATGGCCACGGCCAATATGGCGTCCATCTCGATGTTGAGGAGCAGGGTCTCGTGGTTGATGAGGCTCAGGCGGCTCACGCCGATCATGCCGGCCACGGAGCAGCAGGCGCCCAGCAGCACGAAGGCCAGGAGCTTGATACCCACGGAGTTGATGCCGTTGAGCCGGGCTGCGCTCTGGTTGATGCCCACCGTCTGGACGTAGAGGCCCAGGGTGGTGAAGCGAAACAGCAGAGAGAAGAGGATGCCCACGAGAACGACGATCAGGATGGGCGTGGGGACCGGGATGCCCGGGATGAAGCTGCCCAAAGCGCTGATGATGGGGCTGGATATGGTGGGCGTGGCGCCGCCGTTGATCCAGTAGGCGATGCTGCGTCCGCAGGTGAACAGGATGAGTGTCGCGATCATGGGCTGGATCTTAAAGAACGAAACCAGCGATCCGTTGAACGCACCGAAGACCATGGCCACCGCGCAGCAGGCAAGGAATGCCAGGAACACCGTGACGGCTGTGATGTTGCCGCTCTTCAGGATCTTGACGAAGACGCTGCCTGCAATGGCGGCCAGAGCGCCTACGGAAATGTCCTGGCCGCCGGAGGCTGCGGTCACCAGCGTCATGCCCATGGAAAGGATGACCAGCTCCGACGCACCGTTGAGGATGGAGATGAGGTTGCCCTGGAGCACGGGGTCGCCGTTGTTGTTGACAAGGTATCCGTAGGTAGCGTTGTAGAAAATGTAGGCATAGTTAGCCGTCTGTGCCCTGCCCGGCAACGCTGCGAACAGCAGCGCCGTCAGCATGATGACGCTGCGCACCAGACGCCGCCAATCGCTAGGTGTAGCTGTTTTTGTAGTCATATCGT